>NZ_JBYVMD010000007.1:0-214578 GCF_058145955.1 Pseudomonas sp. A39
ACCTGTAAACCATGTCCCCGGTTAGAAATGTAAACGATGTCCCCGGTTTGTACCGGGGCAAGCCCCCTCCCACATTTTCTTGCCGCGCCAGTGCTTACGCCTTGCTGATGATATTCCCCGCGTGCAGCCCGCATTCCTTCTGCGTGGCTTCCTCCCACCACCAGCGGCCTTCACGCTCATGCTGGTTCGGCAATACCGGACGGGTGCAGGGCTCACAGCCGATGCTGATAAAACCGCGCTCATGCAGGCTGTTGTACGGCAACTCCAACATGCGGATGTAACCCCAGACTTCCTCACTGGTCATCTGCGCCAGTGGGTTGAATTTGTACAGGGTACGTTCCGGCGTGGAGAAGGCCGTGTCGATTTCAAGCGCTGCCACCTGGCTGCGGGTGCCGGGGCTCTGGTCGCGACGCTGGCCGGTGGCCCAGGCATTCACGCCTGCGAGTTTACGGCGCAGCGGCTCGATCTTGCGCACGCCGCAGCATTCGCCATGGCCGTCCTTGTAGAAGCTGAACAGGCCTTTCTCTTTGACAAAGGGTTCCAGCTTGCTCTGGTCCGGCGAAATCAGCTCGATGTCGATCTTGTAGAAGTCGCGCACCTGCTCGATAAACCGGTAGGTTTCCGGGTGCAGGCGGCCGGTGTCGAGGCTGAACACCTTGACGTTCTTGTTCAGCTTCCAGGCCATGTCGACCAGCACCACGTCCTCGGCGCCGCTGAAGGAAATCCACAGGTCTTCACCGAACTGGCTGAACGCCAGTTTGAGAATGTCCTGGGCGGATTTGTTGGCGTAAGTCGCGGCGAGTTCAGCGACGTCGAAGGTTTGGTTCATCAGGACGGTTCCTACAGGTCAGTGGCGCTGAGCGCTCTATAGGGAAGCGATGGTATCAAAATACGCTCTGCGTTGCGGCGACGAGCTTGAATCGCTAGAGTTCGGCAGTCCTTTTGCTCGCTCAATCAACAACATCAAAATGGAGTGTCTTGTGGAAATTGCCTGTCTCGACCTGGAAGGGGTGCTGGTTCCGGAAATCTGGATCGCCTTCGCCGAAAAAACCGGTATTGAATCCCTGCGGGCTACCACCCGGGACATTCCCGACTACGACGTATTGATGAAGCAACGCCTGCGCATCCTCGATGAACACGGCCTCAAGCTCGCCGACATCCAGGAAGTGATCGCCACCCTCAAGCCGCTGGACGGCGCCATCGAGTTCGTCAACTGGCTGCGCGAGCGCTTCCAGGTGGTGATCCTGTCAGACACCTTCTACGAATTCTCCCAGCCGCTGATGCGCCAGCTGGGCTTCCCGACCTTGCTCTGCCACCGTCTCATCACCGACGAAAACGACCGCGTGGTGAGCTACCAGTTGCGCCAGAAAGACCCCAAGCGTCAATCGGTACTGGCCTTCAAGACGCTGTACTACCGCGTGATCGCCGCCGGCGACTCCTACAACGACACCACCATGCTGGGCGAAGCCGATCGGGGGATCCTGTTCCATGCACCGGAGAACGTGATTCGTGAATTCCCGCAGTTTCCGGCGGTGCATACGTTTGAGGCGTTGAAGAAAGAATTTATCAAGGCGTCGAACCGGCCGTTGAGCTTGTAGGTTATTCGGCGTTGCTGATGGCCTCTTCGCGAGCAAGCACGCTCCCACATTCGACCGCATTCCAAGGGATGTACGCGTAACAATGTGGGCTTGCTCGCGAAGGGGCCAGTACAGCCCGCGTATATTTCCCCGTTAAACCCCTGCAAGCAACCGCTCATAAGGAATGCTCAAGCCTTCATGCAGGCGCTTGATCATCGACAGGCTCAGCTTGCGTTTGTGGTTCAACACCTCCGACACCCGCCCACTGGTGCCGATAAAGGGCTCCAGATCGCGGGCGGTCATACCCAGTTGCTCCATCCTGAACTTGATGGCCTCCACTGGATCCGAAGGTGGCATCGGAAAATGCTCTGCCTCGTACTTCTCAATGAGCACTGCAAGAACTTCCAGCTCGTCCCCTTCGGGTGAGCCCATTTCCGCTCCCCAGAGCTGCTCCACCCGTGCGAGCGCAGCGGTCAGGTCTTCCTGGGAATGTATAGGTTTGATGTTCATCACACGGTCTCCGCGTTGATCTGATCGTACTGCGCGTGAGTCCCTACGAAACGTACGAACCCAAGCTGTCGCTGATAGTCGATCGCCATGATTACTCGATACTTGTTGCCGCCGACGTTGAATACAACCCTGCCACTTTTAAGGATGCTTGCCGTTCTAAGTTCCGCTTTGAGCGCTTGTGGTGTTGGGTAAGTCGCTTTTTCCATATGGCGGTACAGCTCGACCAGCGGTGTTTTGGCGTCGGAATAGGCTGAGTGGCTTTCCCAAAACAGTCTTAGGGTAGAGAGAGCGATTATTCGCATCGCTGCAACCTCCCAATTTGGGAGATGATAGATGCGGTTTGGGTGAGATGCAATCTCGGAAATAATTTCTGACAGGTAAGCAGTCGTTTCATGTGATCCCTCACAGACGGCCATTGGGCGTTCGGGCTGGACGCTATCTTCCAGCTCAAACGCCGTCCATAGACGTTCTGATTCAGGTTCTTTCCAGTCGAGCGGCTCTGCACCCGAGAGCCAGGAGGGGCGTGGCTAAGGCAGGTTTTCCAACGTGTGTAACAACACCCGTACCTTCGTCAGCGACTCTTGATACTCCGACTCCCACTGCGAATCCGCCACAATCCCACCGCCGCCCCAGCAGCACACCTGCCCATCCTTGACCAGCAAGCTGCGGATGGCGATGGAACTGTCCATTTCGCCGCGCACGTCCAGGTACAGCAGCGAGCCGCAGTACAAGCCGCGCCGGGTTGGCTCCAGTTCGTCGATGATCTGCATCGCGCGAATCTTCGGCGCGCCGGTGATGGAGCCGCCGGGAAAGCTGCCGGCGATCAGGTCGAGGGCGTCTTTGTCGTCGGCCAGTGTGCCGATGACGCTGCTGACCAAGTGGTGCACGTTGGGGTAGCTCTCCAGGCTGAACAGCTCCGGCACGCTCACGGAGCCGGTGCGGCAGGTGCGGCCGAGATCGTTGCGCAGCAGGTCGACGATCATCAGGTTTTCGGCGCGGTCCTTGGGGCTGGCCAGCAGTTCGGCGGCGTTGGCTGCGTCTTCTTCGGGCGTCTCACCCCGTGGTCGAGTGCCTTTGATCGGGCGGGTTTCGACTTGGCGTTCGGTGATGCGCACGAAACGCTCGGGCGACAGGCTCAGCACCGCGCCGTCGTCCGGCAGGCTCTGGAACCCGGAGAACGGCGTCGGGCAGGCTTCGCGCAGGGCGCAATAAGCCACCCACGGATCGCCGCTGCACGGCGCTCGAAAACGCTGGGCGAAGTTGACCTGATAGCAATCGCCGGCCTGGATGTAGTCCTGGATACGCACGATGGCTTGCCGGTAAGCCTCGGCGGTGAGGTCCGGCGCCATGCTGCCCTGAAGTGTGAAGGTGGCCGAGGTGTGAACAACATCCTGGCTGAACAAAGCGATCAAGCGGTGTCGCTCGCTATCGGCCAGCGCGGGATGAAAGACCAACTGGCTCGTCTGCGCCTGGTGATCACTGATCAATGCCCAGGCATACAGCCCGAAGCGCGCATCCGGCAGGTGCAGATCGTCTGCGGCCAGGTGCGGCATTTGTTCCAGGTGGCGGCCGAAATCGTAGCTCAGGTAACCGATCAGGCCGCCGGCAAACGGCAGCGTATAACCGGTCGGCAAGTCCGCTTTCCCCAACTGGGTGAGGTTTTCCCGCAAGCGTTGCAGGAAATCACTACCGCTTTCGTCAGGCGATACCGTCAACGTCGCCTGCGGCCAGGCGCTCAGCAGGTCATACCGCCCGCGTTCGGCCGCGGGTCGGCCACTGTCCAATAGCACGGCACCAGGCGCATGGCGAATCGCCGCAAAAAACTCGGCGGGGTTGGCCCGGTAGGGGAGTGAGTGTACGGAGCAGGTCGACATGCGAGGCGAATCAGCTATGAGCATAGAGGGGCGGGGATTGTACCGCATTCCACTGTAGGCGCCGGCTTGCCGGCGATGCGGTCTTCAGCCTTCCACAGGCGGAATATGCCCAAACATTTCCTGCACGAACTTCACGCGTTCCTCCGGCGTTTCCGTCACGCCGGCGGCTTTCAGGTCTTCCAACCGCGCTTCCACCGCATGGGTGCGCAGGGTCAAACCACAGTCATTGGCAATCTGGATATTCAATCCTGGCCGTGCATTCAGCTCCAGGATCAGGGGGCCTTTCTCCTGGTCCAGCACCATGTCCACACCGATATAACCCAGCCCGCACAGTTCATAGCAACCGGCCGCGAGCTTCATGAAACCGTCCCAGTTGGGCAGTTGCACGCCATCCACCGCGTTGGTGGTGTCTGGGTGTTTGGTGATGATGTTGTTCAGCCAGGTTCCGCGCAGGGTCAGGCCGGTGGCGAGGTCGACACCCACGCCTATCGCCCCTTGGTGCAGGTTGGCCTTGCCGCCCGACTGGCGGGTCGGCAAGCGCAGCATGGCCATCACCGGGTAGCCCATCAGCACGATGATGCGGATGTCCGGCACGCCTTCATAGCTGATGCTCTTGAAGATCTGGTCAGGCACCACGCGGTATTCGATCAGCGCACGATCACGGTGGCCGCCCAGTGAATAGAGGCCGGTGAGGATGCTGGAGATCTGATGCTCGATCTCTTCATGGCTGATGATCTTGCCGGACACTGTGCGATAGCGCCCTTCAAAGCGGTCCGCCACCACCAGGATGCCGTCACCGCCGGCACCTTGGGCCGGTTTGATCACAAAGTCGCTGCGCCCGCCGATAATCTCGTCGAGCTTGTCGATTTCCTTCTCAGTGGAGATCACGCCGTACATTTCCGGCACGTGGATGCCCGCCGCGAGCGCGCGCTCCTTGGTGATGATCTTGTCATCCACAATCGGGTACAGGCTGCGCTTGTTGTACTTGAGCACGTAGTCGGCGTTACGCCGATTGATGCCCATGATCCCCCGCGCCTCGAGGGCCTTCCAGGTCTTCCAGAACCCGAACATTACTGGTCAGCCTTGAGAAAAGCCTTGAACCGCACCAACTCGGTCAGGCGGTAGCCGCGATAACGACCCATGGCCAGCATGAAACCCACCAGGATCAGCAGGATCGCCGGGAAGGTGAACACAAAGTAGATCAGCTCCGGCACGCTCATGATCAGGTGCGCCAGGGAGGCGGCGAACAGCGTACCAATCGCCACTTTCAGCGCATGGTTCGCGCCGCGCTCTTCCCAGGTGATCGACAGGCGTTCGATGGTCATGGTCAGGATCACCATCGGGAACAGCGCCACCGACAACCCGCGTTCCAGCCCCAATTTATGGCTGAACAGGCTGATGGCTGCGATCAGTACCACCACGAAGGTCAACACCACGGACAACCGCGGCAGCATCTGCAATTTCAAGTGTTCCAGGTACGACCTGAGCGACAGCCCCAGTGCCGTGATAATCGTGAACAGCACAATCCCGAAGCCCAACTGCGTCTCGCGGAACGCCAGGGCGATCAGCACCGGGGTGAAAGTGCCCAGGGTCTGCAGGCCGATCAGGTTGCGCAGGATCAGGATCACCAGCACGCCAATCGGGATCATCACCATGATCATGAACGTCTGCTGGGTCTGCAGCGGCAGGCCGTAGAGCGAGTATTCGAGGAAGTTGGCGTCAGTGTTCTCGTCGGTCAGCTTGGCCAGGCGAATCGCGTTCATCTCGCTGTTGTTCAGGCTGAAGGTCACCATGGCCTTCTTGCCGCCGTCGACGGTGATCAGGTTTTCATCACCGGTCCACCACAGCAGGCGGTCGGCGGGCAGGCCTTGTTCGCCGGTTTCAGGGTTGAAGTACAACCAGTCATTGCCGTTGAAGCTGCGCAGCCACAGTTCCGGGGTTTGCGGCTGGTCGGCCACCAAGCGGATGGTATGCACCTTTTCCACCGGCACGTGGGCAATAGAGAGCAGCAACTCGACAATCTTGGCCTTGTGCGGGATAGACGGATCGCCCGCCAGCAGCAGCTTCACATTGTCGTCGTTGAGGTTATTGGTGCGCTTGATGGCTTCGGTAATAAAGGTCTCGACGTCGGCCGAGTGCTGGCGGATCGGCGCCAGCAAGGCTTCGGCGGCGATTTTCTCCGGACCTTCCACGGCGATGCTATCGCGGAACGTGGGGCCCTTGACCTTGACCTTTTCGCCGCTGTAACGCTTGGTCAGCACCAGCCGGTAATACAGGGTCTGGTTGCCCTTGGCGCGGCGTGCCGACCAGGTGACCTTGCGGTTGCCGTCGGTGCGGTTGACGCTCACCCCGTAGTTGTTCGAGATAAAACTTTCGTTGAGGCTGACGAAGTCGCGGCTCAAGGGCGGCACGAACATCTGGATTTTCACCGGGTCTTTCGGGTTGGCGACGAACTCGACCTTGGCGTCGATGTTCCACAAGTCGTCGGTGGCGTCCTCGGTGACGGGGATCCCCAACACGAAGATCTGATAGGCGGTGACCGAAATACCCAGCACCACCAGGATGGCGATCAGGATTTTCAGGTGCAGGGTCAGAGAGCGCATTCGGTTTACTCGGCGGTATGAGCGTCGGCGGCACAGGCGGGCTTGCCTGCTGCATATTTAAGACTGGGGTCGACCAGCGCATCAAAGCGTTTCAACGCTTCGGAGCCGATCAGCAGCGGATATTGGAAGGCGCTGCGGTCAGTCAAGTTCACTTCGATGCTGCGTAAAGCGGTGCCCATGCAGATATCCAGAGCGATCACCGGACGGGCGGTGTAGTTCTTGTCCTCATCGGGGTCGTAGTCACCGGCGCGGCGCTTGATCTTGCTGACGCGGGCCAGGGGGCGCTCGATGGGATGGGAATGGGCGGTGTCGATGGCCAGGTAGAAGCGCACCCAGGACTCGCCGTTGCGCTTGAAGCGCTTGATATCACGGGCACTGAGGGAAGCGGTCTTGGCGCCGGTGTCCAGTTTGGCGGCGACTTCCAGGTCGATGCCGGCCAATTGGGCGTATTCGTTGAGTCCATACACAGTTTTCTCGGCGGCAGCGCCAAGGCCTGGAATGAACATTAGGCAAAACAGGGGGAAGGGCTTGAGTCTCATAAATCCTGAGGCGGTGCAGTGCGATGTTTGATTCAAGGCGACTGGCATTACTGCGCAAGCTCCCTCGTGCGCCGTTTCATCTAGTGATGTCAGGCAAATGCGGCGGGCATTCTAACATGATGCTTTTTTGGCGCCAGCGCTGGCAGGCGGCCATGCCCCAGGAGCGTGCACTCAGGGTTATTAGACGATTGTCGACAATGTTGATTTATTCTTTGACTAATGGGGGCTGATTGGCTAGTTTTTGCCACATTGCTTTTAAAGGTGTCGACAATATGCTGGATCAGCTGGAAACCCCAGTGGTGGTGCAAGACGATTCCCAGACCATGTCCGAGAACGTCTTCCGGCGTATCCAGGCCGCCATCGTCAAAGGCGAGATCGCCCCCGGCAGCAAAATTTCCGAGCCGGAGCTGGCGCGCACCTACGGCATCAGCCGTGGCCCGCTGCGCGAGGCGATCCACCGCCTGGAAGGCCAGCGCCTGCTGGTGCGCGTGCCTCACGTCGGCGCGCGGGTGGTGTCGCTGAGCCACGCTGAACTGATCGAACTCTATGAAATCCGCGAATCCCTCGAAGGCATGGCCTGCCGCCTGGCGGCCGAGCGCATGACCGACACGGAGATTGAAGAGCTACGCCAAGTGCTGCACACCCATGAACGCGATGCCGCGTTCCAGGCCGGTGTCGGCTACTACCAGCAGGAAGGCGACTTCGATTTTCATTACCGGATCATTCAAGGCGCCGGCAACCGCACCCTCACGCAAATGCTCTGCGGCGAGCTGTACCAATTGGTGCGCATGTACCGCATCCAGTTTTCCGCTACCCCCAATCGTCCACGCCAGGCCTTTGCCGAGCACCACCGCATTCTTGACGCGATTGCCGATCGCGACGGTGAACTGGCCGAACTGTTGATGCGCCGGCATATCGGCGCTTCCAAACGCAACATTGCCCGTCACTTCCCGGACGGTGCTGCCCAATCACGAGGTGAGTCATGAGTTCCAACAATAAGAGCACTCCAGGCCAGCGTTTCCGTGACGCCGTTGCCAGTGAACAGCCGTTGCAAGTCGTTGGCGCGATCAATGCCAACCACGCCCTGCTGGCCAAGCGCGCCGGGTTCAAGGCGATCTACCTGTCGGGTGGCGGGGTGGCGGCCGGCTCCCTCGGTGTACCGGACCTGGGCATCACCGGCCTGGACGACGTACTCACTGACGTACGCCGCATCACCGACGTATGCGACCTGCCGCTGCTGGTAGACGTGGACACCGGTTTCGGCTCCTCGGCCTTCAACGTGGCGCGTACGGTCAAGTCGATGATCAAGTTTGGCGCCGCCGCGATCCACATCGAAGACCAGGTCGGCGCCAAGCGCTGCGGTCATCGTCCGAACAAAGAAATCGTGTCCCAGCAGGAAATGGTCGACCGCATCAAGGCCGCTGTGGATGCGCGCACCGATGACAGCTTTGTGATCATGGCCCGTACCGATGCCCTGGCCGTCGAGGGGTTGGAGTCGGCCCTGGAACGCGCCGCCGCCTGCATCGAAGCCGGCGCCGACATGGTGTTCCCGGAGGCCATCACTGAACTGGAGATGTACAAGCTGTTCGCCGCCCGTGTGAAAGCGCCGATCCTGGCCAACATCACCGAGTTCGGCGCCACGCCGCTGTACACCACCGAACAGTTGAAATCTGCCGATGTTTCCATCGTGCTGTACCCGCTTTCGGCCTTCCGCGCCATGAACAAGGCCGCCGAAAACGTCTACACCGCGATCCGTCGCGACGGCACCCAGCAGAACGTGATCGACACCATGCAAACCCGTATGGAGCTTTACGATCGCATCGACTACCACACCTTCGAGCAGAAGCTTGACGCGTTGTTTGCCGCGAAAAAGTGACGAACACGCCTCCCTGAATAAAGACAAAATTGGAGAAAAACCATGGCTGAAGCAAAAGTACTGAGTGGCGCCGGCCTGCGTGGCCAGGTCGCCGGGCAGACCGCACTGTCCACCGTGGGCCAGGCCGGTGCCGGCCTGACCTACCGCGGCTACGACGTGCGCGAACTGGCCGCCGATGCGCAATTTGAAGAAGTCGCTTACCTGCTGCTGTACGGCGAACTGCCGACCCAGGCCGAACTGGCGGCCTACAGCGCCAAGCTGAGCAAGCTGCGCGACCTGCCGCAGGCGTTGAAAGAAGTGCTGGAGCGCATCCCCGCCGACGCCCACCCAATGGACGTGATGCGCACCGGTTGCTCGTTCCTGGGCAATATCGAGCCGGAAAAAGACTTCAGCGTGCAGCGCGACGTCACTGACCGCCTGCTCGCCGCCTTCCCGGCGATCATGTGCTACTGGTACCGCTTCAGCCACGACGGCAAGCGCATCGACTGCGTGACCGACGAGCCGACCATCGGCGGCCACTTCCTGCACCTGCTGCATGGCAAGCCGCCGAGCGAACTGCACGTCAAGGTGATGAACGTGTCGCTGATCCTCTACGCGGAGCACGAATTCAACGCCTCGACCTTCACCGCCCGGGTGTGTGCGTCGACCCTGTCCGACCTGTATTCCTGCGTCACTGCCGCCATCGGTTCCCTGCGCGGCCCGCTGCACGGCGGCGCCAACGAAGCAGCGATGGAAATGATCGAGCGTTTCTCGTCGGCTGAAGAAGCCGTCGAAGGCACCCTCGGCATGCTGGCGCGCAAGGACAAGATCATGGGCTTCGGTCACGCGATCTACAAAGACAACGACCCACGTAATGAAGTGATCAAGGGTTGGTCGAAAAAACTCGCCGATGAAGTGGGCGACACGGTGTTGTTCCCGGTGTCCGAAGCCATCGACAAAACCATGTGGGAGCAGAAGAAGCTGTTTCCCAACGCCGACTTCTACCATGCCTCGGCGTATCACTTCATGGGCATCCCGACCAAGTTGTTCACGCCGATCTTCGTGTGCTCGCGCCTGACGGGCTGGGCGGCGCATGTGTTCGAGCAGCGCGCCAACAACCGCATCATCCGTCCAAGCGCCGAGTACACCGGCGTTGAGCAGCGCAAGTTCGTGCCAATCGAACGTCGCTGAAGGCTGGCTCTTCCGGAATTGGAATGGGGTCAAATGTGGGAGGGGGCTTGCCCCCGATAGCGGTGTATCAGTAACAGATGGGTTGATTGACACACTGCCATCGGGGGCAAGCCCCTCCCACACTTGAACTGCATTTCAACGCTGGATCAATCGGCTCCTTTTGCAACCACCGTGACCGAGTCCTGACGATGAACACTGAATTTCGCAAACCGCTTCCCGGCAGCCGCCTGGATTACTTCGACGCCCGCGCGGCTGTCGAGGCAATCACCCCCGGCGCCTATGCCACGTTGCCCTACACCTCCCGCGTGCTCGCCGAAAACCTCGTACGCCGCTGCGACCCGGCCACCCTCAATGCCTCCCTGAGCCAACTGATCGACCGCAAACGCGACCTCGACTTCCCGTGGTTCCCGGCACGCGTGGTCTGCCACGACATTCTCGGACAGACCGCGCTGGTGGACCTCGCGGGCCTGCGCGATGCCATCGCCCTGCAAGGCGGCGACCCGGCGCAGGTCAACCCGGTGGTGCCGACTCAACTGATCGTCGACCACTCCCTGGCCGTCGAAGCCGGTGGTTTTGACCCGGATGCGTTCGAGAAGAACCGCGCCATCGAAGACCGTCGCAACGAAGACCGTTTTCACTTTATCGAGTGGACTAAAAAAGCCTTCAAGAACGTCGACGTCATCCCGCCCGGCAACGGCATCATGCACCAGATCAACCTGGAGAAAATGTCCCCGGTGATCCAGGTGCGCGACGGCGTGGCCTTCCCGGATACCTGCGTCGGCACCGACAGCCACACCCCGCATGTAGACGCCTTGGGCGTGATCGCCATCGGCGTCGGTGGCCTCGAAGCCGAAAGCGTGATGCTTGGCCGCGCCTCGTGGATGCGCCTGCCGGAAAGCGTCGGCGTAGAGCTCACCGGTAAATTGTTGCCGGGCATCACCGCCACCGACATGGTGCTGGCGCTGACCGAGTTTTTGCGTCAGCAGAAAGTGGTGGGTGCCTGGCTGGAGTTCTTCGGTGAAGGGGCCTCAAACCTCACCCTCGGCGACCGCGCGACCATCTCCAACATGGCCCCGGAATACGGCGCCACTGCGGCGATGTTCTACATCGACCAGCAGACCATCGCCTACCTGAAACTCACCGGTCGCGAGGACGAACAAGTCACCCTGGTGGAGCAATATGCTCGCCACACCGGCTTGTGGGCCGATGACCTCAAGGGCGCGCAATACGAGCGTGGCCTCACCTTCGACCTGTCCAGCGTCGTGCGCAACATGGCTGGCCCGAGCAACCCGCACGCCCGCGTGGCGACCAGCGACCTGGCATCCAAAGGCATTTCCGGCCAGTGGGATGACGTGCCAGGGCAAATGCCCGACGGTGCGGTGATCATCGCGGCCATCACCAGCTGCACCAACACCAGCAACCCGCGCAACGTGATCGCGGCAGGCCTGCTGGCGCGCAATGCCAACAAACTGGGGCTGACGCGCAAACCGTGGGTCAAGTCGTCCCTGGCACCCGGCTCGAAAACCGTGGCCATGTACCTGGAAGAGGCGGGGCTGGGCCTTGAGCTGGAGAAGCTCGGTTTCGGCGTGGTGGCCTTCGCCTGCACCACCTGCAACGGCATGTCCGGTGCACTGGACCCGGTGATCCAGCAGGAAATCATCGACCGCGACCTGTACGCCACGGCCGTGTTGTCCGGCAACCGCAACTTCGACGGACGGATTCATCCGTACGCCAAGCAAGCTTTCCTCGCGTCGCCGCCGCTGGTGGTGGCGTATGCGATTGCCGGCACCATCCGTTTCGATATCGAGAAAGACGTGCTCGGCCTCGACGCCAACGGTAAGGAAATCCGCCTGCAAGACATCTGGCCGAGCGACGAAGAGATCGACGCAGTGGTCAAGGCTTCGGTGAAGCCTGAGCAATTCCGCGCGGTGTACATTCCGATGTTCGCGATTCACGAAGACACCGGCCCGAAAGTCGCGCCGCTGTACGAATGGCGCCCACAAAGCACCTACATCCGCCGCCCACCCTACTGGGAAGGCGCGCTGGCCGGGGCACGCCCGCTCAAGGGCATGCGCCCGCTGGCGGTGCTGCCGGACAACATCACCACCGACCACTTGTCGCCGTCCAACGCGATCATGCTCGACAGCGCCGCCGGCGAATACCTGGCGAAAATGGGCCTGCCTGAAGTGGACTTCAACTCTTACGCAACGCATCGCGGCGACCATTTGACCGCGCAGCGCGCGACCTTCGCCAACCCAAAATTGTTCAACGAAATGGTGGTGGAAAACGGCAAGGTCAAGCAGGGTTCCCTGGCGCGTATCGAGCCCGAAGGCCAGGTCACGCGGATGTGGGAAGCCATCGAAACCTACATGGAACGCAAGCAGCCCCTGATCATCATCGCCGGCGCCGACTACGGCCAGGGCTCGTCCCGCGACTGGGCAGCCAAGGGCGTGCGCCTGGCCGGTGTGGAGGCAATTGCTGCCGAAGGTTTCGAGCGCATTCACCGCACCAACCTGGTGGGCATGGGCGTATTGCCGCTGGAATTCCTGCCCGGCACCGACCGCCACACGCTGAAGATCGACGGCAGTGAGACCTACGATGTGGTTGGCGAGCGCACCCCGCGTGCGCGGTTGACCCTGGTGATCAACCGCAAGAATGGCGAGCGTGTCGAAGTGCCGGTGACCTGCCGCCTGGACACCGCCGAAGAAGTGTCGATCTACGAAGCGGGCGGCGTGTTGCAACGTTTTGCCCAGGACTTCCTGGAATCGGCGGCGACGGCCTGAGGGGTAACCATGGCACACGTAGCGCAAATCAAGATCCCCGCCACCTACATGCGTGGCGGTACCAGCAAGGGCGTATTTTTCAACCTCAAGGACTTGCCCGAGTCGGCGCAGGTGCCGGGGGCGGCGCGTGACGCCTTGCTGTTGCGGGTAATCGGCAGTCCAGACCCTTACGACAAACAGATCGACGGCATGGGCGGCGCCACATCGAGCACCAGCAAAACCGTGATCCTGGCGAAAAGCAGCCGCGCCGATCACGACGTTGACTACCTGTTTGGCCAGGTCTCCATCGACAAGCCGTTTATTGATTGGAGCGGCAACTGCGGCAACCTGTCGGCGGCGGTCGGCGCCTTCGCCATCAGCGCCGGGCTGCTCGACCCCGCCCGCGTGCCCCACAACGGCGTAGCCGTGGTACGGGTTTGGCAGGCCAATATCGGTAAAACCATCATCGCCCACGTGCCGATCACCGACGGCGCGGTGCAGGAAACTGGCGACTTCGAGCTTGACGGCGTGACCTTCCCGGCCGCCGAGGTGCAGTTGGAGTTCATGGACCCAGCGGCGGAAGAAGAGGGCGGCGGCGGCTCGATGTTCCCCACCGGCAACTTGGTCGACGACCTGGAAGTGCCCGGTGTCGGCACCTTCAAGGCCACGTTGATCAACGCCGGTATCCCGACGATTTTCATCAACGCCGAAGACCTCGGCTACACCGGCACCGAGCTGCAAGGCGCAATCAACAGCGACCCCAAGGCCCTGGCGATGTTCGAAACCGTGCGGGCCTACGGCGCTTTGCGCATGGGCCTGATCAAGCACCTGGACGAAGCTGCCCAGCGCCAGCACACGCCGAAGGTGGCGTTTGTGGCCAAACCGGCGGATTACGTGGCGTCCAGTGGCAAGGCGATCAAGGCCGGTGATGTGGACCTGCTGGTGCGCGCGCTGTCCATGGGCAAATTGCACCACGCGATGATGGGCACGGCGGCCGTGGCGATTGGCACGGCCGCGGCGATTTCCGGGACGTTGGTCAACTTGGCGGCGGGCGGTATTGAACGCAATGCGGTGCGCTTCGGGCATCCGTCCGGCACCTTGCGTGTCGGTGCTGAAGCCACTCAGGTGAACGGCGAATGGGTGGTGAAGAAAGCCATCATGAGCCGCAGCGCCCGAGTGCTGATGGAAGGCTTCGTCCGCGTCCCGGGCGACGCTTTCTAGCAACCCACACTGTCTCCAGTGTGGGAGGAGGCTTGCCCCCTCCCACATTGGATCTCCATACCCCCAAGCAGACGGCCAGATCTGCGATGGAGCGATCAACCGTGATCCTGAGGACTAACCCAACCTTTTAGGAGTAACTGCCATGAGCGCCAACGCCGACCAGAACAACCGTCCCGACTATGACCAGGTCCTGCAGGACATCGCCGATTATGTCCTCAACTACCGGATCGACTCGCAGGACGCCTTGGACACCGCCCGCAACTGCCTGATGGATACGTTGGGCTGCGGCCTACTGGCCTTGCGTTTCCCCGAATGCACCAAGCACTTGGGGCCGATCGTCGAGGGCACGGTGGTGCCGTTTGGCGCGCGGGTGCCGGGCACGTCGTTCCGGTTGGACCCGGTCAAGGCCGCGTGGGACATCGGCTGCATCGTGCGTTGGCTCGACTACAACGACACCTGGCTCGCCGCCGAATGGGGTCATCCCTCGGATAACCTCGGCGGCATCCTCGCCGTGGCTGATCACTTGTCGCAAAAGCGCGTGGCCAACGGCGACGCACCGCTGACAGTACGCGCGGTACTGGAAGCAATGATCATGGCCCATGAAATCCAGGGGGTGATTGCCCTGGAAAACTCTTTTAACCGTGTCGGCCTCGACCATGTGCTGCTGGTAAAAGTCGCCTCTACGGCGGTGAGCGCGAAGCTGATGGGCGCCAACCGTGAGCAGTTGCTTGCGGCGTTGTCCCATGCGTTTGTCGATGGGCAGGCGTTGCGTACGTATCGGCATGCACCGAATGCCGGTTCGCGCAAATCCTGGGCGGCGGGGGATGCGTCGAGCCGGGGCGTGCGTTTGGCGGATATCGCGTTGCGCGGCGAGATGGGCATTCCCGGGGTATTGAGCGCGCCGCAGTGGGGGTTCTACGACGTGCTGTTCAGCCACACCAACAAGGACCTGGCACTCAAGCCGCAGGACAAGCGCGCGTTCAGCCTTTCCCAGCCCTACGGCACGTATGTGATGGAAAACGTGCTGTTCAAGATCAGCTTCCCCGCCGAGTTCCACGCGCAAACCGCCTGCGAAGCGGCGGTGACCTTGCACCCGTTGGTGAAAGATCGCCTGCACGAAATCGAGCGTATCGTGATCACGACCCATGAGTCGGCAATTCGCATCATCTCCAAGGTCGGTCAACTGGCCAACGCCGCCGACCGCGACCATTGCCTGCAATACATGACCGCCGTGCCGTTGGCGTTCGGCAATTTGGTGGCGGAGCAGTACGAAGATGAATTCCATGCTGCCCACCCGATCATCGATGCGCTCCGCGACAAGATGGTCATCGTCGAAGACCCACGCTACAGCCGGGAATACCTGGAGGCCGACAAGCGCTCCATTGCCAACGCGGTGCAGGTGTTTTTCAACGACGGCAGCTGCACCGAGCAAGTGGCGGTGGAGTACCCGATCGGCCATCGCCGCCGTCGAGTCGATGGCATTCCGTTGCTGGAAGACAAGTTCAAGGCCAACCTGGCCACACGGTTTACCGCGCAGCGCAGCGCCGAGATTTTTGCGTTGTGCAAGGACCAGGCGACGCTTGAAGCCACAGCGGTCAATCGGTTTGTGGACTTGTTCGTGATCTAGCAGACACCCCGTATTCATCTGTGTAAACCCAATAAATGTGGGAGGGGGCTTGCCCCCTCCCACAGTTGACCGTGTTCACTCGAATCGCAGAATCACCCGGCGATTGTGTTTGCTCTTCTTCTCGATCTTCTCGCAGAACACCCGGCCGATTTCCTCGGTATTGAGCACATGGGTGCCCCCGCATGGCTGGATATCGATCCCGGCAATTTCAATGACCCTCACCGAGCCCTGGATTACCGGCGGCGCCACCGCCTGGGTGCGGGTGATCTGCAGCAGGGTGGAATATTCCGAGGCCGGCATCGACAGGGTTTTCACCGCGTGGGCCTGTTCGATCAGGGCGTTGAGGTCGCGGGTGATGCTGTCTTTGTCGAGGGTCATTTCCGGCAGGTCGAAATCCAGGCGGCCCTTGTCGGCACTGATGCTGCAACCGGTCACCGGGGCATCAATGATTGAGCACAGCAGGTGCAGGCAGGTGTGCATTTTCATGTGCTGGTAACGACGTTCCCAATCGAGGCCGGCGTTCACCTGCACCCCTGCGGTCAACTGCTCGGGCCAGTGCTCCACCTGGTGCCAGATAATCGAGCGCAGCACCGGGTCGCGCACTGTGCCGGTCACCTCGACGCGCGTACCGTCCGCCAATGTCAGGTGGCCGGTGTCTCCCGGCTGCCCGCCGCCGGTGGGATAGAACAGTGTGTGTTCCAGGGCAATGCCGTGTTCGCTGACGGCAATCACCCGGGCGCTGAACGCGTTCTGATAAGGCGCGCTGTCGAACAGCGCCAGGGTTTCCATGGTGTGCACGGACATGTTCAACCTCCGACGATCAATGGGCTGGCTTGCAGCAGGTGGCGCACCATTGCACTCAAGCCAGGGGGGGAGAGCAGGGTGATTTCAAATTCGGGGCCGCAGACCTTCAGGTTCAGCGGCAGGCGCGGCAAGTGGTTGCCCGACTCGACGCGGTGCAGGCGAAATTGCAGGTGATGACGCTCCTTCACCGTGGGCTCCAGCATCAGCCCTTGCAACGGATGAAAGTCGGCGTCCAGCACGGTGACCTTGTGGCTGGCGTTGATCTCGCCGACCACATGCAACCGCTCGTCCAGGGCGAATGCACCGAGGTAGTTGCTGTTGTCCGATTCATCGTTTTTTTGCAGCTGAATCTGGTTGACCACCTTGACCTTGGTGCCGGCGGGCACGTCTTGGGTGATCACGCAGGATGGGCTGATAAATACGTTGTCGCCGATCAATACATAACCCAGCACGCGTGCGCCGGCGCCGACCTCAACGTTATTGCCCAGGCGTGGATGGCGCTTGCCGTCGGGGTTGTTGGCGATGCCGCGGGCGCCCAGGGTCACGCCGCAGAGGATGTAACAATCGTTACCGATCTCGCAGGTTTCGCCGATCACAGTGCCGTAGCCGTGGTCGAGCACGAAGCGTCGCCCGATGCGCGCCGCCGGGTGAATTTCGGCGCCGGACAGGATCTTGCCCTGGTTGCTCAGCTTGAGCGCGATGCGCGAGAACACGCCATTGTGCTGGTCGGGGAAATTCCATACCACGTGTGCCAGGCGGTAATACAGCACCGCCTTGAACGAGGCGTAGGACTCCAGGATCAACTCGCCGCGCCCACGCGACGCCGGGTCACGGTAGGCATAGGCGATCAGGTCTTCGGCCACCGCCTGGGCGGCATTCTGGATCAGCGGCGCGAGGTGCGGTTCCAGCTGTTTCATCTGTACGGGTGTGAGGGTCTTGATGAGGTGAGTCAGCAACTCATCGTGCAATTGTTGCATGTCGATAAAGCCGCCCATCGAGGCACCCCCGCATTCTGTGTGGTTGGAAAACCCGTTATTCAAAACTGGGCAGGTAGCTGTCGGCATTGTCGTAGACCATGGTCAACACCACCGTGTCGGGCGGTAGTTCGGGAGCGAGCTTGGCGATAGCCACCATGTTGGCGGCGGACGACAGACCCAGGCTGATGGCGTCGGTGCGCATGATGCGTTTCATCATATCGATGCAGTCCTGGCGCGAGACCTTGAGCATGCCGTCGATCACGTCCAGGTTGAGGATGCTCGGGATCAGGCCGATCGACAGGCCCTGGATATGATGCGGCGCGTGCTGGTTTTTCAGCAGGTCGCATTCTTCCGGTTCCACGCCCATGACGCGCAGGCCAGGCCAGGCGGCTTTCAGGGTTTCGCCGATGCCGGTGATATGCCCGCCGGTGCCGATGCCGCTGACAAAGTAGTCTGCGCGTCGCTCGCCGAAGGCGCGGAGGATTTCCGGTGCGGTGGTGTCGCGGTGGGTCTGCGGGTTGGCGCCATTGCGCTGCTGGTTGAGCATCACGTAGCTGGGGTTTTCCAGCTGCAGTTCCATGCACTTTTCGCCGTGGGAATTGTTACCCAGACGACTGTCCGACAGCACCACCTTGGCCCCATATAAACGCAGCAGCTTCTGTTTCTCGGGGCTGTAGTTGTCGGGGATTACCAGCACCACTTTGTAGCCCAGCACATTGCCGGCCATCACCAGGCCGATACCGGTGTTGCCCCCGCTGGGCTCGATGATGGTTTGCCCGGAGTCACGGATCAGCACGCCCCGGCGCTCGGCGTCGAGGATCATGCCCAAGGCGATGCGCGCCTTGTGGCTGCCGCCGGGGTTGAGGGATTCGAGCTTGGCGTAGACCTCGATACCGAGGTCTTCGGAGAACTGCGCCAAACGCACAATCGGCGTTTGGCCGATCACCTCAAGAATGGAGTTATGCAACATCATTCAACCCTCGGTTCAATACAAAGGCATGTCGGGTTCGACGTCGCGAACCCAATGTTTCATGCCGCCCTGCAGGACTTTGGTGTTGGCGAAACCGGCGGCCAGCAAGGTGCTGGCGGCTTGCTCGGCACGGCTGCCGGCGTAGCAGATCAGGTAGTGGGTGTTGTCACGGCTGAGGCTGTCGAGGTGGCCGTCCAGTTCGGCGAGGGGGATGTGCACCACCCCCGGCAACTTGCACACTTCCAATTCGCTGGCGTCGCGCACGTCCAGCAGCACGTCGGCGCTGCTGGGGTGTTCAAGCACTTGCTTGAGTACCCGGGGCTTGATGTAGCGCTCTTCGGCCAGGGACGGTTGATTGGGCACGGCATCCGCGCAGACAGCGGGCGCCAGGGTTTCACTGTGGCGCGCCTCGGAACAGCAGGGGCAATCGGCGCGGCGCTTGAAGCGGATCTCGCTGAACTTCATCGCCAGCGCGTCAAAGCGCATCAAGCGGCCCGACAAGGGTTCACCAATACCGATCAGCAGTTTGATGGCCTCGGTGGCCTGGATCATCCCGACCACGCCGGGTAATACCCCGATCACGCCACCGGCGCTGCAATTGGGTGCCAGTTCGGCGGGCGGCGGGCTGGGGAACAGGCAGCGATAGCAAGGCCCGCCTTGATAGTTGAGCACGCTGATCTGCCCGTCGAAGCGGTAGATGGCGCCGTACACCAAGGGTTTGCCCAGTTGCACGCAGGCATCGTTGACGAGGTAGCGGGTGTCGAAATTGTCGGTGCCGTCGATCACCAGGTCGTAGGCGCCTACCAATTCCAGGGCGTTGTCAGCGTTCAATGCGGTGTCGTGGGCATTGATCTGGATATGGCCGTTGAGGTCTTGCAGGCGTTGCTTGGCGGACTCGACCTTGGGCATGCCGAGTGTGCTGTTGCCGTGGACGATCTGGCGTTGCAGGTTGCTGCTTTCCACCACATCAAAGTCCACCAGCCCCAGGGTGCCGATGCCGGCGGCGGCCAGGTACAGGCTGATTGGTGAGCCGAGGCCGCCGGTGCCGATGATCAGCACCTTGGCTTTCTTGAGGTTCAACTGGCCTTCGCGACCGACGCCGGGCAGGGTGATATGGCGCACGTAGCGCTGTACTTCTTCATTGCTCAGTGCGTCGACATCCATGCCGCCAGAGGTCGCGAGCAGTACTTCGATTTTGGCCTTTTGCGGCAAGGGCTCGTCGGCATCGATCAGCGCTTCCTCGGCCGTAAACAGGAAGTGTTCCTTGAGCTGGTTGTTCTTCTCGTGGAACAGGTGCGAACGCAACTGTGGGTGGCTGCTGCAGAGGTTTTCAATGACTTCGCGCAATGTCGATCCGGTGCCCTCGAGGGTCGATTCCGGCAGCTTGGCCACGCGAACCAGAATGTCGGGGAAAGAGACAGCGTTCATGGACAACTCCGTGTGCAGGTCGTTGAAAGGTTGAAGGGCGAAATGCTTGCCATCCCAGGCAAACAGCTTGGAGCCCAGGGCCTGGCCCTGGCGAACGTCGACCACCAGGTAGCTCACGGGGTAGATCGGCTCGCCCAGGAACAGCGCCTTGTCCTGGTCTTCGTCACTGAAATAGGCACCGACGTCCGGGTGGGAGTGGTAGATCACCACCACTGGGTTGTCGCTGCGAAACGCTTTGTTCATCAGCAGGGTGTCGGCCACCGAGAACGTGTAGCCGTTGGCTGCGCTGCGCGGGTACATCTCGGGATTCTTGTGGTGCAGTTCATTCTGGATATTGCTGCCCAGGTACACGCTGCCGTCGGCGAAGATGAAACCGCAGCATTCTTCGGGGTAACTGCGGCTGGCGTGGGCGTAGATCTGTTCCAGGGCGGTGGGGCGGAGGACGTCCATGTGGCTCTCGCGTTGCTGATGTTGATGGGGCAGGGAAGGGGTCATTTTTTCTTGGCCAGGAGTTTTTCAACCGGCAACTTGGTGATCGCAAAGCCGGCCAGCAGGATGGCCGAGTACAGCATCAGGTCACGGGAAATCGACACGCCTTCGTACCAGGCGCCAATGATCACCGCGAACACTGGGAAAATGATGAACACGAATGACAGGATGATCGGGCTCAAGCGCTTGAGCAGCATGAAGTACACGATGAACCCGCCCACCGAGGCCACCAGGCCCAGGTAGAACAGGGCGCCCCACGAGCGCAGGGTGATGGCGTCGAAGGTCGGCGCTTCAAACCACAGCCCGGCGACGAACAGCATCAGCCCGGCAATGCCGATGGGCAGGGTGTTGTAGGTGATCACGCTGATGGCGCTGCCTTTCTGCTTGGTAATGACGTAGCACAAGGCATGCATGATCGCGGCGGTCAGAATCGCCAGTACCCCGAAGAACTCGGCGTGGTCCAGGTGCAGGCCCTGGCTCTTGATGATCATGTAGAGGCTGCCGAAACCGATACCGATACCGACCACCTGGGAAAAGTAGATGCGCTCGCGCAGGAACAGCGCGGAGAAGATCAGGATGAACACCGGCATGCAACTGAACAGCAGCGCGGTAAGGCCGGACGAGACATGCATTTCGCCATAGTTGAGCAGGTAGTAGGGCACACTGAAGTAGGACAGGGTTACGAACACGAAGAACCAGCGGCTTTCACGGGGAAACAGGATCGGCTCGCGGCGCACCATGGCAAAACACAGGAACAGCGGGAAAGCGATCAGGAAGCGCAGGCCGGCGGACGTCAGTGGCGGCACGCTCTCCACGGCAATCTTGATCCCCAGCCACGTCGTGCCCCAACTCAGGCAAACGATCAGGAACATCACGCTGGTGATCAGCCCGGCCAGCCACTGTTTTTGGGTTTTGGTCTTGGCGGTGTTTTCGAGAACGGCGGACATTGGCATCGTTTATTGCTTCCCTGAGCCGGAATTGAACTCTATATTGAGCTTGTAATGAGTTGTAAAAATCGGCGATTGAACCCGTAAAAGCACACTATTAGGGCGAAAGATGGCTGTCAAAACAAATATTGACATGGTGTCAATTATGCGTGAGGGGTTGTCCAACGGGCAGGGCGTGAAGTACAAGCGCCTGTCCGATGTCATGGAACGGGGCATCCTTGAAGGCTTGATTGAACCGGGAAGAAAACTGCCGCCCCATCGGGTGCTTTCCGACAACCTGGGTGTGACGATAGGCACCATCAGCCGGGCCTACGGCGAACTGGAACGCCTGGGGTTGGTTGTGGCGCGAGTCGGCGACGGCACGTTCGTGCGCAAGCGTGGGATGGAGCGCCAGCGCGATGAAGGTTTTCGCAACTTCAGCGAAGAGCCGCGCCAGTACTTCGACATGAGCCGCAACATGCACATCCCCGGGCAGGAGACGGTGTTCCTGGCCCAGAGCTTCCAAACCCTGTCGACCAACGCCAAGTTCCTCCAAGACATCAGTGCCTACACCCCGGACGCCGGCCTGCCGCGCTACCGTGAAGCGGGCGCGCAATGGCTGGTGCAGCGTGATTTTCATCCGATTCCCGAGCAAGTCATCTGCGTCAACGGCGGCCAGCACGGCCTGCTGTGCTCAATGATGGCGCTGTTGCGGGCGGGCGATACGGTGGTCACCGAACAGCTGACGTATCCCGGCCTCATTACGGCCGCGCGCATGCTGGGTATCCGCCTGATCGGCCTGGACATGGACGAGGAGGGCGTGCTGCCGAGCGCGCTGGACGAAGTCTGTCGTAATCACCGGATTTCAGCGCTGTACTGCACGCCGACGATCCAGAACCCGACCACGGCGGTGCTCTCGGTCGCGCGTCGCGAAGCGCTGGTCAAAGTGTGTCGGGAACACAACCTGCTGATTCTTGAGGATGAAGCCCACGGTGTGTTGGTCGAAGACCGGCCGCCGCCACTCAGCTATTTCGCCCCTGAGCGTACGATTCTGATCAGCAGCCTGAGCAAAGCGGTGTCCGCCGGGCTGCGCGTGGGCTATGTGCATGCGCCGCCGGCATTGGTCAGCCGTATTTCGGCAGCCCTGCGTTCGACCTGCTGGATGGCCACGCCCGTGACCCTTGAGCTGGCCACCCAGTGGATCGAAAACGGCACGGCGGAATACCTGCTGCGCCAGCAGATCAACGAAATCAGCCGACGTAAAGCCCTGGTCCGCGACCTGCTGACCGGGCTGGAATACCGCACCCATCTCAACAGCCCGCATTTCTGGATTGAGGTGCCGGAGCCGTGGCGTGCGTCGGAAATCGAGGCGGAGCTCAAGCAGAATAATTACCTGATCGCTACCGCTGAAGCCTTTGCGGTGGGGCAGACGGCGGTGCCGCAGTTCATTCGGGCGAGTATCTGTAATACGTCGGGGGATGATCAGTTGTTACGGGCGGGGTTTGATGCGCTGGCTACAGCATTGGGGCAGGGAGGCGGGCGCTTCCACCTGTAACGGCGGGCTCGCATTATTGTGGTGAGCGGGCTTGCCCAGCGCGGGGCAAGCTCGCTCACTACAAAAGCGGCAGGCGGTAATGACTATTTGAAGCGTCGCTCCACGCCTTTCTCCACCAGAATCTTCGCCGAAATCTCCTCCACCGAAAAATGCGTGGAATTGATGTGCGCAATATTCTCGCGACGGAACAGATTTTCTACTTCGCGCACTTCGAACTCACACTGCGCATAGCTGGAATAGCGACTGTTGGGCTTGCGCTCATTGCGGATCGCCGTGAGACGGTCCGGGTCGATGGTCAGGCCGAACAGCTTGTGCGAGTGCGCGCGCAGGGCGGCCGGCAGCGTCAGGTGCTCCATGTCGTCCTCGGTCAGCGGGTAATTGGCTGCGCGAATACCAAATTGCATGGCCATGTATAGACAGGTGGGCGTTTTGCCGCAGCGCGACACGCCGACCAGGATCAGGTCGGCCTTGTCGTAGTAATGGGTGCGGGCGCCGTCGTCGTTGTCGAGGGCAAAGTTCACCGCCTCGATACGCTCCATATAATTGGAGTTATGCCCAATGGAATGGGACTTTCCGACCGAATAGGAGGAGTGTTCACTCAACTCCTGCTCCAGCGGCGCCAGGAAGGTCGAGAAAATGTCGATCATGAAACCATTCGACGTTGCGAGAATCTCACGGATGTCTTGATTGACGATGGTGTCGAAAATGATCGGCCGGAAACCGTCTTTTTCAGCCGCCAGATTGATTTGTTGTACCATGGCCCGCGCTTTATCCACGCTGTCGATGTACGGGCGCGTGAATTTGGCGAAGGTAATGTTTTCGAACTGCGCGAGCAGGCTCTGGCCCAATGTTTCGGCTGTGATGCCGGTGCCGTCGGAGATAAAGAAAGCAGATCGTTTCATTTGAGCCCTGGGCCTTAAGCTGATGGCGAATCTTGGATATGATAGGCGCGATTTTGCCGTCCCGCGGTGGGCCGCATTCTCACTTATTTTCCAGGTCCAGGCCACAAGCGCTGGCGAACGCTCCTACTGAGCAGCCGGCGTCCTGAGCTTTTCCAACACAGAAAGTGGAGAGATCACCTTGGTAGAGTACGTAGTTTCCCTCGATAAGCTCGGCGTCCATGATGTAGAGCACGTGGGGGGCAAGAACGCATCCCTCGGCGAGATGATCAGTAATCTTGCAGGCGCAGGTGTGTCGGTGCCCGGTGGTTTCGCCACCACGGCCCAGGCTTACCGCGATTTCCTCGAACTGAGCGGCCTCAATGCTCAGATCCACGCCGCGCTGGACGCTCTGGACGTCGATGACGTCAATGCCCTCGCCAAGACCGGTGCCCAGATCCGCCAATGGATCATGGACGCCGAGTTCCCCGAGAAGCTCAACGAAGAAATCCGCACCGCCTTCGCCACCCTGTCGGCCGGCAACCCGGACATGGCTGTTGCCGTGCGCTCCTCGGCCACCGCCGAAGACTTGCCGGACGCCTCCTTCGCCGGCCAGCAAGAGACCTTCCTGAACATCCGCGGCGTCGAAAACGTGATTCGCGCAGCCAAGGAAGTCTTCGCCTCGCTGTTTAACGATCGCGCGATTTCCTACCGTGTGCACCAGGGTTTCGACCATAAGCTGGTGGCTTTGTCTGCCGGTGTACAGCGCATGGTGCGTTCGGAAACCGGCACTGCCGGCGTCATGTTCACCCTCGATACCGAATCGGGCTTCCGTGACGTGGTGTTTATCACCGGCGCCTACGGCCTGGGCGAAACCGTCGTACAAGGCGCGGTCAACCCGGACGAATTCTACGTACACAAACATACCCTTGAGGCCGGTCGCCCGGCCATCTTGCGCCGCAACCTGGGCAGCAAGGCCATCAAGATGATCTACGGTGACGAGGCCAAAGCCGGTCGCTCGGTTAAAACCGTTGAGGTGGACAAGGCCGAACGCGCCCGTTTCTGCCTGAGCGACGCGGAAGTCAGCGAGTTGGCCAAGCAAGCGATGATCATCGAAAAGCACTACAAGTGCCCGATGGACATCGAATGGGCCAAGGACGGTGACGACGGCAAGCTGTACATCGTGCAGGCCCGTCCGGAAACCGTGAAGAGCCGTACTTCGGCCAACGTCATGGAACGCTACCTGTTGAAAGAGACCGGCACCGTGCTGGTGGAAGGTCGTGCCATCGGCCAGCGCATCGGCGCGGGCAAGGTGCGGATCATCAAGGACGTGTCCGAAATGGACAAAGTCCAGCCAGGCGACGTTCTGGTCTCCGACATGACCGACCCGGATTGGGAACCAGTGATGAAACGCGCCAGCGCCATCGTCACCAACCGTGGCGGGCGTACCTGCCACGCGGCGATCATCGCCCGTGAGCTGGGGATTCCGGCCGTAGTGGGTTGCGGCAACGCCACCCAACTGCTCAAGGACGGCCAGGGCGTGACCGTGTCCTGCGCCGAAGGCGACACCGGCTTCATCTTCGAAGGCGAGTTGGGCTTCGACATCAAGCAAAACTCCATCGACGCCATGCCGGACCTGCCGTTCAAGATCATGATGAACGTCGGTAACCCGGACCGCGCCTTTGACTTCGCGCAGTTGCCGAACGCCGGTGTGGGCCTGGCCCGCCTGGAGTTCATCATCAACCGCATGATCGGCGTGCACCCCAAGGCCCTGTTGAACTACGACGGCCTACCGCTGGACATCAAGGAAAGCGTCGACAAGCGCATCGCCGGCTACAACGACCCGGTCGGCTTCTATGTCGAGAAGCTGGTGGAAGGCATCAGCACCTTGGCGGCCGCGTTCTACCCGAAAAAAGTCATCGTGCGCCTGTCGGACTTCAAGTCCAACGAATACGCGAACCTGATCGGCGGCAAGCTCTACGAGCCGGAAGAAGAAAACCCGATGCTGGGCTTCCGTGGTGCCTCGCGTTACATCAGCGAAGCGTTCCGTGATTGCTTCGAACTCGAATGCCGCGCCCTCAAGCGCGTGCGCAACGTGATGGGCCTGACCAACGTCGAGATCATGGTGCCGTTCGTGCGCACCCTGGGCGAGGCGAGCCAGGTGGTCGACCTGTTGGCTGAAAACGGTCTGTCGCGTGGCGAAAACGGTCTGCGCGTGATCATGATGTGCGAACTGCCGTCCAACGCCATCCTGGCCGAAGAGTTCCTGGAGTTCTTCGACGGTTTCTCCATCGGCTCCAACGACCTGACCCAACTGACCCTGGGCCTGGACCGCGACTCCGGGATCATCGCGCACCTGTTCGATGAGCGTAACCCTGCGGTCAAGAAGCTGCTGGCCAATGCCATCCAGGCGTGTAACAAGGCCGGCAAGTACATCGGTATCTGTGGCCAAGGCCCTTCCGACCACCCTGACCTGGCCAAATGGCTGATGGAACAGGGCATCGAAAGCGTCTCGCTGAACCCCGATTCCGTGCTGGAAACCTGGTTCTTCCTTGCGGAAGGCCAAGCGTCCGTCTAAGGTCGTTACGTCAAAAGTGCCGGTCACCTCTCGAGGGTGACCGGCATTCTTATCTGTGCAGGGCGGGATTCCTTCCGGACGCCGCCCTTTTTTGTGCAAGAGCATTATGCAAAGCAGCAGCAACCTGTTTCCCGTCGCCCTGATCAGCGCTGAACGTCGTGGCGACCTGAGTGAAGATGTGTACCGCCTCAAACCCGGTAACAGCCCCGACGGTACCGTCGAGCTGGCCGTTACTCGTTTGGGCTTGGCCGATGTCCCGGAAAACCGGGGCATCCCGGTTATTTTGTTGCATGGCAGTTTTTCCAACCGGCGCTTCTGGTACTCACCCAAGGGCATTGGCCTGGGGGCTTACCTCGCACGCCAGGGGTTTGATGTGTGGATCCCGGAAATGCGCGGCCATGGTTTGTCCAAGCGCAATCATGACTACGCCCGCAATCGCGTCGCTGACTATGCGCGCTATGACTTGCCGGCGATTGGCGCGTTTGTGCGTGAGCAAAGTGCGCAGATTCCCCACTGGATCGGCCATTCCCTGGGCGGCACAAGCCTGGCTGCAGCGCTGGGTGGGCAACACCTTGGCGCGCTGGCAGTGGCTTCGGTGGCCTTGTTTGGTTGCCAGGTCAGCCGCACCCACTGGCCGTTGAAATTGCCACCGGTGGAGTGGACTGGGCGCTTGCTGTTGAAGCGCTTCGGCGAACTGTCCGGCTCACGGTTCAAGCGTGGCCCGGAGGACGAGCCCGCGGGCGTGTTGATCGAAGCCATGCGGTGGAATGGTCTGTTCGGCCGCTTTGGCGAGGGTAAAAACGACTGGTGGAAAGGCTTGGCAAGTGTCGATGTGCCGTTGTTGGCGGTCAGCGCCGCCGGCGACCATCAGGACCCTGACTGGGCGTGTCGCAAACTGTTCGAGCAAGTCGGATCCGAGCACCGTCAATACCTGTGTCTGTGCCGCCAGCAAGGGTTTACCGAGGATTTCGGGCACGTGGAAATGCTGGTCAGCAAAGCCGCACAGGTTCAAGTGTGGCCATTGGTGGAGCAGTGGTTGAAAGATCCGCTCACACCCTTGTTCGGTGCGCAGGCCGAGGTGCTGGCCACGGTTTGAGGCAACGCTCTGCCAAGGGCGTTTCACTCGTGTGTGGTTGCGGCTAAGATATGACGCGTTAAACGCTTCTGGTCATATTCAGTCGCGCAGTGGCTATTGCGTTGCGGCGATGCGGATGGGATGTTTCGCCCCTGCTTGGGCTGGCGCTTCTTTCGAAAGACACCTCTTTGACAGAAAGGAATTTTTCAATGAACCATTACGTGACCCCTGACCTGTGCGACGCCTACCCGGAACTGGTGCAGGTGCTTGAGCCGATGTTCAGCAATTTCGGCGGCCGAGATTCCTTTGGTGGTGAAATTGTCACCCTCAAATGCTTCGAAGATAACTCCTTGGTCAAGGAACAGGCCGACCAGCCTGGCGCCGGCAAGGTGCTGGTGGTCGATGGGGGTGGTTCCCTGCGCCGCGCGCTGCTGGGCGACATGATCGCCGAGAAAGCCGCAAAAAATGGCTGGGAAGGCCTGGTGATCTACGGCTGCATCCGTGACGTCGATGTGATCGCCCAGACCGACCTGGGAGTGCAGGCCTTGGCGAGTCACCCGATGAAGACCGACAAACGCGGCATCGGTGACTTGAACGTGGTGGTCACGTTTGCGGGGGTGACGTTCCGTCCGGGTGAGTACATCTACGCCGACAACAACGGCGTGATCGTGTCGCCCAGCCCGCTGAAAATGCCTGAATAAACCGCAATAACCGACGGGGTGAGGATGTTCGAGGAAGAAAACGCGCAATGGGGGCTGGTGCATGCCCTGGTGCTGGACGGTAAAGGCGGTGCGCGTTCGATTGCCCGGACAGAGCTCGACGACTTGCAACTGCAACCTCAGGAAAGCCTGTGGTTGCATTGGGATCGCAGCCATCCGCAGACCCAGACCTGGCTGCGTAAATCCAGTGGGTTGAGCGAGTTCGCCTGTGACCTGTTGCTGGAGGAGAACACCCGTCCACGTCTGTTGCCGTTGCCGGACGCGGAACTGCTGTTGTTTCTGCGTGGGGTCAACCTCAACCCAGGGGCTGAACCGGAAGACATGGTTTCGGTGCGTATCTTCGCCGCAGCCAGTCGTGTGATTTCCCTGCGTTTGCGCCCGTTGCGTGCTACTGACGAGCTGCTGGTGCAGTTGGCGGACGGCAAGGGCCCGAAAACGGCCTCGGAACTTATCCTTTATATGGCGCAGTACCTGACCAATAAAGTGCAGGATCTGGTCACGGACTTGTCTGAAGTCGTCGATGCAGAGGAAGAAAAACTCGATACCGACGAACGGTATACGCCGGAACATGGCAGCGTTTTGCAGATCCGTCGACGCGCCGCTGGGCTGAAGCGATTCCTCGCACCGCAGCGGGATATTTTTGCCCAGCTCACGCGGATCAAATTGCCGTGGTTCTGTGACGACGATGCCGACTATTGGAACGAATTGAACAACAGTCTGACCCGCTACCTGGAAGAGCTCGAATTGACCCGGGAGCGCGTGGGGCTTGTGCTTGAGGCCGAAGACCGGCGCTTGAGCGTACGCATGAACCGCACCATGTACCGGTTCGGGATCATCACCGGGATCTTCCTGCCGATGAGTTTTCTCACGGGGCTGCTGGGTATAAATGTGGGCGGGATTCCGTTCTCTGCCAGCCCCTATGGATTCATGATTGCGTGCCTGTTGATGGTCTCGGTCGCGCTTGGACAATGGTGGCTTTTTCGACGGTTGCGCTGGGTTTGAGCTGAATATGACCTGAACGTATGAAGGGTCCTATGTGACCTCAAGAATTTTACCCTCGTCTTTTAAATCACTTGCGAGAGGTCTTTATGCACGATCCGTTCGAACAGTCTTTGCGTGACATGCTCAATGCCTCGCCGTCCAACCGGGACGACGATGCCTGCCTGGGCCGCGTGTTGAAAACCGCCAACCGTCAGGTGGGTGCGGGTGACCTGTTCGGTCTGCTCGGCCGCTGGATGCCGGCGCTGATGATGGCGCTGAACAACGGTTCGGCCCACGTATCGCCTGTTTCCCGTCGTAAACCTCTTGCTCGCACTGCTGATAAGGCTGATTGAATATGGAACTTGATCTCTGGACGCAGAGCCTGGTCACCGCGATGACCGCATTGTGGACCAAGGTGGCGAATTTCATTCCCAACCTGTTTGGTGCGCTGGTGCTGGTGCTGTTGGGTTTTGTCGTAGCCAAGCTGCTCGACACCCTGCTGTCCAAATTGCTGGCAAAACTGGGCCTGGACCGGCTGATGGCAGGCACCGGCCTGACCAAGCTGTTGGGCCGTGCCGGGCTGCAAGTACCGATTTCAACATTGATCGGCAAGATCGTTTATTGGTTTGTTTTGCTGATTTTTCTGGTTTCTGCGGCTCAATCCCTTGGACTTGAGCGAGTTTCAGCTACGCTCGACATGCTGGCGCTGTATTTGCCGAAGGTTTTTGGCGGCGCGCTGGTACTGCTGGTAGGCGTTTTGCTGGCGCAATTGGCCAATGGGCTGGTGCGTGGCGCCGCTGAAGGTGTGGGACTGGATTACGCCGCCGGCCTGGGGCGAATCGCTCAAGGGCTGGTGATCATCATCAGTATTTCGGTCGCGATCAGCCAGTTGGAGGTCAAGACTGACCTGCTCAACCATGTGATTGTGATCGTTTTGATTACCGTTGGTCTGGCAGTTGCGCTGGCCATGGGCTTGGGAAGCCGGGAAATTGCCGGTCAGATTCTTGCGGGAATCTATGTGCGTGAGCTGTATCAGGTTGGGCAACAGGTGCGTGTGGGCGAGGTCGAAGGGCAAATCGAGGAGATCGGCACAGTCAAGACAACGGTGCTGACCGATGACGGCGACCTGGTGTCGCTGTCCAATCGGATTCTCCTGGAGCAGCAGGTCAGTAGCCGCTAACCCGGCAAACCCTGCTAATGTACGCCGCCGCGAACCCGGCTGATCGGGCTGTGGCGGACATTGACCTGACTGTCGGCACGACTTGTTTTGAATAAAGCCCAAACGCTGTCCACGCGCTATGACCCCCGTGAGCTCTCTGATGAGGAGTTGGTCGCGCGTGCGCACACGGAGCTGTTTCACGTAACTCGCGCGTACGAAGAATTGATGCGCAGATATCAACGCACTTTGTTCAACGTTTGTTCAAGGTATTTAGGGAACGATAGAGATGCGGATGATGTCTGTCAGGAAGTGATGCTCAAGGTGTTGTACGGCCTGAAGAACTTCGAGGGCAAATCGAAGTTCAAGACCTGGCTGTACAGCATCACGTACAACGAGTGCATCACGCAGTATCGGAAGGAACGGCGAAAGCGTCGCTTGATGGACGCTTTGAGTCTGGACCCCCTTGAGGAGGCGTCTGAAGAAAAGGCGCCGGCACCCGAGGAGAAGGGCGGACTCGATCGCTGGCTGGTGTATGTGAATCCGATTGACCGGGAAATTCTGGTGCTACGATTTGTCGCAGAGCTGGAATTTCAGGAAATCGCCGACATCATGCACATGGGTTTGAGTGCTACAAAAATGCGTTACAAACGTGCTCTTGATAAATTACGTGAGAAATTTGCGGGCGAGACTGAAACTTAGTGCGTGGCAAATATCTCTTACGTGTAGGCAAGTTCTGTTAGACTTGTCGCCGAGTTGTCCCCCGGTTTGTGGGACTGCTTTACAATCACCAGATGGGGATTTAACGGATGAAACTGAAAAACACCTTGGGCTTGGCCATTGGTTCTCTTATTGCCGCTACTTCTTTCGGCGTTCTGGCACAAGGCCAAGGCGCAGTTGAAGGCGAGCTGTTCTACAAGAAGCAGTACAACGATAGCGTCAAGCACATCGAAGACGGCTTCAATCCTGGCGCTCGCATCGGTTACTTCCTGACCGACGACCTGTCCTTGAACCTGTCCTACGACAAAACCAACCACACCCGTTCGAACGACGGTACTGGTAACCAGAAGATCAAAGGCGATACCGGCAGCCTGGTTGCCCAGTATCACTTCGGTCAAGCTGGCGTAGACAGCCTGCGTCCATACGTAGAAGGCGGTTTCGGCCACCAGAGCCGTACCAACGTTCAGGCTGACGGCCACAGCGGTCGCGACCAGACTACCTTCGCTACCGTTGGTACTGGCGTGAAGTACTACTTCACCAACAACCTGTACGCTCGTGCCGGTGTTGAAGCTGACTACGGTCTGGACAACGGCAAGTGGGACTACTCCGCACTGGTCGGCCTGGGCGTGAACTTCGGCGGTAACGCTGGCGCAGCTGCTCCAGCTCCTACCCCAGCACCAGCTCCAGAGCCAACTCCAGAGCCAGAAGCTCCAGTTGCTCAGGTTGTTCGTGTTGAGCTGGACGTTAAGTTCGACTTCGACAAGTCGGTTGTTAAGCCTAACAGCTACGGCGACGTGAAAAACCTGGCCGACTTCATGGCTCAGTACCCAGCTACCAACGTAGAAGTTGCTGGTCACACTGACTCCGTAGGTCCAGACGCTTACAACCAGAAGCTGTCCCAGCGTCGTGCTGACGCTGTTAAGCAAGTCCTGGTTAAAGATGGCGTTGCTCCAAGCCGCATCACCGCAGTAGGTTACGGCGAATCCCGCCCAGTTGCTGACAACGCAACTGAAGCTGGTCGTGCTGTTAACCGTCGCGTAGAAGCGTCGGTTGAAGCTCAAGCTCAGTAATTACTGAGTGGTAGAAAAAAGCCCGGCTTAGGCCGGGCTTTTTTTTGCCTGCGATTTGCCTCAGGCGCGTACGGCTTCTGCGAGGTAGGCGGCCTGTTCGGCGGCGGCAACACGGCCGATCACCAGGATCGCGGGGCTCTTCAGGGCAAATGCCTGTGCATCTTCATACATCCGGGACAGCTCGCTGCGGCATTCCCTTTGTTGGGGCAGCGATGCGTTTTCGATCATCGCCACCGGCATATCGGCCGCCATCCCGCCGTCGAGCAATTGCTGACGGATCTCCTCCAGCTTCGCTACGCCCATGTACACCACCAAGGTGGTCCCGCCCTCTGCCAGTGCGCGCCAATTCAGGCTGCTGTCGTCCTGGGTGTGCGCTGTGACCAGGGTCACGCCGCGACTCACGCCGCGCAACGTCAACGGAACCGCGCAATTCGTCGCGCCCGCCAGCCCCGCCGTAATCCCGTTGACCAACTCCACTTCGACACCTCGTTCACGCAGCCAAACAGCTTCTTCGCCACCGCGCCCGAAAATGCATGGGTCGCCGCCCTTCAGGCGCACCACGCACTTGCCTTGACGGGCATAGCGCAGCATCAGGCGGTGAATAAAGTCTTGCGGCGTTGAGCGGCAGCCGCCGCGTTTGCCGACGGTGATCACTCGTGCCCCGGCGCAATGCTCCAGTACGGCCGGGTTGACCAGATCATCGATCAGCACCACATCGGCTTCGTGCATGGCCCGTACGGCCTTGAGGGTCAACAGTTCTGGGTCACCGGGACCTGCGCCTACCAGCCAGACTTTTGCGTTCATGTGTTTTCCCTCGTGTAGAGATGACGTCAGCGGTGAAAGAGTGAATACAGCAGCACCAGATTGATCAGCAGCGAAGCCAGCGCCAGGGTCCGCCAGACTTTCAATGGCTCGCGCTCCAGCAAAGGCCTGGGCCGGATGCTCAGTTCCTGGCGGTCTGCCTGTTCCAGCACCCGCAACCATTCCTCGGCGGTTTCATATCGATGCTCAGGCTGGGCGGCCACGGCTCGCTCCAGGCTGAGCGGCAGCCAATCCGGCAAGTCGGGGCGATAACGGCTGGCGCTGACCGGCTGGGTAAACTTGGGGCGTTGGAAGGCCTCGATCTCACCGTAGGGGTAATGCCCGGTCAGCAGGTAATAGAGGGTGACGCCGACGCTATATAAATCCTGTTGAGCGGTAGGAGGGTCACCATTGAATGCCTCGGGTGCGATAAAGCTCGGCGTACCAGGCAGTACGTGAGCGCGGTCCTCCGAAAGGCCGGGGCAGTAGGCCAGGCCGAAATCCAGCACCCGCAGTTCACCGTCGTCCCCTTGCAGCAGGTTTTCCGGCTTAATGTCGCGGTGCAGGATTTGCCGTCGATGCAGCATGCCCACCGCCCGCAGCAAGCGCTCGGCAATGGACTGCCACTGCGCCAGGGGCAACGTACCCTGTTGCTTGAACACTTCAGCCAGGGTTTGCCCTGGGTATTCACGCATGACGTAGTACAAATGCTGACGCCCGCTGGCGGGATGGACTTCAGGAAAGGACCGCCCGGCGACGCGTCGTAAAAACCACTCCTCCGACAACAACGCTTGGCCGGCGTCGCTGTCATCGTCGCGGCTCAACGGCAGGGTTTTCAGCAGCCAGGGTTGCTGTTGGGCATCCCGCACCCGGTACAGCAACGACTGTCGGCTTTGCGCCAGCACGGTTTCTACCTGCCAGCCTTCAAAACGTTGTCCGGCCCTCAAGGCTGGCGGCAGTGGCCATTGCTGTAATTGCACCAGCGCATCGCCCAACGTGGCCGCGCCGAGGGTGTCCACGCGCACCAGCAGGGCGCTGGCGTTGTCCTGGCTGCCCGCCAGGTGCGCGGCGTTCACTAGCGTGTTGACCGCCAGATCCAAGTCCGTTTGTTCGCGCAGGATGGCGCTGATGCTGTGATCGCCCAGGGTTGCCCACACGCCGTCACTGAGCAGCAGGAAGCACTCGCCTTCGCGCAATTGGCCATCCAGGAAGTCCAGCACCAGGTGCTGGTCCAGGCCCAATGCGCGCTTCAGCACGTGTTGCATGCCCGGCTGTTCCCAGACGTGATCCTCGCTGATGCGCTGCAACTCACCGTCCAGCCAGCGATACGCCCGGCAATCCCCGACATGCGCCAGGGTAAAGCGCTGGCCGCGAAACACCAGGGCGCTGAGGGTGGTCAGCAAGGGCTGGCCACCCCCATTGGCTTGCAACCAGCGATTCTGTGCCAGTAGCAAACGTTCCAGGGCCTGGGCCACGCCCCAGGTTTGCGGCGTGGCGTAGTAATCCAGGGCCAGCGCCTGCAAGGTCGAGCGTGCGGCCAAGCCACCATCGGCACACTGGCTTACGCCGTCGGCGATGGCGCACAGGTAGCCTTTGCTGGCCGCCAGTTCGGCCACGGGCGTCACCACCCGCAGCGCGTCCTGGTTTTCCGTGCGTGGGCCGATGGCACTGGCCTGGGCGACGCTCAGCTGCAGGCTCATCAGACGCGGGCAGCCGTCACAGCGGCCGAGCCCCAGGTGGTTCTCCAGCGACGTTTCACACCATGCAGGCCAAACCAGGCCAACACGCCCAGGCTGGCAAACAGCCACAGCGCCATTTGATAGCTGCCGGTGCTTTGTTTGATCGCACCCATGCCCGCCGCCAGGGCGAAGCCGCCGATGCCGCCGGCCATGCCGATCAGGCCGGTCATCACGCCGATCTCACGCCGAAAACGCTGTGGCACCAGTTGGAACACCGCGCCATTACCTGCCCCCAGGCCGAGCATGGTGCAGACGAACAGGGCCAGCGCCGCGTAGGAACTCGGCAGGTTGAAGCCCACCGCCGCGATGCAGATCGCCGCTACGCTGTACATGCCCAACAGGGTCCGGATCCCGCCGAAACGGTCCGCCAGGGCGCCGCCCAGTGGGCGCATCAGGCTGCCGCCGAACACGCACGCGGCGGTGTAGTAGCCGGCGGTCACCGGGCTCAGGCCGTACTGGTCGTTGAAATAGCCGGGCAGAGCGCTCGCCAGGCCGATAAAGCCGCCGAAGGTCACGCTGTAGAAAAACATGAACCACCAGCTGTCACGGTCGCCCAGCGCCTTGAAGTAGTCGGCCATGGACTTGGCTTTGGGCCGTTCAGGGGCGTTGCGGGCGAGCCAGGCAAAGACGATCAGGGTCAGCACCAGTGGGATCAAGGCAAAGCCGAAGACGTTGCTCCAGCCAAATGCGGCGGCCAATACCGGCGCCAGCAATGCGGCGAACACCGTGCCGGAGTTACCTGCACCGGCGATGCCCATGGCTTTGCCCTGATGCTCGGCCGGGTACCACTGGGACGCCAGCGGCAGTGCAACCGCAAACGACGCGCCGGCCATGCCCAGGAACACGCCCAGCAACAAGGCTTGCTCGTAACTGTGGATGCCCAGTTTCCAGGCGCCGAACAAGGCGCAGATGACTATCACCTGTCCAATCATGCCGGCGGTCTTGGGCGACAGTTTGTCCGCGAGCATGCCCATCAAGAAGCGCAGCACCGCGCCGGCGAGAATCGGCGTCGCCACCATCAGGCCGCGCTGCTGGGTGGTGAGGTGCAGGTCGGCGGCAATTTGGATTGCCAGTGGGCCAAGCAGGTACCAGACCATGAAACTCAGGTCGAAATACAGGAAGGCGGCAAACAGGGTCGGGGTGTGCCCGGATTTCCAGAAGCTTGATTTCATCACGCACCTCAACGGTTGGGAGTCTTGTAAGAAGGCCTGGTGATGGAACAGCCGGCTAAGGCCGCCCCACCGGCCCCGTTTCCGGGGCCAAAACAAAAAAACGCCGCCACCGGGTTCGCGAGGGCAAACCGGGTGTGCGACGTCTTTGTCGTGGAGGGGCAACCGCCGTTGGCTACCTGTGATGTTTACTTAGCAAGAGCTGCGCCAAATCAGCCAAGCAACTCACTCATGGCGATAATCTGCTCCGCTACCTGGATCAGCTTCTGCTGGCGGCTCATGGCCTGGCGGCGCATCAGCGTGTACGCCTCTTCCTCGTTGCAGTCCTTCATTTTCATCAGCATGCCCTTGGCCAGCTCGATGCGCTTGCGCTCGGCGAGCTGTTGGTCCCGCGCCTGGAGCTGGGCGCGCAAGGCCTGGTCGCTTTCGAAGCGGGCCATGGCCACGTCGAGGATCGGCTGCAGGCGCTGGGCCTGGATACCTTCGACGATGTAGGCGCTGACGCCGGACTTGATCGCCTGGCGCATCACGTTCGGGTCGTGTTCGTCGGTAAACATCACGATGGGCCGAGGTTGATCGCGGCTGACCAGCACCACTTGCTCCATCACATCGCGGCCCGGTGACTCGGTATCGATCAGGATGACATCCGGGCGCACCGTTTCGACGCGCGCGGGCAGGTCGATGGTCAGGCCGGACTCATCGATCACCTCAAAACCGGCTTCGATCAGCGCTGCCCTGAGACGGCCGACCTTGCGCGGGGTGTCGTTGATTAACAGGATTCGCAGCATGGACGTCCTCCTGTCAGCGCAAGGCTTGGCGGTGGGTGTGATCGGCCAGGGCATGCAGGCGGAAGCTGCGGGCATAGCCGGCGGGGTCGGAACCGTCCCAGATTTTGCCGTCGATCAGTTGGCTGCTGCGCATGTCCTGGTCTTTCGTGGTGATACCCAGCGCCTCGGCGGCCTGGCGATAGAGCCCAAGTTGCTGCACTTGGCGTGCGACACCGAGATAATCGGGGTCTTCGCGCAAGAGGCCCCAGCGTCGGAATTGGGTCATGAACCACATGCCGTCGGAGAGGTAGGGCAGGTTGACGTCACCACCGGCGAAAAACCTCAGGGCGTGCGGATCCTGCCACTGGTTGCCCAGGCCGTCGTCATAGGCGCCCAGCAGGCGCGGTTCGATGCAATCGAGCGGGGCGTCGAGGTACTCGCGGCCACTGAGCAATTGCGCGGTGGAGCGGCGGTTTTCGCTGCTCGCTTCGATAAACCGACTGGCTTCCAGGATCGCCATCACCAGTACACGCGCGGTGTTGGGGTACTGTTCGACAAACGCCTGGGTGCAACCGAGCACTTTTTCCGGATGATCCGGCCAGATCGTCTGGGTGGTTGCCAAGGTAAATCCTTGGTTTTGCTTTACCGCGCTGGCACACCAGGGTTCGCCGACGCAAAACCCATCGATGCGCCCGGCTTGCAGGTGCGCCAGCATTTGCGGTGGCGGCACCACCACGCTGTCCACATCCTGTAATGGATGAATCCCTTGGCTCGCCAGCCAGTAATAGAGCCACATGGCGTGGGTGCCCGTAGGAAAGGTCTGGGCGAAGGTCAGTTTTGTTCGGCTTTGGTGCACGTGACGGTCCAGCGCCTCAGGAGTGATCACCCCTTGCTGCTGCAAACCGTGGGACAGGTTGATGCTCTGGCCGTTCTGGTTGAGTCCCATCAGTACGGCCATGTCGGTGGGCGCGACGCCGCCGATGCCCAGGTGCACGGCATAGATCAACCCGTACAGGCTGTGGGCGGCATCCAGTTCGCCGCTGACCAGTTTGTCGCGCAGGTTGGCCCAGGACGATTGACGCTTGAGGTTCAGGGTCAGGCCGTAAGGTTGAGCGAACCCTTGGGTGGCTGCCACCACCATCGAGGCGCAGTCGCTCAGGGCCATGAAGCCGAGGTCGAGGCTGCTCTTTTCCGGGGCATCACTGCCGTTGACCCAGGCCAGCGGGTCGTTCATCGGGCTGTTGCCAACCGAATCGTTCATCTACACCTACCTTTTCATTCAAAAAAAAGCGTCGTTCCCTCAGATGGCGATGCAAGCCACTGCGGGTAACGACGCCTTTGTCTGTCAGCTCGCGCCGCCGTTGGTGCGTGCTCTGATACCGAGTTCATAGCAAGGCACATGCCACGGGCGGTGCGCCTCGGGCAGCCATCAACTTTCCATCAAGATTGAAACCGGGCGGCCTTTCAATATGGCGGCACTCTCAATGCCAGACTGCCCAGGAATCCCCCCCGGTGTACGCCGACTTCATTGCAACGATGCCCCGTCTCTGGCTGTGCCGTCGGTTGTTGTTTACCGTGCTGCTTGCCGTGCTGGTGTCGGAAAGTGCGCTCGTCTGGGGCGAGCTTTACCAGGCGCAGGACGAAAGCCTGCATACCGTGTTCACCGCCCTGTCGGAGCCGCTGGGGTTGCCCATCGTTGTCAGCGCCGCGGTGGCGCGCAAACGCGTCAGCGCAGCGCTTGATTTCGAGACGCCGCAGCCGGCCCTGGAGGCGCTTGCACTGCAACAAGGGTTGATCTGGTACAGCGACGGTCAAGCGCTCTATGTCTATGACGCTGACGAGGCAAAAAGCTCTGCGGTGACCTTGCGGCATATTTCCGTCGACAGGCTGCGTAGCCTCATGCGCCGATCGGGTCTCGATGAGTCACGCTATCCCTTGCGTGAAAGTGGAGTGCGCACATTTTATGTGTCCGGCCCACCAAACTATGTCGACCAAGTGCTGCGCCTGACCCAATTGATGGACCGGCAAAGGGCCGATCTGCGGGTGGGCAAGCAGGCTTTTGGCGTGGTGCAGGTGCTCAATACCGATGTGGCCGACCGACAGTACGGCACGAGCGACAGCCCGGTCACCCTACCGGGGATGGCGTCGATGATCGAAACCCTGCTGGCCACTGAGCACCAGGGGATGCTGGCCGACAAGAGCCTTGTCGTGATTGCCTACCCGGATAGCAACAGCCTACTGATCAAGGGCAAACCTGCGCAGGTGAGTTTCATCCAGAAACTGGTGACGGAACTCGACATACCCAAGCGATCGATTGAAGTCTCGCTGTGGCTGGTGGATCTGGAGCGCGACGAACTGAAGAAGCTGGGCATGGACTGGGGCGACGACACCAACACTTCGACCACGCGTGTCCTGGCGCCCGTGGACGACAGTCACTTGATGGCCAGCATCGGCGCATTGGAGCGTCGGCGGCGGGCGACGGTGGCGACATTGCCGGTGATTCTCACCCAGGAGAACGTACCCGCGGTGTTTCAAGATAACCACACGTTCTATATGCCACCTCCCGGAAGTGACCGAACTGACTGGAAACCTGTGCGTTATGGCACCCAGGTCAGCGTACTGCCGCGTTTTGCCGAGGCTAACCAGATCGAGATGCGCCTTGAGGTTCAGGACGGACGCCAGATGAGTGAGGCGCCGGGGCGTGAAAAAAACACGGCGGTGGGGCGAGTGGGTGTCAACAGTGTGGTGCGTTTACCTCCAGGCAGGCGCCTATGGCTGGGCGCGTTTAACCGCAAGTCAGAAGGGCGAGGGCGTCCGGCCCAAGTGCGGCTATTTGTGGTCCAGGCCAGAGCCGTGGGCGGCGAGTTGAAGGACGCGGTCGAGCGCGCAGGCCCACCCCCCTTGACGGCTGCGCAATACGACCGTGTTCAACGTGCATTTGTACGGCCGGAGCGTGATCTCGCACCTGCATCAGGTGAATAGCGAAACGTCTTACAACATGACTTTGAAAAGCGCTGCGCGTATGAGCCTTTTCCTAACGTGAGCGGCGAGGCAGGCTCTATATAGTCGTGACATCGGTACTTGAGCCAGAAATGGAAATGGGGACTTCAATGTCATTCGTCGGAGGTCGAGGTGGTAATGGCCGTCATGGATAATGGAGGGACGGCCATTACCCTGTTTTTTTCGCATTGGGCCTTGTATGACGATGGTCGCCTGGTCGGCGAGGGGTCGGACGACCAGTTACCGCCCAAGGAGCTGCAGGTGTTGCGGTTGCTGCTGGAGTCCGAGGGCGTTTTGATGACCAAGGATCGGTTGTTGGAGCTGGCCTGGCCCCAGGGGGAGGTCGCCGAGGAGTCACTGACACGCTGCATATACTCGCTGCGCAAGTACCTTGGCGCCGACAAGGGGTTTATCAAGACGATATACGGTCGTGGCTACCGTTTTACCTGCCCGGTGAGCGTCGAAGGGCATGCACCGGGTCATAGGGCGCATGTGTGCTCGGTATGCGGCCAAGTCAGCCATGGCGGGTTAAAGCGTGGTTCGGTAACCCGTGGCTAGGTTCTGGAGCAAGGGCTGGGTGTTGAGTGTGATGATTACCAGCAACCAGGCGCTGGCCTATTGCTGGGAGGAGGCGGCCAGTCACTACAATATCGAGCCGGAGTTACTGCAAGCGATCGCCGCCGTAGAGTCGGGTTATCGGGCGCAAGCGATGAATCATGCCAACCGTAATGGCACCCGAGACATCGGCCTGATGCAGATCAACAGTATCCACTTGCCTCGCCTGCTCAAGCAGGGCATTACCGAGGATCGGTTGCTCAATGAGCCCTGCCTGTCGGTGGAGGTGGGGGCTTCGATTCTCGCCGAGTTCATCCAGCGCTTTGGCTACAACTGGACAGCGGTAGGGTCATATAACGCAGGGACGGGGGCCGGGCCCGAGCGTGAGGCGTTGCGCATGCAGTATGCACAGAAAATCTGGGCGTATTATGAGCAACTGGTTGCGCATCGCTACTGACGATTGAGGTTCACGCCTCGCACGCTCCCTATCACCCCGGCTATAATCGCCGCCACCTTTCGCCGCCATCCGAGTCTAGCCCGCCCATGTATACCCTGGCCCGCCAGCTGTTGTTCAAACTCTCCCCGGAAACCTCCCACGATCTGTCCCTGGACCTGATCGGTGCCGGTGGTCGCCTGGGGCTCAATGGCCTGGTTTGCAAGGCACCGGCAAAGGTGCCGGTATCGGTGATGGGGCTCGATTTCCCCAACCCGGTCGGGCTCGCGGCTGGCTTGGATAAAAACGGTGCGGCCATCGATGGTTTTGCACAGTTGGGTTTCGGCTTTGTCGAGATCGGCACCGTGACCCCGCGACCACAACCGGGCAACCCCAAGCCGCGTATCTTCCGCCTGCCGGAAGCCGAGGCGATCATCAACCGCATGGGGTTCAACAACCTGGGCGTTGATCATCTGTTGTCGCGGGTTCAAGCGGCAAAGTACAAGGGCATCCTGGGCATCAATATCGGCAAGAATTTCGATACCCCGGTTGAGCGTGCAGTGGATGATTACCTGATTTGCCTGGACAAGGTTTACGCCCACGCCAGCTATGTCACCGTTAACGTCAGCTCACCCAATACCCCGGGCCTGCGCAGCCTGCAGTTCGGCGACTCGCTCAAGCAATTGCTCGAAGCTCTGCGCCAGCGCCAGGAAGACCTGGCCGTGCGCCATGGCAAGCGCGTGCCGTTGGCAATCAAGATTGCTCCGGACATGAGCGACGAAGAAACCGTACTGGTGGCCCAGGCCCTGGTCGATTCCGGCATGGATGCAGTCATCGCCACCAACACCACCCTCAGCCGCGTCGGTGTCGAAGGCCTGGCCCATGGCGACGAAGCGGGCGGCCTGTCGGGTGCGCCAGTGCGTGACAAGAGCACGCATATCGTCAAGGTACTGGCTGCCGAGCTGGCCGGGCGCTTGCCGATCATCGCGGTCGGCGGTATTACCGAAGGCAAACACGCGGCGGAGAAAATCGCTGCCGGCGCGAGCCTGGTGCAGTTGTACTCCGGCTTTATCTACAAGGGGCCGGCACTGATTCGCCAGTCGGTGGATGCGATTGCAGCCCTGCCCAAAGCCTGAGAAACCCTAAACAGCGCCCATTAAAAAGGGCTCCTCAAAAGGAGCCCCTGGGCCGAAGCCCGCCGCCTGGATAGGGCGTGCGTGGTTAAGTCGTTACATATTCGTGGTGGTGTCGGAATTTATTGCCCTTGATTAGCCGACGGCGTGAAGTTCGTTGAGTCTGTGGATGCCCGCAGTGCCAGTCATACCGTCCCAGTTGTCGCCGCGTCCTTCTCGCCAGCCGTTGATCCAGGCTTGGCGTACTGACGGTAGAGTAAATGGGCAAAGCTCACGGGATTTGCCATGAACGCCATATTGATATCCGCGTAAAAATGCTCTTTCCAACGGATCACGCTTAAGTCTTCTCATAGGGTGTTTCCCTCACTTGTTGACTGTCTTGATATCCTTCGGCCTCGTCTGAGGCCGGGCAGAGTTTTTCTGCCGTTGGTGGGCTCGCTGCCGGCGTGGCGAGCCTAGGTGTCGGCGTCGTTACGGCGCCAACCTGTGTTGAGTTCTAACCAATAGGTCACATGGATTCAATGATCGTTTTGTCATAAGCACGTAACGATAACGATGCTATAGCCATAAGCTGGGATGGCTTTTCGCCCCTTTTATTGGGCAAAGCCAGCTATGATGCACCCTGCAAAGAGGATGGGTTTAATCCTTTAGTGAGAATGTCCGCCCGTTGCGGTCGGTTATTATTCGACGAAGGGTCGGAATATTTCTTTTTGTTGCTGCAAATTCTCTCTCTGCCCCGTCGATAAAGGCCCAAGGGCTCGTTAGACGGGGTGGGACGGCACATTCGTGCCACGCGAGCACTCTTCAAGAAAAGTGCTTGATTGAAAACCGAGCCGGCGATGCGTCGCCCGTTCATTTATTGCTGAAAAGCCTGGATTGCCCCATGTCGGACCGTTTTGAACTCTTCCTCACTTGCCCCAAGGGCCTCGAAGGCCTGCTGATCGAGGAAGCCGTCGGGCTTGGCCTTGAGGAAGCCCGCGAGCACACCTCGGCCGTGCGCGGCATGGCCGACATGGAAACCGCCTACCGCCTGTGCCTCTGGTCGCGACTGGCCAACCGTGTGCTGCTGGTGCTTAAGCGCTTCCCGATGAAGGACGCCGAAGACCTCTACCACGGCGTACTGGATATCGAGTGGGCCGACCACATGGTGCCGGATGGCACCCTGGCGGTTGAGTTCAGCGGCCACGGTTCTGGCATCGACAACACCCACTTCGGCGCGCTGAAGGTCAAGGATGCGATCGTCGACAAGCTGCGCACCCCGACCGGCGAGCGCCCGTCCATCGACAAGATCAACCCGGACCTGCGCATCCACCTGCGCCTGGACCGTGGCGAAGCCATCCTGTCCCTCGACCTGTCCGGCCACAGCCTGCATCAGCGTGGCTACCGCCTGCAGCAGGGCGCGGCACCGTTGAAGGAAAACCTGGCCGCCGCGATCCTGATTCGTTCGGGCTGGCCGCGCATTGCTGCCGAGGGCGGCGCGCTGACCGACCCGATGTGCGGCGTCGGTACCTTCCTGGTCGAAGGCGCGATGATCGCTGCCGACATGGCGCCCAACCTGAATCGCGAACTGTGGGGCTTCACCACTTGGCTCGGTCACGTCCCGGCGCTGTGGAAGAAGCTGCACACTGAGGCGACTGAGCGCGCGGCCATCGGCATGAACAAGCCGCCACTGTGGGTGCGTGGCTATGAAGCTGATCCTCGGCTGATCCAACCCGCGCGCAACAACATTGAGCGCGCCGGCCTGAGCCACTGGATCAAGGTGTACCAGGGCGAAGTCGGTACCTTCGAGCCGCGCCCGGACCAGAACCAGAAAGGCCTGGTCATCTGCAACCCGCCGTACGGCGAGCGCCTGGGTGATGAAGCCAGCCTGTTGTACCTCTACCAGAACCTCGGCGAGCGTTTGCGCCAGGCGTGCATGGGCTGGGAGGCGGCGGTGTTCACCGGCGCGCCGGATCTGGGCAAGCGCATGGGCATTCGCAGTCACAAACAGTATTCGTTCTGGAACGGCGCGTTGCCGTGCAAATTGCTGCTGATCAAGGTCAACCCTGACCAGTTTGTCACCGGCGAGCGTCGCACCCCGGAGCAGCGCCAGGCCGAGCGTGAGCAAGCCGCTTACGATCAAGCCCCGGTCGAGCCGCAAGAGCGTCAGTACAACAAGAACGGCAACCCGATCAAACCCGCCCCGGCACCGGTGGTCGAGCAGGCGCGCCTGAGCGAAGGCGGGCAGATGTTTGCCAACCGCCTGCAGAAGAACCTCAAGCTGCTGGGCAAGTGGGCCAAGCGTGAAGGCGTGGATTGCTACCGTGTGTACGACGCCGACATGCCGGAATATTCCATGGCCATCGACCTGTACCACGATTGGGTCCACGTACAGGAATACGCCGCACCGAAGTCCATTGACCCGGAAAAAGCCTCCGCGCGTATGTTCGATGCCTTGGCGGCGATTCCCCAGGCGCTGAACATCGACAAGAGCCGTGTGGTGGTCAAGCGTCGCGAGCGTCAGAGCGGCACCAAGCAGTACGAGCGCCAGAGCGCCCAGGGCAAGTTCACTGAAGTCAGCGAAGGCGGCGTGAAGCTGCTGGTCAACCTCACCGACTACCTGGACACCGGCCTGTTCCTCGACCACCGCCCGATGCGCATGCGCATCCAGAAGGAAGCGGCCGGCAAGCGCTTCCTCAACCTGTATTGCTACACCGCCACCGCCAGCGTGCACGCGGCCAAGGGCGGCGCGCGCAGCACTACCAGCGTCGATTTGTCCAAGACTTACCTGGACTGGGCGCGTCGCAACTTCTCCCTCAACGGTTTCTCCGACAAGAACCGTCTGGAGCAGGGTGACGTGATGGCGTGGCTGGAGGCCAGCCGTGATGAGTTCGACCTGATCTTCATCGACCCGCCGACCTTCTCCAACTCCAAGCGCATGGAAGGCATCTTCGACGTACAGCGCGACCACGTGCAGTTGCTCGACTTGGCCATGGCCCGCCTGGCGCCGGGTGGCGTGCTGTACTTCTCGAACAACTTCCGCAAGTTTGTGCTCGAGGACAACCTCAGCGAGCGCTATGCGGTCGAGGAAATCAGCGACAAGACCCTCGACCCGGATTTCGCGCGTAACGCGAAGATCCACCGGGCGTGGAAAATCACCGCGCGCTGATCGCCGTCACCCAAAGCCGCAAGCCTGGATTATTCCGGCCTTGCGGCTTTTTTACGCTGGTCAAACGCTGGGTCGGTAGCTATAACTTAAGGCCTAGCCAAAGTGACACCCCCCGCACGCTGGCGTTGTGAGTGTTGCCTATGCCGTTGCAAGCCGTCCGCCCGAAAATCCTAGGCTTTATCAGTGAGCAGGCGTCGGCTTGGCTGGTGGCATTGGTGGTGTTGCTGGCAGGGTTCACCCTGACGGCAATCGTCGCCTGGGCCGCGTCCGACCTTTATCAGCAACAGGTGCGCCAGCGCTTTCAGTTGCTGGTCAACGAACGTTATACCCGCTTGCAGGAACGCTTCGAAGACCAGGAGCAACGCCTCAACAGCCTGCGGCGTTTCTTCGTCAATTCCGACGAGGTGTCCCGCGAAGAGTTTGATGGATTTGCCCTGCCATTGTTGTTGCGCGCCCGTGCTTACTCCTGGGCGCCCCGCGTGTATCGCGAGCAGCGCGAGCAATTTGAGCAGACGGTGTCCGACCAGCGCGGCACACCCTTTGTTATCCGTGAATTGAATTCGGCCGGTGAACTGGCGCCTGCGCCCGAGCGCGATGAATACGTGCCGGTGCTGTACAGCCAGACTCAAAGCTTGCTGGGCGCGCCGCTGGGCCTTGATCTGCTGGCCCAGCCGGTGCGGCGCTCGGCCCTTGAGCGTGCGCAGAAGACCGGCAAGCTGGCGGTCTCTCAGCCGATGCAATTAGTGGGGGTCGAGCCGGCTTATTCCACCGGGGTTTTACTGGTCGCGCCGGTGAGCCGCCTGCCCACATCCGAACAGTCCCAGAATGAGCCCTATGGCTACGTGATGGCGGTGATCAGCATGCGCCAGCTGGTGGCCGACGGTTTGCCCAAGCCCGACCGGGACAACCTGACGATGCAGATAGTCGATACCTCCGACCTGCAAAAGCGCGTGCTCTTCGAGTCCGGCACGGTTGTGTCCGACAGTGACCTGGTCGGCGCGCGTCGTCTCACCTTGGGCGATCACGTGTACGCCTTGAGCCTGCGTCCGAGCCAGGTGTTCGACCAAGCGAACCACTCTTCGCTGTCCACTGTCTTGACCATGGGCGGCCTGCTCAGCCTGCTGCTCAGCGCCTTGCTCTATATGCTGGTGAGCCAACGCCAGCGCGCGTTGAAATTGGTTGAGCAACGTACCGTACAACTGCGTCTGCGCGAGCAGGAGTTGCGCGGTGCCCATGGTCAGTTGCGCAGCGTGCTCAACGCGGCCACGCAGGTGGCGATTATTGCCACCGACCTGCGCGGCATCATCAACACCTTCAATGCCGGTGCGGAACAGATGCTGGGGTTCCAGGCCGAGCACGTGGTGGGGACATATACCCTGGAAAGCCTGCACCTGGCGACGGAGTTGGAAGTGCGTGCGGCCAGCTTGAGTGTGGCCTTGGGCAAGCGTATTCCGGCGAGCCAGGCCATGCTGGTGGAAAGCCCTGACAACCTGCACGAAGCCCGTGAATGGACCCTGATCCGCCAAGACGGCAGCCCGTTGACGGTGAACATGTTGGCCACGGTGTTGCTGGACGACCATGGGTTGTGGATCGGTCACCTGGCGATTTACCTGGACATCACCGAACAAAAGCGCGCTTACGAGGCCTTGGCTGCCAGGGATCGCCTGCTCAAAAAACTCAGCGCCCATGTCCCCGGCGGAATCTTCCAGTTCACCCTGGAGCCCCAGGACAACTGGAAATTCATCTACGCCAGCGATGGCATGCGCGACATCTATGAAATCGAGCCCGGTGTGTTGCAGCAGGATGCGAAGAAGGTCTTCGAGCGTATCCACCCGCTGGACGCGGAACGGGTGCGCGCCTCGATTCGCTTGTCGGCATTGCAGTTGAGTCATTGGCGCGAGGAGTACCGGGTGCAGTTGCCGCAACGCGGCCTGCGCTGGATTCGTGGCGAGGCGACGCCGGAAGAGTTACCCGCAGGCGGCACGTTGTGGCATGGCTACGTGTCGGATATTTCCGATCTCAAACGGGTGGAGGAAGAGCTGCGCGCGCTGTCCATCACCGACTCATTGACCGGCATCCACAACCGCCGCTATTTCCAGGATCGCCTCAAGGCCGAGATGGTGAGGCTCAACCGCACCTCGGGGGCATTGTCGGTGATCATGCTTGATATCGATCACTTCAAGCGTATCAACGATCAGCACGGGCATGCTGTTGGCGATGGGGTGTTGCAGGAGCTGTGCAAACGCATCAGCCAGCGCCTGCGCCGCACCGATGTGTTCTGCCGCCTGGGCGGTGAGGAATTCATGGTGCTGTGCCCTCACACGGACGGCGAGCAGGCCTACAGCCTGGCGACGGAGTTGTGGGCGTCGCTGCGCAGTGCGCCGATGGAGCCGGTCGGCATTGTCACCGCCAGCTTTGGCGTGGCCAGTTGGCGGGTGGATGAAGGTATCGACGGGCTGTTGCTGCGCGCCGACTCGGCGGTGTACGTGGCCAAGCAGGGCGGCCGCGACCGGGTCGAAGCGCCCCCGGTTTGCTGACCGGGCCTGTTGTGTGATGCGCGGGATTGTTGTGGTGCTCGGGATTGTGTGTGATGCACTGGATTGTGGTGGTGAGCGGGCTCACCACAGTTGCTCACTCGGTTTCAGAGGACCGGAGCGGCCGCCACTGCCTTTGGCTGGCGATATAAATCCAGCAGCACTTGATCCAGCACCGACGAAGCGCCCCATGGCTTCGGATCGTTGAGGATCGCCACCACGGCCCAGGTATTGCCGTTGTTGTCACGGCTGAACCCGGCGATGGCGCGCACGGTGTTCAAGGTGCCGGTCTTGACGTGGGCTTCGCCGCGCATGGCGGTGGTTTTCAGGCGTTTGCGCATGGTGCCGTCAGTGCCGGCAATCGGCATCGAGCTGATGTACTCCGCCGCGTAAGGGCTTTTCCACGCCGCTTGCAGCATGGCGGCCATCTCGCGGGCGCTGACCCGTTCGGCACGGGACAGGCCGGAGCCGTTCTCCATCACCAGGTGCGGTGCGGTGATGCCTTTTTTCGCCAGCCACTGGCGCACTACGCGTTGAGCGGCCTTGGCATCGTCGCCGTCGGCATCGTTGCGAAACTGCGCACCCAGGCTCAGGAACAGCTGTTGGGCCATGGTGTTGTTACTGTATTTGTTGATGTCGCGGATGATTTCCGCGAGGTCCGGCGAAAACGCCCGAGCCAGCACTTTGGCATCCTTGGGCACCGGCGCCTGGATATCACGGCCCTGGATGGTACCGCCCAGTTCCTTCCAGATCGCCCGGACGGCACCGGCCGTGTAGGTGGCGTGATCCAGCAACGACAGATAGGTCTGCGAACTGCAGCCATCGGCCAACTGGCCGCTGACCGTCACCGTCACGCTGCCATCGGCGGCGGTGACCGGGTTGTAACGTACGTCGCCGGTGCACTGCTTGGCGTTGGAGACCTTGACCTGGTTGTCGATGCGAATGCTCGCAATCGGCGGCTCGACCGACACCAGCACCCGGCCGGAATCATTGCGGGTCACAAAGCGCAGGGCCTTGAGGTTGACCAACAGCGCGTCCGGCTTGACCAGGAACGGTTTGTTCTCGTCGTTGCCATCGTCATTGAATTCGGGCAACAGCGGTTGGTTGAAGAAGCTGCGGTCCAGCACCAGGTCACCGGTGACCTGCTGCACGCCGTTGGCGCGCAGGTCGCGCATCAGCAGCCAGAGTTTTTCCATGTTCAGCTTGGGGTCGCCGCCGCCCTTGAGGTACAGGTTGCCGTGCAGCACGCCACCGCTGAGGGTGCCGTCGGTGTAGAACTCGGTTTTCCACTGGTGGTTGGGGCCGAGCATTTCCAGGGCCGCATAGGTGGTAACCAGCTTCATGGTCGAGGCCGGGTTCACCGACACGTCGGCATTGAACACGGTCGGCGTGCCGGGGCCGTTCAGGGGGATCATCACCAGGGACAGCGCGGTGTTTTGCAGCTTGGCTTTCGCAAGCGCCTGCTGAACATTCGGTGGCAGGGTGTTATTGACGGGGGCAGCGGAGGTGGAAAAAGCCAGTGGAAGGAGGAAACCGGCGAGTAGTACGGAGCGCAAAGATTTGATCATAAGAAGTAAAACCCTACTGCTGAGGAGGGTGAAAAAGGCGAGGGGTATATAAGAAAATCCCTCAATGGTCATGAAAGTGTCGGCATTATGCCCCAAGGCGTAGCCACTTGTAGCTGAACGATAGCGGGTTATGGACGTTTTTTTTACCGCTAAATGGCCGCCTGTCCCAGAGAGTCGGGCAATCGCCGCCTTAAACTGCTAAAGTGCCGCCCGTTATTACTTATGAGGATTGTTCCAATGGCGACTAACCGTTCCCAGCGTCTGCGCAAAAAACTGTGCGTTGATGAATTTCAAGAGCTGGGTTTCGAACTGAACCTGGACTTCAACGAAGGCCTGAGTGAAGAAGCTACCGATGCTTTCCTCGAAGCATTCATCAAAGAAGCCATGGAAGCCAATGGTCTGGGCTATGTCGGCGGCGATGACTTCGGTCTGGTTTGCCTGCAGAAGCGTGGCTCGGTCAACGAAGAACAGCGCGCAGCTGTTGAAAGCTGGCTCAAAGGCCGCAGCGAACTGAAAAGCGCTGAAGTCAGCCCGCTGCTGGACGTTTGGTATCCGGAAAAGCCGATCAACGCGGCTAAGTGATACTAAAAAAACGGCGACCTCAGGGTCGCCGTTTTTTTATGCCTTGCGCCCATTCAGAATCAGCAGCGTCAACACCCCCGCCACAATCCCCCAGAACGCCGAGCCGATGGAAAACAGCGTCAAGCCAGACGCCGTGACCATAAAGGTGATCAGCGCCGCTTCCCGTTCCTTCGGCTCATTCATGGCGATACTCCAGCCATTGATGATCGAGCCAAACAACGCCAACGCTGCAATCGACAGCACCAGTTCCTTGGGCAAGGCCGCGAACAAGGCCGCCAAGGTCGCGCCGAACACCCCTGCAATCCCGTAGAACACCCCGCACCACACCGCCGCGGTATAGCGCTTGTTGCGGTCCTCATGGGCATGCGGCCCGGTGCAGATCGCCGCGCTGATCGCCGCGAGGTTGATACCGTGGGAGCCGAAGGGCGCCAGCACCAGGGAGGCCAGGCCCGTGGCGGTGATCAAGGGTGAGGCGGGCACGTTATAGCCGTCGGCCCTGAGCACCGCGACGCCGGGCATGTTCTGCGACGTCATCGCCACCACAAACAACGGGATGCCGATGCTGATGGTCGCCGCCAACGAGAAGTGTGGCGTGGTCCATACCGGCGTCGCCACTTCCAGGTGAAAAGCGCTGAAGTCCAACAGCCCCATCAACCCCGACAAGGCGGTGCCGATCAGCAGCGCGGCCAGCACCGCATAACGCGGCGACAGGCGCTTGATCACCAGGTAGGTGAAGAACATCCCCAGCACCAGCCCGGTGCGATGCTGCGCGGCGACGAAGATCTCGCTGCCGATCTTGAACAGAATCCCCGCCAGCAAGGCGGCTGCCAGCGATGCCGGGATGCGCTTGACCAGTTTTTCAAAGCTGCCGGTCAACCCGCAAATCGTCACCAGCACGGCGCACGTAATGTAGGCACCAATGGCCTCGCCATAACTCACACCGCCCAGGCTGGTGATCAGCAGCGCCGCGCCCGGCGTCGACCAGGCGATGGTGATGGGCGTGCGATAGCGCAGCGAGAGGCCGATGCTGCACACCGCCATGCCGATGGAAATCGCCCAGATCCAGGAAGAAATCTGCGCCGTGGTCAAACCGGCGGCTTGTCCGGCCTGAAACATCAGGACCAGGGAGCTGGTGTAGCCGGTCATCATGGCGATGAAGCCGGCGACGACGGCCGACGCAGAAGTGTCGGCCAGCGGGCGCAAAGGCGCTTGGGTGGCGTCGGTCATGGAGCGGTGTTCCTTTTACCTGGAAGTTTGCCGGTGGCGGCACGGATTCAAGCCTAAACTCAAACCTGACAAGTCATTGCAATACAGCCGGCGCCGCAAACAGCCGTACAGTGTGTTGGCGCATCCGGTTGTGTACAATGTGCCCTGTTTTTAGGTGATACTTGCCAGCGACACGCCGTTGCCGTATTACCGTTAATTCGCCGCCGTTCTCCAAACCCGAGTGCCCATGAACGAACAGTTGCAACCTCTCAAGAAACAACCGCGAGCCGGCAAGGCCGGTCGCAGCGGAACCCAGGACGATATCGTCTACGCGCATATCTTCGAGGCGATCCTCGAACAACGCCTGGCACCCGGTACCAAGTTGAGTGAAGAGGCTCTGGGCGAAATTTTCGGCGTCAGTCGCACCATCATTCGCCGCGCCCTGTCGCGCCTGGCCCATGAAGGCGTGGTGTTGCTGCGGCCCAATCGCGGTGCGGTGGTGGCCAGCCCGAGCGTCGAGGAAGCGCGCCAAGTGTTCCTCGCGCGGCGTCTGGTGGAGCGGGCGATCACTGAATTGGCGGTGCAGCACGCAACGGCCGAACAACTGGCCGAGCTGCGTCAGATGGTCAATGACGAGCGCGACAGCTTCTCCCGTGGCGATCGCGGTGCCGGTATCCGCCTCTCCGGCGAATTCCACCTCAAGCTGGCCGAAGCGGCGAAGAACGCGCCGTTGATCAGCTTCCAGCGCAGCCTGGTGTCCCAGACCTCATTGATCATCGCCCAGTACGAAAGCGGCAACCGCTCGCACTGTTCGTACGATGAACACACCCAATTGATCGATGCGATCGAAGCACGGGATGCGGCGCTGGCGGTGAACCTGATGATGCACCACATGGACCATATCGACAGCAAGCTCAACCTCGATGAGGAAAGTGCGTCGGATGATTTGCATGCGGTGTTCTCGCATTTGTTGCAGACGAAAAAGCCAGGTCGCTCTTCCATCAAGCTGTAAATACGACCAACAATGTGGGAGGGGGCTTGCCCCCGATAGCGGTGCATCAGTCAATTAATCCAGAGACTGACACTCTGCTATCGGGGGCAAGCCCCCTCCCACATTTGTTTTGGGGTGTTTGTGGAATTAGCGCTGGTGCACCAATTGCCCGGCTGCATACGTCTGCAACACCGTCCGATCATCCCCCAGCGTCATCAACACAAACAACGTCTCGGCAATGTTCTTCGCCTGCTTCAGGCGGTAGCTCAGCAGCGGCGTGGCGTTGTAGTCCAGCACCAGAAAGTCCGCATCCGTGCCCGGTTGCAACGTACCGATCTTGTCTTCCAATCGCAGCGCCCGCGCGCCACCCAGGGTGGCCAGGTACAGCGATTTGAACGGGCTCAACCGTGCACCCTGCAACTGCATGACTTTGTACGCTTCGTTCAGGGTTTGCAGCAGCGAAAAACTGGTACCGCCGCCCACGTCAGTGCCCAGGCCCACATTCAGTTTGTGTTTCTCAGCCATCGGCAGGTTGAACAAACCGCTGCCGAGGAAGAAGTTCGAGGTTGGGCAGAACGCGATCGCCGAACCTGTTTCCGCCAGCCGTGCGCATTCGTCATCACACAGGTGCACGCCATGGGCAAACACCGAGCGCTCGCCCAGCAGTTTGTAGTGGTCGTACACATCCAGGTAGCCCGTGCGCTCCGGGAACAGTTCCTTCACCCATTCCACTTCCTGCTTGTTCTCACTGATGTGCGTCTGCATGTACAGATCCGGGTATTCGCCCAGCAGTTGCCCGGCCAGCGCCAGTTGCTCCGGCGTGCTGGTCGGCGCAAAGCGTGGCGTCACCGCATAGTGCAGGCGGCCCTTGCCGTGCCAGCGCTCGATCAGTGCTTTGCTTTCCTGATAGCCGGATTCGGCGGTGTCGGTGAGATAGTCCGGCGCGTTGCGGTCCATCATCACCTTGCCGGCGATCATGCGCAGGTCGAGCTTTTCGGCCGCTTCGAAAAACGCATTCACCGATTGCGGATGCACGCTGCCGAACACTAACGCGGTGGTGGTGCCGTTGCGCAGCAGTTCCTTGATGAAAATATCCGCGACTTCTTCGGCGTGCGCCTTGTTGGCGAACTGGCTTTCGCACGGGAAGGTGTAGGTGTTGAGCCAATCCAGCAACTGCTCGCCATACGCGCCGACCATGCCGGTTTGCGGCAGGTGGATATGGGTGTCGATCAGGCCGGGGGTGATCAGCGCGTCCTGGTAATGGGTGATATCGATATCGGCGGGCAGGGTCGGCAGCAAGTCGCTGGCGTGGCCGACGGCGCTGATCTGGCCGTTTTCGATGACCAGCAGGCCGTCTTCGAAATACTCGTAGGAGGCTTCGATGCCCACTTCAGCGGGGTCGGCGAGGCTGTGCAGAAGGGCGGCACGGTAGGCTTTGCGGGTCAAAGGCATGGTCGTCTCAATTCTTGGCAAAAGAAGTCAAAGCTTGGCTGCGGCGCGAAGCCACAAGCAGTTTGGCAATGGGTTCGTCGCCGGCAGTGTGCTGGCCGAAATTCGCGTTATAAGTGGCGATGATTTCGCCGGCGATGGAGATGGCGATCTCCACCGGCAACTTGCCCTTCACCTCGGTGAGGCCCATGGGGCAGCGCATGCGTTGCAATTGCGCGGCGTCGAAACCACGGTCGCGCAGGCGGTGTTCGAACTTGACGCGTTTGGTCTTCGAACCGATCAGGCCGAAGTAGGCAAAGTCATTGCGCTTGAGCAGGGCGGCGGTCAGTTCGAGGTCCAGCGCGTGATTGTGGGTCATGACGATGCAGTAACTGCCCACCGGCAAGTCGGCAATTTCGTCGACCGGTTCTTCGCTGACGATTTTACGCACGCCTTGCGGGATATGTTCCGGAAATTCCTGGTCACGCGAATCGATCCAGCGCACCCGGCACGGCAGGCTTGCCAGCAACGGCACCAGCGCACGCCCCACGTGGCCGGCGCCAAACACGGCAATCTGCGCTTGCACTTGGCCCATGGGTTCGAACAGCAACACGGTCACGCCACCGCAGCACTGGCCCAGGCTCGCGCCCAGGCTGAAGCGCTCCAGGTGGGTGTTCTGCTGGCCACGCACGAGCATGTCGCGGGCGATCTGCATCGCCTTGTATTCCAGGTGCCCGCCGCCGATGGTGTCGAAGGTCTGGGTGGCGCTGATCACCATCTTGGAACCGGCATTGCGCGGTGTGGAGCCGAGCTCTTCGATGATGGTCACCAGGACGCAGGGTTCGCCGCTGTTTTGCAGGTCGGCGAGGGCGCTGATCCAATTGTTCATAGTCACCTCTTGTGGTGTCTGTCAGACCGCTATCGGAGGCAAGCCCCCTCCCACACTGGAATGTATTCGCAGTTCTAAAGGTGGGAGGGGGCTTGCTCCCGATGGCGGCGCCTCGATCTAAAGCGAAGCCATCTCGGTATCAGCCTCAACCACCTTCGCCACAGTCAATTGGCGCATTTGTTCGCAACCCCACAACACCCGCTCCGGCGTCGCCGGCGCATCAATCTTGGGCTGATGGCGATACTCACCCAGGCTCGCCACCGCATCCTTGATCGCGCACCACGATGCAATCCCGAGCATGAACGGCGGCTCGCCCACGGCCTTGGAATGGAACACCGTGTCTTCGGGGTTCTTGCGGTTTTCCACCAGCTTCACCCGCAGGTCCAGCGGCATGTCTGCCACTGCCGGGATCTTGTAGCTGGCCGGGCCGTTGGTCATCAGCTTGCCCTTGTTGTTCCACACCAGCTCTTCCATGGTCAGCCAGCCCATGCCCTGGATAAAACCGCCTTCGACCTGGCCGATGTCGATGGCCGGGTTCAGCGAGGCGCCCACGTCGTGGAGGATGTCGGTGCGCAGCATCTTGTATTCGCCGGTGAGGGTGTCGACGATCACTTCGCAGCACGCCGCGCCGAGCGCGTAGTAATAGAACGGCCGACCCCGTGACTGGCTGCGGTCGTAGAAGATTTTCGGGGTCTTGTAGAACCCGGTGCTCGACAGCGAGACCTGGGCGAAATACGCCTGCTGGATCAGCGCCTCGAAGGACAGGATCTGCTCACGCACTCGCACATGACCGTTGCGGAACTCCACATCGGCTTCGCTCACGTCGTATTTGCGGGCGGCGAACTCCACCAGGCGTTGCTTGATGGTTTCGGCGGCGTTCTGCGCGGCCTTGCCGTTCAAGTCGGCACCGCTGGACGCCGCGGTCGGCGAGGTGTTGGGCACCTTGTCGGTGTTGGTGGCGGTGATCTGCACGCGGTCGATTTCGACCTGGAACACCTCGGCCACCACCTGCGCGACCTTGGTGTTCAAGCCCTGGCCCATCTCGGTGCCGCCGTGGTTCAAGTGGATGCTGCCGTCGGTGTAGATATGGATCAACGCGCCGGCCTGGTTGAGGAAGCTGGCGGTAAACGAAATACCGAATTTCACCGGGGTCAACGCCAGGCCTTTTTTCAGGATCGGGCTGTGGGCGTTGTACCGGCGGATGGCTTCGCGGCGCTCGGCGTATTGGCTGCTGGCTTCCAGCTCGGCGGTCATCTCTTCGAGCATGTTGTGCTCGACGGTCTGGTAGTAGTGGGTGACGTTGCGCTCGGTCTTGCCGTAATAGTTGGCCTTGCGCACCGCCAGCGGGTCGAGTGCCAGGTGACGGGCGATGGCGTCCATCACTTCCTCGATGGCAACCATGCCTTGCGGGCCCCCGAAGCCGCGATAGGCGGTGTTGGAGGCGGTGTTGGTCTTGCAGCGATGACCGTTGACGGTGGCATCACCCAGGTAATACGAGTTGTCGGCGTGGAACATCGCGCGGTCGACAATCGAGTTGGACAAGTCCGGTGAACAGCCGCAGTTACCCGCCAGTTCCAGGTTGATTCCGTGCAGGCGGCCGCTATCGTCGAAGCCCACGTCGTATTCGATGTAGAAGGGGTGGCGCTTGCCGGTCATCAACATGTCTTCGACGCGCGGCAGGCGCATCTTGGTCGGCTGGCCGGTCAGGCGCGCCACCACCGCGCACAGGCATGCCGGGCTGGCGGCCTGGGTTTCCTTGCCGCCGAAACCGCCGCCCATGCGGCGCATGTCGACCACGATCTTGTTCATCGACACGTCCAGCACTTCGGCCACCAGCTTCTGCACTTCGGTGGGGTTCTGCGTGGAGCAGTAAACGATCATGCCGCCGTCTTCGGTGGGCATCACCGAAGAAATCTGGGTTTCCAGGTAGAAGTGTTCCTGGCCGCCGATGTGCAGAGTGCCCTGGATACGATGTTTCGCGGTCGCCAGTGCGCCGGCCGAATCTCCGCGCTGATGGGTGTGGCTGTCCAGCACGAAATGTTTGTTGCGAAAGGCCTCGACCACGTCCAGCACCGGTTCCAGGTCTTCGTATTCGATCACCGCGGCCATCGCTGCCTTGCGTGCGGTTTCCAGGTCGCGGGCGGCCACCGCCAGCACCACTTGGCCAACAAACTGCACGGTGTCGATGGCCAGCAACGGATCGCCGGGCATCAACGGGCCAATGTCTTTCAGGCCCGGCACATCTTCATGGGTGATGACAATGCGCACGCCATCGAAGGCGTAGCAGGGCGCGGTGTCGATGCTGATGATTTTCGCGTGGGCGCGGTCGGACATGCGTGCATACAGGTGCAACTGATTGGGGAATTCCAGGCGGTCATCAATGTACTGCGCTTCACCGGACACGTGTTTGGCAGCGCTGTCATGCTTGACGCTGCGGCCGACCCCGGAGGTAAGGTCCTGGGCGAACAGCTCGGTAAGCTCGGCCTGGGTTTTAACGACGGCGTGATGGTTAGACATAAGCGGTCACCCGAGTCTCGATGTGCGGCGTTTGCAGTTCGATGAAGTATTTGCGCAGCAGGTTCTGCGCGCTGAGCAGGCGGTATTCCTTGCTGGCGCGGAAGTCCGACAGCGGGGTGAAATCCTCGGCCAGGGCGGCGCAGGCTTTCTCCACGGTGGCGCTGTTCCACGTGGCGCCGACCAACGCGGCTTCGCAGCTTTTGGCGCGTTTGGGCGTGGCGGCCATGCCGCCGAACGCAACGCGGGCCTCGCGGATCACGCCGTTGTCGATCTTCAGGTTGAACGCGGCGCAGACGGCGGAAATATCATCGTCCAGGCGCTTGGACACCTTGTAGGCACGGAACAACGCGTGGCCCTTCGGCACGATGATCTTCTCGATGAACTCGCTGTCCTGGCGGGCGGTGACGCGGTAGTCGATGAAGTAGTCTTCGAGCGCCAGGGTGCGGCGTGTCTCGCCCTTGCACAGCACAATCTGCGCGCCGAGAGCGATCAGCAGCGGCGGCGAATCACCAATCGGCGAAGCGTTGCCGATGTTGCCACCGAGGGTGCCCTGGTTACGGATCTGCAGGGAGGCGAAGCGGTGCAGCAGTTCGCCGAAGTCCGGGTAGGCGTGGTGCAGCGCGTTGTAGCAGTCGGAGAGGGCGGCGGCGGCGCCGATTTCCAGGCGGTCGTCGAAGTGTTCGATGCGCTTCATTTCCTCAATGTTGCCGACGTAGATCATCACCGGCAGCGTGCGGTGGAACTGGGTGACTTCCAGCGCCAGGTCGGTGCCACCGGCCAGCAGGCGGGCTTGCGGGTAGGCGTCGTAGAGGTCGGCCAGGTCAGCGACGGTGAGCGGCACCAGGCAGCGTTTGTCGCCGCTGTTGAGTTCACCGGTTTGCGTCGGTGCGATGGCTTTAAGGCGGGCGATGGTCTCAGCTTGCCGGCTGTCGAACTGGTCCTGGGGCTTGTTGCAGCAGGCCTGCTCGGCGGCGGCGAGAATTGGGCGATAACCGGTGCAGCGGCACAGGTTGCCGGCCAGGGCTTCATGGGCTTTCTGGCTGTCGGGGGCGTCACTGTTCTTTTGCAGGGCAAACAACGACATCACAAAACCGGGGGTGCAAAAGCCACATTGCGACCCGTGGCACTCGACCATGGCCTGTTGCACGCTGTGCAGTTGGCCCTGGTGCTTGAGGTCTTCGACGCTGATCAGTTGTTTGCCGTGCAGCGATGACACAAAGGTCAGGCAGGAATTGAGGCTGCGATAACGAATCTGCTCGGTGCCTTGGTCATCCGTGTGCAGTTCGCCGACCACCACAGTGCACGCACCGCAATCGCCGCTCGCGCAGCCTTCCTTGGTACCGGATTTGCCCAGGTGCTCACGCAAATAGTTGAGCACGGTCAGGTTGGGGTCCAGGGCGTGCTCGCTACGGAGTTCCTGGTTAAGTAAAAACTGGATCACGGAAGGCCTCGCAGACTCATTATTGTTGTTAACCGCTTTGCGCCGAATCTAGTCATGTCTGACTTTTCGGTCAATGGTTTTCTGACTTAAGGGTCAAGAAAATGCAGTCACAACACTTTCAATTATGGTTCAGTCTTCTGGAACCGGTGTTTTTAAAGGCTTTTGGGTGTTCAACGTTGCTTATTTCATGCCAAATTCGCCGCCGTGGGCGTAGCGCCATCAGCGGGCCAATGCGCTACACTGCCGCGCTTGTATCGATAGAAGATTTTGAAGGGAAAACATGACGTTCAAGGCGCCGGACAGTCTCGCCGAGCAAATTGCTCACCACCTCGCCGAACGCATCATTCGCGGCGATCTCAAGCCTGGGGAGCGGATCCAGGAGCAAAAGGTCACGCTGGCACTCAATGTCAGCCGTGGTTCCGTGCGCGAAGCCTTGCTGATCCTCGAGCGCCGTCACCTGATCGCGATCCTGCCGCGCCGTGGCGCCCACGTTACCGAACTCACCGCGCACAAAGTGCAGAGCCTGTGCACCTTGATGAGCGAGTTGTACATCCTCCTGGGCAATGCGGTTGCCCAAGGCTGGCAGACCCAGGTGGACATGGCGCCCTTTGTGCAGATCCAACAGCGCCTGGTGACCAATTTCGAGCGCCAGGACATCCGCGCCTTCGTCGAAGAGTGCTTCAATGTGATGCGCGCCGCGTACCCCTTCGCCAACAACCCGTATCTGCAGGAGACGGTCGAGAACCTGCAGCCGGCGATGAACCGTGCTTATTACCTGGCCCTGGATCAACGCAAGGCGTCCATGAGCGAGTACCTGGCGCTGTTCGAGCAATTGCTCGCCGCCGTACTCGCCCGTGACCTGCCGCAGATTCGCCTCGTGCTGTCGGCTTACTGCCAGCGCAGTTCCTCGCTGGTCATCGCTGCGTTGGCGGACGCCTAAGCGTGCGGCTCAAGTGCATCAAACTGGCGGGGTTTAAATCCTTCGTCGACCCGACCACGGTCAACTTCCCCAGTAACATGGCGGCGGTGGTCGGGCCCAATGGTTGCGGCAAGTCGAACATCATCGACGCCGTACGCTGGGTGATGGGCGAGAGCTCGGCTAAAAACCTGCGTGGCGAGTCGATGACCGACGTCATCTTCAACGGCTCAACCAGCCGCAAGCCGGTGAGCCAGGCGAGCATCGAACTGGTGTTCGATAACTCCGACGGCACGTTGATCGGCGAGTACGCGGCCTACGCGGAAATTTCGATCCGCCGCAAAGTGACCCGCGACAGCCAGAACAGCTACTTCCTCAACGGCACCAAGTGTCGCCGTCGGGACATCACCGATATCTTCCTCGGCACAGGCCTGGGCCCGCGCAGCTACTCGATCATCGAGCAGGGCATGATCTCCAAGCTGATCGAAGCCAAGCCCGAAGACCTGCGTAACTTTATCGAGGAAGCGGCCGGTATCTCCAAGTACAAGGAGCGCCGCCGCGAGACCGAAAACCGTATCCGCCGCACCCACGAGAACCTCGCCCGCCTGACCGACCTGCGTGAAGAGCTGGAGCGCCAATTGGAGCGCCTGCACCGCCAGGCCCAGGCCGCCGAGAAGTACCAGGAATACAAAGGCGAGGAGCGCCAGCTCAAGGCGCAACTCTCGGCCCTGCGCTGGCAGGCGCTGAATGACCAGGTGGGGCAGCGCGAAGCGATCATCGGCACCCAGGAAATCAGCTTCGAAGCCTTGGTGGCCGAGCAGCGCAATGCTGACGCCAGCATCGAGCGCCTGCGTGACGGCCACCATGACCTGTCCGAGCGCTTCAATCTGGTGCAAGGCCGTTTCTATTCGGTGGGTGGCGACATTGCTCGCGTGGAGCAGAGCATCCAGCACGGTCAGCAGCGCCTGCGCCAATTGCAGGATGACCTGAAGGAAGCCGAGCGCGCGCGCCTGGAAACCGAATCGCACCTGGGACACGATCGCACGTTGCTGCTGACCCTCGGCGAAGAGCTGGACATGCTCACGCCCGAGCAGGAACTCACCAGCGCCGCCGCCGAAGAAGCCGCCGCCGCCCTGGAAGAAGCCGAAACCACCATGCACGGCTGGCAGGAACAGTGGGACACCTTCAACCTGAAGTCCGCCGAGCCACGCCGCCAGGCCGAGGTGCAGCAGTCACGCATCCAACAGCTGGAAACCAGCATGGAGCGCCTGGCCGAGCGCCAGCGGCGTCTGCAGGAAGAGCGCGTGTTGCTCGCCGCCGACCCGGAAGACGCGGCGATCATGGAGCTGAGCGAACAACTGGCCGAAAGCGAAATGACGCTGGAGGAACTGGAAGCCAGCGAAGAACAACAAGTGGAGCGCCTGGAGCAATTGCGTCAGCAACTGCAACAGGCGACCCAGGCTCAGCAACAGGCCCAGGGGGATTTGCAGCGGCTCAATGGCCGCCTGGCATCCCTTGAGGCGTTGCAGCAAGCCGCTTTGGACCCAGGCACCGGTACCGCCGAATGGCTGCGCGACCAGCACCTGGCCGAACGCCCGCGCCTGGCTGAAGGATTAAAAGTTGAAGCCGGTTGGGAGCTGGCGGTAGAGACCGTTTTAGGCGCCGACCTGCAAGCCGTACTGGTGGACGATTTTGGCGGTTTTGACCTGGCCGGTTTTGCCCAGGGCGATTTGCGTTTGCTCAGCCCGGCCGCTGACGGCGCGCGGGTGCCGGGCAGTTTGCTGGATAAAGTTGAGGCGGCGATTGATCTGTCGCCGTGGCTCGGCCAAGTCAAGCCGGTCGAATCTCTTGAGCAGGCCCTGGCCCAGCGCGGCCAGCTGGCGGCCGGCGAAAGCCTGATCAGCCGCGACGGCTATTGGGTGGGGCGCCATTTCCTGCGTGTACGGCGCGCCAGTGAAGCGGAAAGCGGTGTTCTGGCCCGTGGCCAGGAAATCGTCAACCTGATCGCCGAGCGTGAAGAGCGCGAAGCCACGTTGGAGAGCCTGGAAACCGAACTGCAAACCCTGCGGGCCACCCAGCGCCAGCAAGAGACCGGTCGTGAACACCTGCGCCGCCTGTTGCAGGACGAAGCGCGCCAGCAAGGCGAATTGAAAGCCCAGCTCTCCGCGAGCAAAGCCAAGGTCGAGCAACTGACCCTGCGCCGCACCCGTCTGGACGAAGAAGTTGCCGAGATGGGCGAGCAACGCGCCCTCGAACACGAACAGATCGGCGAAGCCCGCCTGCAGTTGCAGGAAGCCCTCGACAGCATGGCGCTGGACACCGAGCAGCGCGAATTGCTGCTGGCCCAGCGCGACAGCCTGCGCGAGCGCCTTGACCGCGTGCGCCAGGAAGCGCGGCAGCACAAGGACCACGCTCACCAGTTGGCGGTACGCTTAGGGTCGCTCAAGGCCCAGCACGCGTCCACGGCCCAGGCCCTTGAGCGCCTGGAGATGCAGTCCGAGCGCCTGACCGAAAAGCGCGAGCAACTGAGCCTCAACCTGGAAGAAGGCGAGGCGCCGCTGGAAGAGTTGCGCCTCAAGCTCGAAGAGTTGCTCGACAAACGCATGACCGTCGACGAAGAACTCAAGACCGCACAGATCGCCCTGGAAGACGCCGACCGCGAACTGCGCGACGCCGAAAAACGCCGGACCCAGGCCGAGCAGCAATCCCAGCTGATCCGCGGCCAGCTCGAACAACAGCGCATGGAATGGCAAGCCCTGACCGTGCGCCGCAAGACCCTCCAGGACCAATTGCTGGAAGACGGCTATGACCTGCACGGCGTGCTTAACACCCTGACCGCCCAGGCCAACGAGAAAGACGCCGAAGAAGAACTTGAGCGCATTGCTGCACGTATCCAACGACTCGGCGCGATCAACCTCGCCGCCATCGACGAATACCAGCAGCAATCCGAGCGTAAACGTTATCTGGACGCCCAGGACGCCGACCTGGTGGAAGCCCTGGACACCTTGGAAAACGTGATCCGCAAGATCGACAAGGAAACCCGTAACCGCTTCAAAGATACCTTTGATCAGATTAATGGCGGTTTACAGGCCTTATTCCCAAAAGTTTTCGGCGGTGGCAGCGCTTACTTGGAACTGACGGGCGAAGATCTACTCGATACAGGGGTAACGATCATGGCGCGGCCTCCGGGCAAAAAGAACAGCACCATCCATTTGTTGTCCGGCGGCGAGAAAGCCCTGACCGCATTGGCCCTGGTATTTGCCATCTTCAAGTTGAACCCGGCGCCGTTCTGCATGCTCGATGAAGTTGACGCTCCGCTGGATGACGCTAACGTTGGACGGTACGCGCGGTTGGTCAAAGAGATGTCCCAGACCGTGCAGTTCATCTATATCACCCACAACAAGATCGCCATGGAAATGGCTGATCAGTTGATGGGGGTAACGATGCATGAGCCGGGCTGTTCGCGTTTGGTGGCCGTGGATGTGGAAGAGGCGATGGCGATGGTGGAGTCTTGAACCCTGTCGCGAGAGAATTTTTTTAGCGCACCGTAAGACGGTTTACCGGTCTGGCGAAAGTGGCAAATGGACATATTTGTTCAAGGCATTTTGACAGACGGTGTAAAGTTATCTTTGGTCGTGCTAGTTTAATGTCAATTTTTCGTATGCGTGGGCAAAACGTCAGTCAGAACATAGAGTTGGCGCCACGTTTTAAAGCGGTTTGCACGGTGCTAAACCCCTTATTTTTCAGCATTTTTTATTAGAGGCACGGGATTACATGGAAATCGGTCTGCGCGAGTGGCTGATCGTCATCGGCATTATTGTCATTGCCGGTATTCTTTTTGATGGCTGGCGCCGAATGCGCGGTGGCAAGGGCAAGCTCAAATTCCGTCTGGACCGCAACCTGTCCAACTTGCCCGACGACGACGGCAGCGCCGAGCTGCTGGGGCCGCCCCGCGTGCTGGATACCCATAAAGAACCCCAACTGGACGAGCACGACTTGCCGTCGATGAGCGCGCCAGTGCGTGAAGCCCGCGAGCCATCTTCCAAGCGTGGCAAACGCGCCAACGCCGGCGTGGCCGAGCCGCATCAGGGTGACCTGAACCTCGACGTCGATGAAGGCCCGAGCTTCAGCAGCCGCGATGATGATTTCCCGGATGAAAACGCGGGCAAGAACGCGCCGCGCCAGTCCGTGAACGATCAGCCGCCCGCCGAAGAAGTGCTGGTGATCAGCGTGATCTGCCGCGACGCCGCCGGTTTCAAAGGCCCGGCCCTGTTGCAGAACATCCTGGAAAGCGGCCTGCGGTTTGGCGAGATGGATATCTTCCACCGTCACGAAAGCATGGCGGGTAACGGCGAAGTGCTGTTCTCCATGGCCAATGCGGTCAAGCCGGGTACGTTCGACCTGGACGATATCGACCTGTTCAGCACCCCGGCCGTGAGCTTCTTCCTCGGCCTGCCAGGCCCGCGTCACCCGAAACAGGCGTTCGACGTGATGGTGGCGGCAGCCCGCAAGCTGTCCCAGGAACTGAACGGCGAGCTCAAGGATGACCAGCGCAGCGTCTTGACCGCGCAAACCATCGAACACTACCGTCAGCGCATCGTCGAGTTCGAGCGTCGCGCCCTGACACAGAAACGTTGAGGTTCGATCTTAAGCGTTGTCTGTAGAATCCGTGCACTAACATATTGAGCAGCTTCGGCTGCTCTTTTGCTTTATGAGAGAACACCCATGACCGCCGCCCACACCCGCATCCTCGAACTGCGCGCTGAACTGGATCAGCACAACTACCGTTACCACGTCCTTGACGAGCCGAGCATTCCGGACGCCGAGTACGACCGGCTGTTCCACGAGCTCAAGGCCCTGGAGGCCGAGCACCCGGACCTGGTCACGCGTGATTCACCGACGCAGCGGGTCGGCAGTGCGGCGTTGTCGGCGTTCACCCAGGTCAAGCACGACATTCCGATGCTCAGCCTCGGCAATGCCTTCGATGAAACCACTATGCTCGAATTTGATCGCCGGGTGACCGAAGGGCTCGACCTGCCGGTGGGCGATCTGTTTGGCGGCGGGGCAGCGGTGGAGTACAGCTGCGAACCGAAGCTCGATGGCCTGGCGGTCAGCCTGCTGTATCAGGACGGCGAGCTGGTGCGCGGTGCCACCCGTGGCGACGGCACCACCGGCGAAGACATCAGCGTCAACATACGCACCGTGCGCAATATTCCGTTGAAGCTGCACGGCAGCGGCTGGCCGGCGACCCTGGAAGTGCGGGGTGAAGTGTTCATGTCCAAGGCCGGTTTCGAACGGCTCAATGCCTCGCAACTGGACGTCGGCGGCAAGACCTTCGCCAACCCGCGTAACGCCGCTGCCGGTAGCCTGCGCCAGCTGGACTCGAAGATCACTGCCAGCCGCCCGTTGGAGTTCTGCTGCTACGGTGTGACCACCGACATCAGTGATACCCATATCGGCAACCTGCAACAACTGAAGAAGTGGGGCATGCCGATCAGCCACGAGCTGAAACTGGCCAAGGGTATCCAGGATTGTCTGGATTACTACCGCGACATCGGCGAGCGGCGTAACAGCCTGCCGTATGAAATCGACGGTGTCGTATTCAAGGTCAACAGCATCGCCTCCCAGCGCGAGTTGGGGTTCCGCGCCCGCGAACCGCGCTGGGCCATCGCGCATAAGTTCCCGGCCATGGAAGAACTGACCGAACTGCTCGACGTGGAATTCCAGGTCGGCCGTACCGGTGCCGTCACGCCGGTCGCGCGACTTAAACCGGTCAAGGTCGCGGGTGTGACCGTGTCCAACGCCACGTTGCACAATATGGATGAAGTTGCGCGCCTGGGGCTGATGATCGGCGACACCGTGATCATCCGCCGCGCCGGTGATGTGATTCCGCAGGTCGTGTCGGTCGTCCCCGAGCGCCGCCCGGAAAATGCCCGCGCGGTGCAGATCCCCGAAAGCTGCCCGGTGTGTGGCTCCCATGTGGAGCGCACGCAACTGGTCAAGCGCAGCAAGGGCAAGGAAACCGTCAGCGAAGGCGCGGTGTACCGTTGCGTCGGCCGTCTGGCCTGTGGCGCCCAGCTTAAGCAGGCGATTATCCATTTCGTTTCGCGCCGCGCCATGGACATCGACGGCCTGGGCGACAAGACCATCGAGCAACTGGTGGATGAAAAGCTCATCGGCTCGCCGGCCGACCTCTACACGCTCAAGTACGAGCAGATCATCGACCTGGAAGGCTTTGCCGATATTTCCAGCAAAAAGCTGATCACCGCCATCGAAAACAGCAAGACCCCGACCCTGGCGCGGTTTATCTACGCCTTGGGCATTCCCGACGTAGGCGAGGAAACCGCCAAGGTGCTGGCGCGCTCCCTGGCGTCTCTGGAGCGCGTGCAAAAAGCCTTGCCGGAAGTGCTGACGTACCTGCCGGACGTGGGCCTGGAAGTGGCGCACGAGATTCACAGCTTCTTCGAAGACAGCCACAACCAGGACGTGATCGGCGCGCTGCTGTCGCCGCAGGCATGCGGCCTGCAATTGCAAGATCAGGGCGAACTGAGCGCCGAATTCGCCGCCAGCACCACCTTGGGTGGTTTGCTCGACAAGCTCCACGTGCCCAGCGTCGGCCCTGGCGCTGCGCAGAAGCTGGCGGACAAGTTCGTTACCCTGGAAGGCGTGATCAAGGCCGACTGGCTGGATATGCGTCAGGCACTGCCCGAGAAGCAGGCCAAGGCTGTGCGCGAATTCTTCGATAACGCAGACAACGCCAACCACGCCCTGGCCATCGAGCAGCAGCTCAAGGATTTTGGCATGCATTGGGACAGCGAGAAGAAGGTGGTCGAAGGCTTGCCCGAGGCCGGGCATACCTGGGTGCTCACCGGCTCCCTGGAGCTGATGAGCCGTGACGTGGCCAAGGACAAACTTGAAAGCCTGGGCGCCAAGGTGGCGGGTTCGGTCTCGGCGAAAACCCACTGCGTGGTGGCCGGGCCGGGTGCCGGTTCCAAGTTGGCCAAGGCCAGTGAATTGGGCCTGAAGGTGTTGGATGAAGAAGCTTTCGTCGCCTTCCTCGCCAAACACAACATCCCCGTCTGATTCGGGACCTTTGTGGTGAGCCCGATTGCTGTGGTGATCGGGCTTGTCGTAGTGAGCGGGCTTGCCCCGCGCCGGGCTGCGAAGCAGCCCCAACACAGACACCGAGGTGTTTCAGATAGACCGAAGTGCTTGTATCTGGGGCAGCTTCACCACCCAGCGCGGGGCAAGCCCCCTCACTACAATAATGTGGAACGATTTCGGCGGCGAAATGATCTAGTCTCAGTCACCCTGGGAGAGATCGCCATGTTCCGCTACTTCGAGCAACTCAGTTCGCGTATTGCTGCGCCCTTCGCGGCCGGCCCGTCTCGCGACAGCAAGGTATGGCAGTGCCGCTGCGGCCAATCCCTGTTCTTTCGCAACAGCCAGTGCCTGGCTTGTCAGGCACTGCTGGGTTATCAACCGCAACAAAGTCGACTCGCGTCCCTGCAGCCCGGCCCCGTGGAAGGCACGTGGCTGCAAGATGACAATCTCGATGCCGGCGCCTTCCGCCGCTGCGCCAACCTCGACACGCCGGCTGCCTGCAACTGGCTGATCCCGGCCCACAGCACCGCGCCGCTGTGCGTGGCGTGCAGCCTCAACCGCACCATCCCCGACCTGTCGATTCCGGAAAACCATGAGCGCTGGCGCAAAGTAGAAACCGCCAAGCGCCGCCTGGTCGCGCAATTGATCAGCCTCGGCCTGCAAGTCGTGCCCAAAACCGCCGACGAAGACAACGGCCTGGCTTTCGACTTCGTCGGTATCGACTTGGAAGGCAATGCGCCGATGACGGGTCATGCGAATGGCTTGATCACCCTCGACATCAAGGAAGCCGACGACGCCCACCGTGAAAAAGTCCGCGTACAAATGCGCGAACCCTATCGCACCCTGCTCGGCCATTTTCGCCATGAGGTCGGCCATTACTACTGGGACCGCCTGATCGCCGATACCCACTGGCTTGAAGCCTTTCGCGCCCTGTTCGGCGATGAACGCGCCAGTTACGCCGAGGCGCTCGACCAGCACTACCAGAACGGCCCGCGCCCCGACTGGCAGCAAACCTGCGTCAGTGCCTACGCCACCATGCACCCTTGGGAAGACTGGGCCGAAACCTGGGCCCACTACCTGCACATGATGGACGCCGTCGACACCGCCCTCGGCTTTGGCATGAGCGGTCGCGAGATGGACCTGGATTACCAGCCATTCCCCCTCAGCACGCTCTACGACCCCGAGCACCCTGGCGGCGCGGCGTTCCTATCGTTCGTCAACGCCTGGATCGAACTGGCCGGTATGCTCAACGAACTGTCGCGCAGCATGGGCCAGCCAGATTTCTATCCCTTCGTGCTGCCACCGGCGGTGATCGCCAAGCTGCACTTTATTCATCTGGTGATCCAGGAAGAGGGCGGAAGGGCAGATGAGGTCGTGCACGCACAGTGATGAGCCAAGGTGGGAGGGGGCTTGCTCCCTCCCACAGGAGAACACGCCAATCTCCAGAGCTATGACAAGTACTTGAACCCCCTCATTTTTTAATCCGGCCCCAACGGTTGTAACTTCCGATGAGATCGGTACAATGGCCCCGCTTGCCGAGAGGCCAGCGTCGTTATGGTGACCCCATCGGTCCCCCCGCAACGATTACCCGTGAACCTGGTCAGAGCCGGAAGGCAGCAGCCACAGCGGGAACATTGTGTGCCGGGGTGTGGCTGGTGGGGTTGCCTCCATAACGCTCTTCCTTGCATCACCTCTTAAATTTCACTTCAAAAATGCTTTCACGCCATCTGCCATCGGGCGGTCCATGGCGGCATACTCCAGTGCCTGGCATCCGGAGACAACACACGTGGAAAAAGTCGACGACCTCACTCGCGAAAAACTGCGGGAGTGGCAGATGCGGCGCCTGGAGATCAAGGACCGTATTCAATCGCACCCTGAACAGACCCTGGAATTAGCGAGGGTGCTGGACCTGATGGATGACGAGCACGCGGAGATCCTCAGCCAGGCGCAAATGATCCAGGTTGCGCAGGTGGCCGATGAACCCGCGCCGCCCGCCGAGTCCGCGTCGCCGCCACTCGCGGGTGCCTGCACGCTGCAGTTGAATGTGGCCGCACAGAGTGCCGAGGACTTGCGCAGGCTGCTGGATATGGCGGTGTTCGAACTCCAACAGCAGATCAATGCGATGGCCTCTACGCCGCACGTGCATCCTCATAGCGGCGGCATGTCGGGGTCTCTTGGAGAATATCGGTTTGAGCTGGGCGGTCAGGGCAATGCCTGATTGCCTAGCTGCGAGGAACTATGCAACCGGAACACTTTGATTTATCCAGCCCCGTCTTCCTGCCCGTGACGGATGAGACCTGCACGGCGCTGCTGGGCACGGACGGTGCCACGGCCCTTGCCGGCCTGACGGACCCGGAGTTGGCCGCCGTGCTGGTCATCCAGAACCTGGCCCAGACCGCAGAAAAAGACCTGACCTGCACGGGCGCCGAGCGCATCCTGACCAAGCTGATCGACTGGGCGGTGGACACGCAGGCAGAAGGCACCGCGAGATTACTGTCCGAAGCCCAGCGGCTGTTCGATCCGCGCAAACTGTACTTTGGCTTCAATGCGCTCAAAACGGTCAACCTGCGGCTGCTGTCGGCTGAGGAAGTCGCGGCACGGGATTACCTGCTGCCTTCAGGCAAATGGGATATCGGCTACAAGGTCCGCCACCTGCGCAGCAATGACCCGTTCAGCCAGCAGATGATCACGCCCCGGCACCGCGAACGCTGGCTCAGCCCGGCCCAGGACAAGCTGGTGCGCACCTTTCGCGCCAACCTGAACGAAGACCTGCATGTGCAAGGCTATGCGGGCATCGGCAAGAGCCACTTGCTCGGCGCGTTGATGGAGTGCCTGCGGCCCGCTCAGACCCTCGTACTGGCGCGCACGGGGGCAAAGTTGGCGACGCTTCGCGAGCGTATGGGGTTGGCGCGTGACAGCAAGGCCGGCTCGACGTTTGCCGCCTTCGCCAAGGCCCTGTTGCAGGGGCCACGGCCCTCCGCGCAGATTTCGCCGGTGAGGTTGCCCGGCAAGCACGATGTGTCCCAGGCCCTCAATATCCATGGCTGGCGGGGGCACGATGGTGCGGCGACACTCGATATCTGTCTGAAGGTGCTCGAAAGCTACTGCCACTCCAACCATCACAGCCTGTCGGCGAGGCACTTGCCGCATTTCAAGCAACCGCTGTCCAGCGTCGACGCCCAAGCGTTGCTGGAGTATGCCAGCCGCGTGTGGACCTACCTGGAAGCCAACCCGCAATGGGCCAACCAGACCGGCTTCGCGGCGCTGTGGCTGATCAAGCGTGCGAGCCTCGAAGGGTGCGTGGTGCCGCCCCGGTACACCCATGTACTGATCGACGAAAGCCAAGACATCCCGCCGTCGTTGCTGCAAATTATCGAGCGCGGCCGCCAGGTGCTGATCACCCTCGGCGATGAATACCAATTGGCCAGCGGTGTGATGGTCCGGAGAAAGCGTGAGGTCCGGCACACTGACATCAGTTACTCCGTCCGCTCAGGCCGCAACGTCGAGCGTCTGGTCAATCCGTTGATCAGCGTGCACTCGCAGAAGGGCAAGACGCCCTTTGAAGGCGCCCGGGATGCCGATGTCGGCATCGAGCATTACCCCCAAGGCTTTGTGCCGCCGGAAGGCTGCGTGGTGCTGACCGCCTCCCATTGGGACACCATGAAATGGGCGATTCAGTTGCAGCAGGCCAACTGCCCCTTTGGTCTCCTCGACAACGCCGCGCAGCAGGACCTTGAGCGCTTCATGATCAGCGCCGTCGCCTTGTTCAAGCCGGAGTTCTACAGCAACGAGCACAACGACAACGGCCCGCATGCGTATTTCAGCGACATGGACGACTGGCAGCAGGTGCGCGATGCCGGCCAGTTCGATGAATCGTTCCTGTGGGTCGAGAGTGAATTGGAAAAAGGCTTCAACGTCGCCGACATTACCCGTTTGAACCGGTTGAGCGGCGTCCCCGGCAAGCGCTGCCTGCTGATGCTCGCGGAAGAGGCGGGCGGCATGGAGTTCGACCGCGTATTGCTCACGCCTGAGCTGCTCACCAACGTTAAGTTCAAGGATGCCTACGCGTTCGATCAGCGACTGTGCGCGGTGTACATCGCCATTTCCAGGGCTCGCGCGCAGCTGTACCTGCCTTACGACGTGGTCGAGTGGATTGATTTCCACACGTATCAGAAAACCCGAGAGTTTCACGGTTACTGATCAAATATATTCGGCTGTTTCACAACTTTTACCGGTCGCTCTGGACAACCCCAAACCTCCTTGTTAGTTTCCGCCAGCCACTTGTTTCAGAGTATGACAAGGTGGTGGAGTTGATATTGAAGTGCCACTACTTCTTTAACTAACAAGGATGTCTGTGATGAAAAGCCTGCAAGGGTTGCCCCGTCTTATCAGTGCTTCGGTGGGCGCCCCCGGTAAAGCCCGTAACTTGCCCGCCGATGTGCAGTGCATCCAGTATCTATTCAATTTGATCATTCCCAAGCTGGGGTTTCCGCTGGCCGAAAACGGCAAGTGCGACGGCCAGTTGGTGCAGTGCATCAGCCAGTACCAGTTTCGCCACCTCAAATATGCCCACCCCGATGGCGTGATCGACCCTACCGGTAAAACCTTTAACAGTTTGATCGAAGAGGCGGTCAAGGTGCCGGTGAAGGCCTTCCCGACCCTGCGTATTCCGAGCTTTCTGAATACGTTCGGCAATAACCAGGGGGATGCGGTGCAAGCCACGGTCAATGTGTACCTGGACCGCATGCGCGCGGTGATCGAGGCCGAGCGGCGTAACCGCCAATTGATGCTCCAGGCCACGTGCGACGGGGGCATGACGCTGAGCGAGAGCGACTTTCAGAACGCCGCCACGCAGTTGGGCAGCGGCATTTCGGTGAATATCATCAAGGCTTTCGCCACGGTGGAGTCCGGCGGGCGTTCGGGGTTCGGGCCGGCCAAGTTGCCGGTGATCGCGTTTGAAGGGCACCTGTTTCAGCGGTACACCAAGCACATCTACGACCAGGCGCACCCGCTGCTGTCCTACACGTATAAGAAAAAGGCCGGGCCCCAGTGGCAGATTAACAACAAGGACCAGACCAAGGCCTGGGAAACCATGGCCACCGCCTTTGCCCTGGATCAGGAAGCGGCCTTGATGTCGGCGTCGTGGGGCATGTTTCAGATCATGGGGTTCAACTTTGCATCCTGTGGTTACAAGACCGTGTTTGAGTTTTCTGCGGCATTAAAAGTGAATGCGGGCAACCAACTAAAGGCGTTTCTCGGGTTTTGCAGTAAGAGCCCGGCGTTGATGAAGGCCATGAAGACTAAAGATTTTACCGGCATGGCGCGTAACTATAACGGCGAGGACTACGGCAACTACGACGTCCTGATGCAAAAAGCCTACGAGAAACTTGAAGGGAAAAAATAAGATGATCCGTTTTCTAGCACTGGGTGTGTTGTCGTTGTGCGCCGTAGCCCCTGCCTTTGCCGGTTCGCCCGCGTTGCATTCAGGCAAATACGAAGGGCTGATGCTCGCGGTGACGCCTGAGCACCAGGTCGAAGGCTACTACTCGGAACAGATGGGCGAAGGCGTGACGCGCGGCTGCACGTTTTACTTGCAAGGCCAGCCCGCCGCGCTGACCACTTGGCTCGACGAGTCTTACCCCGGCAGCGTGGCAGCGTCGTCTGACGGCGTGACCCTCACCGTGGCAGAAGGCCGCCAGCATCCGGGTTGCCTCAATGTGCTGATGCCGGAGATTGCCACTGGCCTGGACCTGACCCAGACCGCCAGCAAAAAATGGATCGGCTTGGTGAAGGTGTCCGCCGACAAGGCTTACCTGCTGAAAAACCCAAGTGCCAAGGCGGCGAAACGGCCGTACATCGTCAAGAATGACGTGGTCGGTGTGCTGGCTTTCAAGGATGGCTGGGCCCAGGTCGAATTCATCAATGCGGATGATCGCTCGTTTACGGGGTGGATCAGCCAGGATCAGTACGCGCGGTTGGCGGCCCCCAAAGGCTGATCTCGACAACGATAAGCGTCTAAATCTGGACGCGGGCGTGTTGTGGGGGATGGGGCTTTTTGGGGTGAGCGGGGCTTGACCCCCTGCGGGTTCACTGTCGATCTGATGGGGCTGCTTCGCAGCCCGGCGCGGGGCAAGCCCGCTCACTACAAAAAACCGTACATCACAAAGAGCCCCATTTACCCCAACAAGCCCACAGCCTCATTTTGGATTTTCATCCGCCAAAGGTTTCACGCAACAAGTCGGCAAACGCATCCCGCGCCACGTGCCGCTGGGTGTCCTTGTGCCAGAACAGCAGGTTGTCCACTGCCTGCAGTTCCTCAAAGCGGTACGACGCCAGCTGATTGGCCTGCTCATAGCGGGCCAGGATGCCTTCCGGCGCCAGCGCCACGCCAATCCCGGCACTCACGCAACCGATGATCGTGCCCCAGCTGGCATAGCTGGCAATCGCCGGTTTGAAGGCGTGGGGCTTGACCCAGTTCTCCAGCGCCGCCCGATAAGGGCAGCCCGGTGGCCACACCAGCAAGGTGCGGCCAGCCAGGTCTTCGGCGCTGTGGATCGGGTCGCTGGAGGCGCTGGCGATCAGCACCAGGCGTTCGCTGTAGACCACGCTGTGTTCGAGCTTCGCGCGTTTGTTGCCGGCGGCCACCAGCGCCACGTCCAGGCGGTGGTGTTGCAGGTCGTCGAGCAGCTCGCCCCAGGCACCGGTCACCAGTTCCAGGCTGACGTCCGGGTAGCGCCGGTGATACTCGGCCAGCAGGGGCGGCAGACGCCCGCTGGCGCTGGACTCCACGGCGCCGATACGCAGGGTGCCACGGGGAATGGCGTTGGCGTCCACGGCGCGTTTGGACTCGTCCACCAAGGCCAGGATGCGTTCGCAATACTCCAGGAAGATCTCACCGGCAGCACTGATCACCAGCCCACGCCCGGCGCGAATAAACAGTGGCGTGCCCAACTCGCTTTCCAACTGCTTGATGCGCGTGGTGATGTTGGACGGCACGCAATGCAATTGCACGGCGGCCTGGGCCACGCTGCCGGTTCGCGCCACGGCTCGCACCATGTTCAGTTGGGCCAGTTCCATTGCTCAGTTCCCGTGATTTCAGAAGTCAGAAACGGTTAATTGTCCTACGCCTTGCCTGGGCCAAGACTGACGGCATTCCTTCTCAGTTTTCGGATGGCCGTCAATGAATACCCCGTCACCCCTGAAGCTTACGCTAGTCATCGCCAGCGTCATCCTCTGTTGGGCCTATTCACCGATTGGCGTGCATATGGGCCTGCACAGCTACAGCCCTGGCCGGCTCGCGCTGCTGCGGTTCTTGATTGCGTCAGTGTTCATGGCGGGCGTAGCGCTGGTGCTGGGCATCGGTCGACCCCGCGTGCGGGATCTGCCGTGGCTGCTGGTGTTGAGTTTTTTCGGCGTGTTCCTGCACCACACCAGCCTCAATTACGGGCAGCAATTCGTGACCGCTGCGGCGTCGAGCGTGCTGGCGCAATCGGCGCCGCTGTTCAGTGTATTGCTCGCGTTTTTCTGCTTGAAGGAACGGGTCAGCCTCTGGCGCTGGAGCTGCGTGTTGCTGGGCTTGCTCGGCGTGCTGGTGGTGATCTGGGGCGATCACGGTGTGGGCGATATCGACCCGCGCGGCTTGCTGATCCTGCTCGCGGCCGTGTCGTGGAGCTTGTACTTCGCCATCCAGAAACACTATGCGCACCGCTACAGCCCGCTGACGATGGCGTGCTACATGGTGTGGGCGGGCACCTTGATGCTCTGCGTGAATCTGCCAGGTCTGCCCTCGGCGGTGATGAAGGCGCCGTTGCCGGAAAACCTCGCGGTACTGGTCCTCGGGATTTTTCCCAGCGCCTTGGCGTACCTGGCCTGGGGGTATGTGTTGAAACATGTCGAGGTCAGCCGCGCCTCAGTGGCGATGTACCTGATCCCGCCGGTGGCGATGACGATGGCGGCAACGCTGCTGGGCGAGCACATTGCCCTGCAAGTGGTGCTGGGCGGCGTGATCGTGTTGGCCAGCGTGGCCGCCATCAGCCTGGAAGGGCGTTGGCGGTCAATCGTGCAGGCAGAACGCGCGCAGCCGGTGACCATCGAGGTCCTGGGCGACGAAGGTGTAGCCGAAGTCCAGGGCGGTCGGTGACTGGATGATCGTCGCACCGCGCTCGACCCACAGGGCGTGCAAGGCATCCACGGCGGCCTTGTCGGCCAGGGACACGCCCACTTCACCGCCACCGCCCGTGAGCTGGGCCGCCGGCTGTACGGTATGGCGCGACCACAGCCCCAGTTTTACCCCATTGTCGAGAATGAACAGGGCGAAGGTCGGGTTGAGCTCCACCGGTGGCTTGTCCAGCAGACGGCTATAGAAGTTGGCGCTGGTGGCCGGGCTGTCGACGTACAGCAGGAAATAGTGGGCGATGGTGTTCATGCGGGCTCCTTGGACATGCGTGTTTGGGGAGCCGAGTCTATAAGGCGGTGCTGTCAGTTCCTGTCAGGAGTCTCACCGGTGTAGAGCTGGATGAGTTGATCGATCTCGCCCGACAGCTTCATCCGCAATAAGGTGCGCAGGATCTGCTGCACCGGCACATCCGGGTCGTTGCGTACGGCGCAGCCCAGGTGCTGTTCATCCATCACCGCCACCTTGTGCAGCCGTTTGCCGACCGGCATCCGCTGGTTGAAACGGTCGAGTATCCATTCATTGGCCACGGCGAACTTGAAGCGCCCGGCCACCAGTTTGTGCAGCACTTGCTCCTCGCTGCGCGCATCGTCGCGGCTGAGCTGGCCACTGGCAAACAGCGGGTCGAGGGTGGCGTAGCGGTAATTGAGCACCGTGCCGATGGCTTGCGGCGCGAGTGTGCTGACGTGTACCGGCTGCGCGGGGATGTGGGTGCTGACCAGCAGGTTGCGCTGCACCATCAGCGGGACGCTCCAGCTGTAGTCGCCGGACAGGTTGTCGACCCAGGCCTGGGTGACATAACAGCGCACATCAATGTCGCCATGCTCCATGGCGCCGGAGATGCGCGCCCGCGCCAGCACGTGGAATTCGGCCGGTCGGCCAACTTGGGTGGCCAGGCTCAACATCAGGTCATACAAAATACCCTGGGTCGGCCGGCCGTCCTCCAACTGCACCACGGGCATGGCCCAGCTGTCGGAGACCGAGAAGCGCAAGGGGGCGGGGGCTGCAAGGCAAGCCGAGGTGATCATCCATAAAGCGCCCAGGACTCCGCGCATACACTCTCCGGGTTCAGGCCTTTTTGGGGCCAATCAGGCAAGCTTAGTCAGATTAGGCGAGCGTGCCGGATGCAATTTCCCCCTTGCTCCGCTAGCATTACCGGCTTCCGCTTCCCAGTTGCGACGGTTTTCGATGAGTTATCAGGTTCTTGCACGTAAATGGCGTCCGCGCTCGTTCCGCGAAATGGTCGGCCAGACCCATGTGCTCAAGGCTCTGATCAATGCCTTGGACAGCCAACGGCTGCACCACGCCTACCTGTTCACCGGTACTCGGGGGGTGGGCAAGACCACCATTGCGCGCATCATCGCCAAATGCCTGAACTGTGAAACCGGTATCACTTCGACGCCCTGCGGCACGTGCTCGGTGTGCAAGGAAATCGACGAAGGGCGTTTCGTCGACCTGATCGAGATCGACGCCGCGAGCCGCACCAAGGTCGAAGACACCCGCGAACTGCTCGACAACGTGCAGTACGCGCCAAGCCGCGGCCGCTTCAAGGTCTACCTGATCGACGAAGTGCACATGCTCTCCAGCCACTCCTTCAACGCCTTGTTGAAAACCCTGGAAGAGCCGCCGCCCTACGTCAAATTCATCCTGGCCACCACCGACCCGCAGAAACTTCCTGCAACGATTCTGTCGCGGTGCCTGCAGTTCTCCCTGAAAAACATGACCCCTGAGCGGGTGGTCGAGCATTTGACCCACGTGCTGGGCGTCGAGAACGTACCGTTCGAAGACGATGCCCTGTGGCTGCTCGGCCGCGCCGCCGATGGTTCGATGCGTGACGCCATGAGCCTCACCGACCAGGCCATTGCCTTTGGTGAGGGCAAGGTCATGGCCGCCGACGTGCGCGCCATGCTCGGTACCCTGGACCACGGCCAGGTATTCGACGTGCTGCACGCGCTGATCGAAGGCGACGCCAAGGCCTTGCTCGAGGCCGTGCGCCACTTGTCGGAGCAAGGCCCCGACTGGAATGGCGTGCTCTCGGAAATCCTTAATGTGCTGCACCGCGTTGCCATCGCCCAGGCGCTGCCTGAGGGTGTCGACAACGGCCATGGCGACCGCGACCGCGTGTTGGCCCTGGCCCAGGCGTTGCCGGCCGAAGACGTGCAGTTCTACTACCAGATGGGCCTGATCGGTCGCCGCGACCTGCCCCTGGCCCCCGATCCGAGGGGCGGCTTTGAAATGGTGCTGCTGCGGATGCTGGCCTTCCGGCCCGCCGACTCGGCAGACGCGCCGAGACAGCCGCTAAAGCCAGTGGGGATCAGCCAGGCCACAGTTGATTCCGCCAAACCAGTGGCTGGCGCGGCGGTGGTTGCGCCAGTGGTTGTTGCACCCGCGCCGGTTGCTTCGGTGCCTGAACCTGAACCTGAACCAGTGTCTGCTGCGCCGGCGGTTGAGCCGGAACCGGTCAGCGCGCCTGAGCCGGTCGTCGACCTGCCTTGGAATGACCCGGTGGAGGCTGACGCCGACGTCGAGCGGGTGCCTGCCGTAGAGCCCGTGCTGGAAACCATCGGCGAGCAGCCCGAGCTGACGCCGATGCCCACGCCGACCCCGGACAGCGTGGTGCCGGATGCCCCCGAGTGGGTGTCCGCGCCGGTCCCCGAGCCTACCGTGGCCCAGGTGGAAGCTGCCACGCCGGGCATCGACCTCGACGACGAACCGCCGCTGGACGAGGACTACATCGAGCCGGACATGGATTCGGCCTACAGCTACCTGGACGACCTGGCCAGCGAACACACCGCCGAGCCGGCCCCCGAGCCCGAGGCGGAACCCGCTGCGGCCCCGGCCACCGGCCTGGCCCTGCAATGGCTGGAGCTGTTCCCGAAACTGCCGATTTCCGGTATGACCGGCAGCATTGCCGCCAACTGCACACTGATCTCCATTGAGGGCGACCACTGGCTGTTGCACCTGGACCCGGCCCACAGCGCCCTGTTCAACGCGACCCAGCAACGCCGCCTCAACGATGCACTGAACCAGTATCATGAGCGCCCGCTGACCATCACCATCGAGCTGATCAAGCCCGAGCAGGAAACCCCGGCCCAGGCCGCGACCCGCCGGCGTATCAACCGCCAGCGCGAGGCCGAGGATTCGATCCAGGGTGATCCACTCATCCAGCAAATGATGCAACAGTTCGGTGCGGTCGTCCGTCACGATACTATTGAACCCGTCGAAGCCCCGGTGCCTCAGGCGTCATAACACCGGGCTACTAATTGATCCACGTACTTTGAGGTGATTCCCATGATGAAAGGTGGCATGGCCGGCCTGATGAAGCAGGCGCAGCAGATGCAGGAAAAGATGGCCAAGATGCAGGAAGAACTGGCCAACGCCGAAGTCACCGGTAAAGCCGGTGGCGATATGGTCAGTGTGGTGATGACCGGTCGTCACGACATCAAGCGCGTGAGCATCGACCCAAGCGTCCTGCCGGGCGTTGGCGAAGATGACCTGGAAATGCTCGAGGCGCTGTTCGCCGCGGCCGTTAACGACGCCGTGCGCAAGATCGAAGCCAACAGCCAGGAAAAAATGGGCGGCGTGACCGCCGGCATGCAACTGCCACCGGGCATGAAGCTGCCGTTCTGATCGATGTGTTTTAGCTACACTCCACTGCCAGGCCACGTGCCTGGCATTTTTTTGTGTGCCAATTGGATCGAACCCTGGTACGCCACGCAGGGTCTGCACCCTATACCGATACATTCGATAAAGGAGCCCCTTCATGCCTCAAGAACCGATCCTGAACCAGCGCATTGTCCTGGTCTCACGCCCTCAAGGCGCACCGACCCCGGAAAATTTCCGCCTGGAGCGTGTGAATCTGCCTGACTTGGCTGACGGCCAAGTCCTGCTGAAAACCCTGTACCTGTCCCTCGACCCCTACATGCGCGGACGTATGAGCGATGCACCGTCCTACGCCGCTCCGGTGGAAATCGACGAAGTGATGACCGGTGGGGCTGTCAGCCGTATCGAACAGTCGCGTAACCCGAAATTCGAAGTGGGCGACCTGGTCGTCGGCGCTACCGGCTGGCAGAGCCATAGCATTTCCGATGGTCGCAACCTGATCCCGGTGCCTAGCGGCCTGGCGAGCCCGTCCATGGCCTTGGGTGTGCTGGGCATGCCGGGTATGACCGCCTACATGGGCCTGATGGACATCGGGCAGCCCAAGGCGGGCGAAACCCTGGTGGTCGCCGCAGCGTCCGGCGCGGTGGGCTCGGTGGTGGGGCAGGTGGCCAAGCTCAAAGGCTTGCGTGTCGTGGGCATCGCAGGGGGCGCCGACAAATGCCGCTACGTGGTGGACGAATTGGGCTTTGATGCCTGCGTCGACCACAAGAGTGCGAATTTTGCTGATGACTTGGCCCAAGCGTGTTTCAACGGTGTGGACATCTATTTTGAAAACGTCGGCGGCAAGGTCTTTGATGCCGTGATGCCGCTGCTTAACCCCAAGGCGCGCATTCCGTTGTGCGGCCTGATCGCCGGCTACAACGCCCACGAGGCGCCCAGCGGTCCTGACCGGTTGCCGGCACTGCAGCGTACGTTGCTGACCAAGCGTGTGCGCATCCAGGGCTTTATCGTGTTCGATGACTACGGTGATCGCCAGCCGGAATTCCTCAGCGCCATGGCGCCTTGGGTGCGCGATGGCAAGATTAAATTCCGCGAGGACGTGGTCGACGGCCTGGAGCAGGCACCCGAGGCCTTTATCGGTTTGCTGGAAGGGCGCAACTTCGGCAAGTTGGTGGTACGCGTCGCGCAGGATTGAGGATTTGACGCTAATCCGGGGCGCGGGTATAAACCGCGTCTCGTTGTTTTGTCGGACCATTGCCCATGAGCTTCAGCCCCCTGATTCGCCAACTGATCGACGCCCTGCGCACATTGCCGGGTGTCGGCCAGAAAACCGCCCAGCGTATGGCGCTGCAATTGCTCGAGCGTGATCGCAGCGGCGGCACCCGGTTGGCCCAGGCCCTGAGCCAGGCCATGACCGGCGTGGGCCACTGCCGCCAGTGCCGCACCCTCACCGAGGAAGAGCTCTGCCCGCAATGCGCCGACCCGCGCCGCGACGACACACTGCTGTGCGTCGTGGAAGGGCCGATGGATGTCTACGCGGTAGAGCAGACCGGCTATCGTGGGCGCTACTTTGTGCTCAAGGGCCACCTGTCGCCGCTGGACGGCCTTGGCCCGGAAGCCATCGGCATTCCGCAACTGGTGGCGCGCATCGAAGAGCAGGGCACCTTTACCGAAGTGATCCTGGCCACCAACCCGACGGTGGAAGGTGAGGCGACCGCGCATTACATCGCCCAATTGCTGACCAACAAAGGCCTGATCACCTCGCGCATCGCCCACGGCGTGCCGCTGGGTGGCGAGTTGGAGTTGGTGGATGGTGGGACGCTGGCGCATTCCTTCGCCGGGCGTAAACCGATCGCCCTCTAAAGACCACCTCAATACAAATGTGGGAGCTGGCTTGCTGTGGTGAGCGGGCTTGCCCTGCGCTGGGCGGCGAAGCAGCCCCATTAGATTTGCTGGGAGACTGGCTCCTTCACCACAGCAAGCCCCTTTCCATATTGGGTTTGTGCCATTAGCAATAGCTGAGTACGGCTTGATAACCAAGCAAGCGCTTGGTAATTTCCCTCCATCCCCCCGTGGAGTTTGCCGATGTCTGCCTACCTGGACTACTTCGACCCCAACCACCAATTGGTCCGCGACAGCGTGCGTCGCTTTGTCGAGCGTGAGCTGTTGCCCGGCATCGAGCAGTGGGAGGAGGCGGAAAGCTTTCCCCGCGAGCTGTACCTCAAGGCCGGCGCGGCGGGGATTCTCGGCATCGGTTATCCCGAAGCCCTGGGGGGTAGCCATGAAGGCGATCTGTTCGCCAAGGTGGCCGCCAGCGAGGAGTTGATGCGCTGCGGCTCTGGCGGTGTCGTGGCGGGGCTGGGGTCGTTGGATATCGGCCTGCCGCCCGTCGTCAAATGGGCCCGGCCCGAGGTGCGCGAACGGGTGGCGCCGCAGGTGCTGTCGGGTGAAAAGATCATCGCCCTGGCGGTCACCGAACCGGGCGGCGGTTCCGATGTGGCCAGCCTGCAGACCCGCGCCATTCGCGACGGTGACGATTACCGCGTCAGCGGCAGCAAGACCTTCATCACCAGCGGCATCCGCGCCGATTTCTACACCGTGGCCGTGCGCACCGGCGGGCCTGGCTTTGCCGGTATCAGCCTGCTGCTGATCGAAAAAGACACCCCCGGTTTCAGCGTCGGCCAGCCGCTGAAGAAAATGGGCTGGTGGGCGTCGGACACGGCTGAATTATTCTTCGACGATTGCCGCGTGCCCGTAGGCAACCTGATCGGCGCCGAGAACATGGGCTTTGCCTGCATCATGGGCAACTTCCAGAGCGAACGCCTGGCCCTGGCACTGATGGCCAACATGACCGCGCAGATGGCCTTGGAGGAAAGCCTCAAATGGGCGGCCCAGCGCGAAGCGTTCGGCAGGCCTATCGGTAAATTCCAAGTGCTCAAGCATCGCCTGGCAGAGATGGCCACTGCCGTGGAAGTCTCCCGCGAATTCACCTACCGCCAGGCGGCAAAAATGGCCGCAGGTATCAGCGTGATCAAGGAGATTTCGATGGCCAAGAACCTGGCCACCGACACCGCCGACCGCGTCACCTACGACGCGGTGCAGATCCTCGGTGGCCAGGGGTATATGCGCGGCAGCCTGGTGGAGCGGCTGTACCGTGACAACCGCATCCTGTCCATCGGTGGCGGTACGCGTGAAGTGATGAATGAGATCATCAGCAAGCAGATGGGGTTGTGATGTGCTGTGCTGCGGATGGCCTCATCGGGGGCAAGCCCCCTCCCACATTTGATTGGGTTCACACATTCATATCTGTGAATACGATCAAATGTGGGAGCGGGCTTGCTCGCGAAGAGGCCGGCCCAGGTAAACCTTAACGTTCAGTCAACGCAAACTGCGTCAAGCAAAACGTCGGAATCCCCATCTCTTCCAACCGCTGCGAGCCACCCAGCTCCGGCAGATCAATAATCGCCGCTGCTTCGAAGATCTTCGCCCCCATGCGCCGCACCAGGTTCGCCGCGGCGATCAGGGTGCCGCCGGTGGCGATCAAATCATCGAACATCAACACCGAGTCGCCCTCGCACAGGCTGTCCGCGTGCACTTCCAGGAAGGCCTCGCCGTACTCGGTCTGATAACCCTCGGCCAGCACGTCGGCGGGCAGCTTGCCCTGCTTACGGAACAGGATCAGCGGCTTGTTCAGTTGGTAGGCGATGATCGAGCCGATCAGGAAGCCCCGTGCATCCATCGCGCCGATATGGGTGAAGTCGGCTTCGACATAACGCTGGGCAAAGCTGTCCGCTACCAGGCGCAGGGCGCGGGGCGATTGGAACAGGGGAGTGATGTCACGAAAGATCACCCCAGGCTTGGGGAAGTCGATGACGGGGCGGATCAGGGATTTGATGTCGAACGAATCGAAGGTCATCGTCGAAGAGTCCTGGGCTGGAAACGGACTCGAAGTATACCTGCGACCTCGCCGATTGGCGCGCCGCAGGTGTCTGGATCAACCCTTCTCTTAACCTTCGAGTGCCTTAACCTTCGAGCGAACCACCGGCCAGTGCACACAGCTGGATCGGGTCGAGGATATGCACTTCCTTGCCTTCGGCGGCAAGCAGTGCGTTCTGCTGGAAGCGGGTGAATACGCGGGACACGGTTTCCACCGCGAGGCCCAGGTAGTTGCCGATTTCATTGCGCGACATGCTCAGGCGGAACTGGTTGGCCGAGAAACCACGGGCACGGAACCGTGCGGACAGGTTGACCAGGAACGTGGCGATGCGCTCGTCGGCGGTTTTCTTCGACAACAGCAGCATCATTTGCTGGTCGTCGCGAATCTCGCGGCTCATCACTCGCATCAGCTGGCGGCGCAGTTGCGGCAATTGCAGGGCCAGTTCGTCCAGGCGTTCGAAGGGGATTTCGCACACCGATGTGGTCTCCAGGGCCTGGGCCGACACCGGGTGAATCTCGGTGTCCATGCCCGACAACCCCACCAGTTCGCTGGGCAGGTGGAAACCAGTGATCTGCTCTTCGCCGCCATCGCTCAGGCTGAAGGTCTTCAACGCACCCGAACGTACTGCATAAACGGAATCGAACTTGTCACCCTGGCGAAACAGAAACTCGCCTTTTTTCAGCGGGCGACCGCGTTTAACGATCTCGTCCAGCGCATCCATGTCTTCCAAATTCAGCGAAAGTGGCAAGCAGAGGGGGGCCAGGCTGCAATCCTTGCAATGGGCCTGGCTGTGAGCGCGCAGTTTAACTGGCTCGGACATTTCTTAAATCCTTGTGGGAAAACACACATAAGACGTAAGGGTAACGCACTGGGTGGCAGTGAGGCCAGCCTGTACAAAAAAACGACAGCCGTATAAAGCTTTTTGTATCGATGCCGATACACGGTTACTACCTCGTGAGCCTGGGAGGCTCGAATCATGATTTCCATTGGTGCAACCAATCCGGCCAGTACTGGTGTTCAGTCCTTTTCGGAGCCTAAAGATCTGGTGGCGGAAGCCAAGGCTGCCAAGGCCGCCAAAGATCTCAAGGACAGCACTACCGCTCCGCTGCGCGCGCCCAAAGAGGAGGAGGGCGTGAAGGTGACCATTTCCGGTGCGGCGTTAAAAACCCTCAGCGATGTTAAGCAATCCAACAACGATATCGAAGAGAGTGGTCTGCCGGACAACGTCCAACAGGTCCTCAAGATGATTCGCCAGATCAAGGCGCAGATCGCCGAAAAGCAGGCCGAGCTGCAGGCGGTGATGGCGGACAAGCGCCTCACCCCGGAAGAAGCGCGGATCAAGATCAGTAACCTGCAAGGCGCGCTCAGCAGCTTGCAAGCCAGCCTTGTGACCGCGCAGACCTCCCTGGCCAAGACGATGAAAGGTCTTAGCAGCCAAGATGCGCTCAAGGCCGCTTCGTTATCGGTATAACTAGATCACCCGTGAAAATCGTTGCCTGTTCTGGTGCTCCAGGTAGGCATCGAACACCATGCACACCGACCGCACCAGCAGTCGCCCGGCGGGCAATACACGAATGCCCTGGGCGTCGAGTTCGATCAGGCCATCTTCGGCCATTGCCTGGAGTTGCGGCCAGATCTCCTCGAAATACCCACGAAAATCAATGTTGAATGCCTGCTCGATGTTCTCGAATGCCAGGCTGAAATTGCAGATCAACTGCTGAATCACTTCCCGTCGCAAGCGATCGTCCGTGGTGCAGACCAGCCCGCGGCTGGTGGCCAGTTGCGCGCCCGCCAAGGTGTTCTGGTAGCCGGTGAGGTCACTGCTGTTCTGGCAGTAAAGATCACCGATCTGGCTGATCGCCGACACCCCGAGCCCGATCAAGTCGCAATGGCCGTGGGTGGTGTAGCCCTGAAAGTTGCGTTGCAGGGTGCCTTCTTCCTGGGCGATGGCCAGTTCGTCGTCCGGCAGGGCGAAGTGGTCCATGCCGATGTAGCGGTAACCGGCCTGGGTCAGTTGCTCGATGGTGGTTTGCAGCATCAGCAGCTTTTCCGCCGGGGAGGGCAGGTCGTCGGTGTTGATGCGCCGCTGGGGCATGAAGCGTTCCGGCAGGTGGGCGTAGTTGAACACCGACAGGCGGTCCGGTTGCAACTTGATCACTTCCTCTACCGTGCGCGCGAAGTTGATGGGCGTTTGCTTGGGCAGGCCGTAAATCAGGTCGATATTGATCGAGCGAAATTGCAGCGTACGTGCCGCATCGATCACCGCGCGGGTTTCCTCCAGGCTTTGCAGGCGATTGACGGCCCGTTGCACCTCGGGGTCGAGGTCTTGCAGGCCGATGCTTACGCGGTTGAAACCCAGCTCACGCAGCAGGCCCATGGTGGCCCAGTCGGCTTCACGCGGGTCGATCTCGATGCCGTAGTCGCCGGAGTCATCATCCAGCAGGTTGAAGTGCTGGCGCAGGCAGTTCATGACCTGGCGCAATTCGTCGTGGCTGAGAAAGGTCGGCGTGCCGCCGCCGAAGTGCAGCTGTTCCACCGGTTGTTTCGGGTCGAGGTGGCAGGCCACCAGCTGGATTTCCTGCTCCAGCCGTTGCAGGTAGGGCAGGGCGCGGCCGCGGTCCTTGGTGATCACCTTGTTGCAGGCACAGTAATAGCAAATGTTGGCGCAGAACGGCACATGCACATACAGCGACAGCGGCCGCGCGGCCTTGCGGCTCTCACGCAGGGCGTGGAGCAGGTCAAAGGTGCCGACCTGGCTGTCGAATTGTACGGCGGTGGGGTAGGACGTGTAGCGCGGTCCCGCCAGGTCGTAACGGTGAATCAGATTGGTGTCCCAACGAATGGCGTCGAGCATGCGGGCGTTCCCCCGGATAGGCTAGTGGGCCGAGTCTAGGGGCTGGCCGGGGGGCGCACCTTGATTTGCATCAACAGGGAGCGGCGCTATGCCACAGCGCGTTAGTGGCCCATCAACCAGTGCTGATGCGGACCGGGCAATGTCCATATGCCGAACAGCATCACCAGCAGCCCTCCGGCCATGCGCACGCTGCGTTTGCGCAATAGCGCCGTGACGCGCTCAGCCGCCAGGCCGGTCGCCAACAGCACCGGCCAGGTCCCCAGCCCGAACGCCAGCATCAACAGGCCGCTGTCCAGCGCATTGCCCTGGCTGGCTGCCCACAGCAACGTGCTGTAGACCAACCCGCACGGCAACCAGCCCCACAACGCGCCCAGCAGCAATGCGCGCGGCAGGCTGGAGACCGGCAACAAACGGCTGGCCATGGGCTGGATATGCCGCCACAGGCCGCGCCCGAGGCTTTCGATGCGGGTGAGGCCGCTCCACCAGCCGGCCAGGTACAGGCCCATGCTGATCAACAACAGCCCGGCCAGTACGCGCATGAACATCGCCGCCGGGCTGTTCGCCACCGCCCAGCCGGCCAGGCCGATCAACACCCCGGCCGCGGCGTAGCTGAGCACTCGGCCCAGGTTGTACGCCAGCAGCAGTTGAAACCTGCGGCCACGCTGTTCCTTGGGAATCGCCAGGGTCAGCGCGCCCATCAGCCCGCCGCACATGCCCAGGCAATGGCCGCCCCCCAGCAGGCCGAGGATCAGCGCGGAGACCAACAGCGGCGCCAGCTCAAACATGGGGCGGGTCTTTGGGCTTGGACGGGTGTTCGGCGTCGTTGGCTTCGTCGATGGCAGCCAGGTGGTTCGGGTCCTGGTCGTCGAACAACACGCTATGGGCCGGGCCGTCGAGGTCGTCGTACTGCCCGCTGTCCACGGCCCAGAAGAAGATGTAGATGGCCACACCCACTAATAGCAGCGCCGCCGGAATCATCACGTATAAAGCTGGCATCTGCACTCCATGCTCGCGCGGTTCACACCGGCAGCGGGCGGGTTACTGAGGGGGCTCGGGCCGCCGGCGCGCTCGGCAGGCGAGTCAAGCGCAGGGCGTTGAGCACCACGGTCAATGAACTGAGGGACATGCCGATCGCGGCCCAGATGGGGGTGATCCAGCCCAGGGCGGCAAACGGCAGCATAAGGCCATTGTACAGCCCGGCCCAGAGCAGGTTTTCAATGATCACCCGGCGGGTGCGTCGTGCCAGGGTAAAGGCGTGTACCAGCGCGTCCAGTCGATTGGACAGCAGCACGGCATCGGCGCTGGTCTTGGCCAGGTCCGTGGCCGTGCCCATGGCCACGCTGATGTCGGCGGCGGCGAGTACCGGCACATCGTTGACCCCATCGCCGAGCATCAGCACCTTGCGGCCTTCCTTGTGCAGGTGTTGCAGCACGCGCAGCTTGTCATCCGGGCGCAGGCCGCCGTGGGCTTCATCGATACCCAGCTCGGCGGCGACGCTGGCGACCATCGGCGAACTGTCCCCGGACAGCAGCAGCGTGCGCCAACCGCGCGCCTTGCACGCGGCCAGCAACGCAGGGGCGTCGCTGCGCAGGCGGTCATCGAGCACAAACCAGGCCAGGGCGCCTTCGCGGTCGCCAAGCAGCAGCCATTGGCCGGAAAGCTCCGGCGCAGCGGGAATCGGGCAGCCACTGAGTTCGCAGACAAAGCCCGGTTGACCAATGCGCAGTAGGCGCTCGCCCACGCGGCCTTCAAGGCCCAGTCCTGGCGAACTGAGCACCTCGTCGGCGGCCAGCGGTGCACGCCCAAAGGCACGCGCAATCGGGTGTTCGGAGCGGTTTTCGAGGGCGGCGGCGAGGCTCAGGCACAGGTCGGTGCTCAAGCTGCCCAAGGGCCGGATCGCTCTCAATGCCAGGCGCCCTTCGGTAAGGGTGCCGGTCTTGTCGAAAATCACTGTATCGATCTGGTTCAGCCCTTCCAGCACATGGCCACGGGTCAGCAGCAGCCCCAGTTTGTGCAAGGTGCCGGTGGCGGCGGTGAGGGCAGTGGGCGTGGCCAGGGACAACGCACAAGGGCAGGTCGCTACCAGCATCGCCAGCACAATCCAGAACGCCCGTGAAGCGTCCAGCTCCCACCACAGCAGACCGATCAGCGCGGCCGCGATCAGCGAGCACAACAGGAACCACTGCGCGGCGCGGTCGGCGATCTGCGCCAGGCGCGGTTTCTCGGCCTGGGCCCGTTCCAGCAGGCGCACGATGGCGGACAGGCGCGTGTCATGACCCAATGCACGCACTTCGACGGTCAAGGCACCTTCGACGTTAAGGGTGCCCGCCGTGACCGCATCCCCGGTCTGGCGCGGTTGCGGCAGGTACTCACCGGTGAGCAGGGATTCATCAATGCTCGAGTGGCCGTCGAGGATCACGCCGTCTGCCGGCAGCACCGCGCCAGGATGCACCAGTACACGGTCGCCCAGCGCCAGTTCGGGGAGCAGGATGCGTTCACTCTGGCCATCGACCTTGAGTCGCAGGCAGGAGGCGGGCAGCAGGTTGACCAACTGCGCCGTCGCCGCGGCCGTACGCTCCCTGGCGCGGCGCTCCAGGTAGCGACCGGCCAGCAGGAACAGCGCAAACATGCCCACCGCATCGAAGTACAACTCACCCACGCCGGTGATCGCGGTCCAGATCCCCGCCAGGTACGCACCGCCGATGGCCAATGACACGGAGACATCCATGGTCAGGTGGCGCGTGCGCAGGTCGCGCATCGCCCCCTTGAAAAACGGTGCGCAGCTGTAGAACACGATGGGCGTGGTGAGAAACATCGCCACCCAGCGCAGGATTACATGCAGCTCCGGGCTCAGGTCGATATTGAATTCCGGCCAGGTGGCCATGGTTGCCATCATCGCCTGGAACCACAACAGCCCGGCCACACCCAGTTGGCGCAGGGCCAGGCGGTTTTCGCCGGCCAGTTGCTCGGCGGCGCGGTCGGCTTGATAGGGGTGGGCGGCGTAGCCGATATGGCGCAGCTCACTGAGCAGCTGGCTCAGCGGCAGTTGCCCATCCGCCCAGCGCACCTGCAAGCGGTGGTTGGACAGGTTCAGCCGCGCCTCGGCCACGGCGGGCAGGCTGCGCAGGTGTTTTTCGATCAGCCAGCCGCAGGCGGCGCAGCTGATGCCTTCCATCAGCAGGGTGGCTTCGGCGAGGTCGCCTTCGTGGCGCACAAAAGGTTTTTGCACGTCGGCGCGGTCATACAGCGCCAGCTCGTCCAGCAACTGCACCGGCAGCGTTTCGGGGTTGGCCGAGGCTTCACTGCGGTGCTGGTAATAACTTTCCAGGCCCCCGGCCACAATCGCTTCGGCCACGGCCTGGCAGCCGGGGCAGCACAGCTCGCGGCGCGCGCCGAGGATCACGCTGGTAAACCGGCTGCCGGAGGGGACGGGGAGGGCGCAGTGGTAGCAGGGGGTGGTCATGATCTGGAATCTATAGGGGCTGGGAGGGCCTCATCGTGGGCAAGCCCACTCCCACAGGGGACCGCGATCCAGGGGGAGCGGGCTTGCCCGCGATGCACGAAGCGCAGGTGTTTATTTTTTCAGGTCTTCGGCACCCTGCAACGGTTCATCACCCAGCAGCAAGTCCTTGTCGTGGCTGACCTGTTCTTCCTCGAACATGCGCCAGGTGCGATCGCCTTCCACACCGAGCAACTCGACGAAGCGCCGGCCTTCGACCTTATCGGTGACTTGGCCGATGTAGCGGCCGGGTTCGCTGTCGCTGCGGGCCAGGTTGATCTTGCGATCCTTCTCTGGCTGGGTCGGGGAAATCAGGTTCAATTCCAGGGTGGTCGGGTTGCTGTTGCCGGTGAGGTTCACCTCGACTTCACCGGTCAGCTCATCCAGGTGCACCTTGGCGCGCAGTTGCAGGGTCTGGGCCAGCAGCTCGCGGTCCAGGGAACGGTTGATGCCTTTGCCGGCCTCGTAGTAGTTGTCGTTGACCAGGTTGTCCGGGTTATTCACCGCGATGGTCACCATGGACAAGGTCAAGGTCACCGAGCAGGCCAGGATCCCAATGATGATCCAGGGCCAGAGGTGCTTGTACCAAGGGCTTGCGGCAGTTGCTACGGACATTGTTCGGTTCTCTGTTAGCGATTAGCGGACTTGGGGGCCGATGAATCGGCTCTTGGCTTCAATGTGGACACTGGCGTTATCGGCATCGGTGAGGATGAATGTCACCTCGTTGGTGCTCGACGGCAACTGTTCCGGCGCACTCGACAGCTCAACCGGCATGCTGACGATATCGCCGGCAGCCACCTTGATTTCGCGACGGCCTTGCAGCTTGAGGTCCGGCAAGCCCGCGGCATCGAGCACGTAGGTGTGGTCGCGCTGGTCCTTGTTCATGATCTTCAGGCTGTAGACGTTTTCGATACGGCCTTCGGCGTTCTCGCGGTACAGCACACGGTCCTTGCTCACGTCGAAACCCACCAGCGAGCGCATGAAGAATGCCGCCGCCAGCAGGCCCATCATCGCCAGCAATACCAGGGCGTAACCGATCAGGCGCGGGCGCAGCTTGTGGGTCTTCTGCCCCGACAGGTTGTGCTCGGTGGTGTAGCTGATCAGGCCGCGCGGGTAGTCCATTTTGTCCATGATGTTGTCGCAGGCGTCGATACAGGCGGCGCAGCCGATGCACTCGATCTGCAGGCCGTCGCGGATGTCGATACCGGTCGGGCACACCTGCACGCACATCGTGCAATCGATGCAATCCCCCAGGCCCTGAGCCTTGTAGTCGATGCCTTTTTTGCGCGGGCCACGCACCTCGCCACGGCGTGGGTCGTAGGAAACGATCAGGGTGTCCTTGTCGAACATCACACTCTGGAAGCGCGCGTACGGACACATGTAGATGCACACTTGTTCGCGCAGCCAACCGGCGTTGCCATAGGTGGCGAGGGTGAAGAAGCCGACCCAGAAATACGACCAGCCATCGGCCTGGCCGGTGAAGAACTCGAACACCAGTTCGCGGATGGGGGAGAAGTAGCCGACGAAAGTCATGCCGGTGACAAAACCGATCAGCAACCACAGGGTGTGCTTGCTGAATTTGCGCAGGAATTTGTTGGCGCCCATCGGCGCTTTATCCAGCTTGATGCGCTGGTTGCGGTCGCCTTCGGTGACCTTTTCGCACCACATGAAGATCCATGTCCATACGCTTTGCGGGCAGGTATAACCGCACCACACGCGACCGGCATACACGGTGATAAAGAACAGGCCAAACGCCGCAACAATCAAAATACCTGAGAGCAGGATGAAGTCCTGGGGCCAGAAGGTCGCGCCAAAAATAAAGAACTTACGTTCGGGCAGATTCCACCACACGGCCTGGTGGCCGCCCCAGTTCAGCCACACGGTGCCGAAGTAGAGCAGGAACAGGCCGGCACCGCCGAGCATGCGCAAATTACGGAACAGGCCGGTGAAGGCGCGGGTGTAGATTTTCTCTCGCGAGGCGTAGAGGTCGACGGTTTTACTGTCGGAACCGTTTGTGTGTTTGGCAGGCGGGGTAACGTCATGTACCGGTATCTGGTTGCTCATCATTGCATCCCACGGCGGTGGAGATTTGCCTCGGCCAGTACGTGCCAACCGGGGTCAAATGAAGGGTGTTGCAGTGGCTTAATGATACGCCCCCGATAGTACGTCAAGGGTGCGACCTTTGGTCGCGTTGGGTGAAATCAATTGATGGTGTACGTGATCTGGATCAATTGACTTGGGAAGTATGGACGGTTTTTGCGGCCAAGCCGGTTATTCGTCCCATGGATTAATCAGTGAAACGCCACTGGATGTGAAGTCACTGACGTTGCGCGTCACAACGGTGAGGCCATGAACCAAGGCGGTAGCGGCGATCAACGCATCACTTTCATTGGCCCGCTCTGGAACATGCAAATGTGCGCAACGCAGTGCGACCGCAGCGTCAACAGGCAGGATTCGGGTATCGAAAGCGGGCATCACATGGCGTTTGAGCCAGGTACGCAATACCTTCCCCTGCGCCGGGTCTCGCCGCTCTATGCGCAAGACGCCGGTCTCCAGTTCCTTAAGCGTTATCGCAGAGATAAACATGCGTGGAGCGATGACACTCTTTGCCCATGCGACCACCTTTGCGTCGGCGTGGGGTTTGCGAAGTTCAGAAATAACATGGGTGTCGAGTAGATACATCAAGAGAGGTCCACAGGTCGATGAGTGATCACGGCGCGTTCGGTTTCGAAGTCGATATCGGCCGCTTCTGGCATCACTAGCAGATCAACGATGTCGGCATTGAGCCCTGTCAGTTTCTGATAGTCCTCAATGCTTAGCAGTACATGGGCCGGCTTGCCGCGATCGGTGATAAAAACCGGCCCTTGGCGGGCTGCTTTTTTGGCACCACTTGTGTCTTGGTTGAATTCGCGGCTGGAAATGGTGGTGATGGTCATGGGGGAGCCCCCTTTATATGGCTGGATGTAGTTACGTTGCTACTTGGTTGTTGCAGGCCGCAAGTGTGAGGCTACGAGTGGTAGCGGGTACCTGCTTACAGAGTCTTCGAAAGCCAGAATGAACAAAGCCCCGCCAGCTTTCGCTGCACGGGGCTTTGATGTTTCGAGGTCTTACTGCTCTTCAGCCTTCTTATCCCCATGGGACAAGCTGTAAACATAGGCTGCCAGCAAGTGCACCTTGTCGTTCCCCTGCAGTTGCTCCTGCGCAGGCATCTGGCCCTGGCGGCCCCAACGGATGGTCTGTTGCAGTTGGGCGAAGCTTGAGCCGTAGATGAACGCGCCAGGGTGGGTCAGGTCGGGTGCACCCATGGCGGGCGTGCCTTTACCGGCCGGGCCGTGGCAGGCCACGCAGTTGGCGGCGAAGAGTTTTTCGCCGTTGGCCACGTCGGCTTTCACCCCTTCCGGCAGTTTGCGCCCGTCGAGGTTGGTGACGACGAACGCGGCCACATCGCTGACGCCTTGTTCCTTGAGGATATCCAGCCAGGCGGGCATCACCGCATGGCGGCCCTTCATGATGGTTTCCTTGATGGTGGCCGGGTCGCCGCCCCAACGCCAGTCGGCATCGGTCAGGTTGGGAAAGCCGTAGGCGCCCTTGGCGTCGGAACCGTGGCACACCGAGCAGTTGGAGGCGAACAGGCGGCCACCCATCTTCAAGGCTTGCGGGTCCTTGGCCACTTCTTCAATGGGCATCGACGCGAATTTGGCGAAGATCGGGCCGAACTTAGCGTCCGACCTGGCCATTTCCTTTTCCCATTCGTGCACGCCGGTCCAGCCGGTCTGGCCGTTGGCGAAGGGGGTTTGCTTGTCGTTGTCGAGGTAGTTGTAGCCCGGCAACAGGCCCTTCCAGTTGCCCAGGCCGGGGTACAGCGCGAGGTAGCCGAGGGCGAAGATGATGGTGCCGACGAACAGCATGAACCACCATTTGGGCAGCGGGTTGTCGTACTCCTCGATGCCGTCGAACGAGTGGCCGACGGTCTCGTCGGTTTGCTCGGCGCGCTGGCCCTTTCGGGTCGACAGCAGCAGCCAGGTCAGGGCGAAGATGGTACCCAGGCTGAGGACTGTGACGTACAGACTCCAGAACGTAGTCATTCTTTGTTACTCCTAGAAGCTTGCTCGACGTGCTTGATGGCTTCGGGATCATCCGCAAAAGGCAGCAAGGTCGCGTCTTCAAACTCCGACTTGCGCTTGGGGCTGAACACCCACAACGCCAGGCCGATAAAGGCCACCATCACCACAACGGTGCCCAAGCCACGAATCATCCCGATATCCATGAAGAATCACCGTTTGCTTTTGATGATGGTGCCAAGGCCTTGCAGGTAGGCCACCAATGCGTCCATTTCGGTCTTGCCCTTCACGGCTGCGGCTGCACCGGCGATGTCTTCGTCGGTGTAGGGCACGCCCAGGGTGCGCAAGACTTCCATCTTCTTCGCGGTGTCCTTGCCGTCGAGCTTGTTTTCCACGAGGAACGGGTACGCCGGCATTTTCGACTCAGGCACCACGTTGCGCGGGTTGTACAGGTGCGCACGTTGCCAGTCATCGGAGTAACGCCCGCCCACACGGGCCAGGTCCGGGCCGGTGCGCTTGGAACCCCACAGGAACGGGTGGTCCCACACGCTTTCACCGGCGACCGAGTAGTGGCCGTAGCGTTCGGTTTCGGCACGGAACGGGCGGATCATCTGCGAGTGGCAGCCGACACAACCGTTGGCGATGTAGACGTCGCGGCCTTCCAGTTCAAGCGCGGTGCGCGGCTTCATGCCTTCGACCGGTTTGTTGGTGACGTCCTGGAAAAACAGCGGAACGATCTGGGTCAAGCCGCCGATACTCACGGCGATGACCATGAAGAAGGCCAGCAGGCCGATATTCTTCTCGACTACTTCATGCTTCATCAGTGGGCTCCCACAACGGCGATCTTGGCGGCGGCTTCGGCTTCTGCAGGGTCCGAGGCACGCACGGTGCGCCAGACGTTGTAGGCCATGAACAGCATGCCGGTGGCAAAGAACGCACCGCCCAGGGCGCGGACGATATAGCCCGGGTGGCTGGCTTGCAGCGCTTCGACGAAGGAGTAGGTGAGGGTGCCGTCATCGTTGATTGCACGCCACATCAGGCCCTGGGTGATGCCGTTGACCCACATCGACGCGATGTAGAGCACGGTACCGATGGTCGCCAGCCAGAAGTGCGTGTTGATCAGCCCGACGCTGTGCATCTGCACGCGGCCGAACAGTCTGGGGATCATGTGGTAGATCGCGCCGATGGAGATCATCGCGACCCAACCGAGCGCGCCGGCGTGAACGTGGCCGATGGTCCAGTCGGTGTAGTGGGACAGCGAGTTGACGGTCTTGATCGCCATCATCGGCCCTTCGAAGGTCGACATGCCGTAGAACGCCAGGGATACCACGAGGAAGCGCAGGATCGGGTCGGTGCGCAATTTATGCCAGGCGCCCGACAGGGTCATCATGCCGTTGATCATGCCGCCCCAGCTCGGGGCCAGCAGGATGATCGACATCGCCATGCCCAGGGACTGTGCCCAATCCGGCAGCGCGGTGTAGTGCAAGTGGTGAGGACCGGCCCAGATGTACAGGGTGATCAGCGCCCAGAAGTGCACGATGGACAGGCGGTACGAGTAAATAGGACGTTCGGCCTGTTTCGGCACGAAGTAATACATCATCCCCAGGAAACCGGTGGTCAGGAAGAAACCCACGGCGTTGTGGCCGTACCACCACTGGATCATGGCGTCCGTGGCCCCGGCGTAGGCCGAGTAGGACTTGAACAGGCTCACCGGCAACGAAGCGTGGTTGACGATGTGCAGCATCGCCGTCACCAGGATAAAGGCGCCGTAGAACCAGTTGCCCACGTAGATGTGCTTGGTCTTGCGCTTGACGATGGTACCGAAGAACACCACGGCATAGGTCACCCACACGATGGCGAGCAAAATGGCGATCGGCCATTCCAGCTCGGCGTATTCCTTGGTGGTGGTGTAACCCAGCGGCAGGGTGACGATGGCGCCCAGGATGACCGCTTGCCAACCCCAGAAGGTGAAGGCCGCGAGGCTGTCGGAGATCAGTCGCGTCTGGCAGGTTCGCTGCACGACATAGTAGGAGGTGGCAAACAGTGCACATCCACCGAAGGCGAAAATCACCAGGTTGGTGTGCAGCGGGCGCAGGCGGCCAAAGGTCGTCCATGGCAAACCGAAATTCAATTCCGGCCAAACCAGTTGCGAGGCGATGAACACCCCGAGCCCCATGCCAAGGATCCCCCAGACCACCGTCATGATGGCGAACTGGCGGACTACCTTATAGTTATAAGCAGTCGGACTGATTGCTGTGCTCATTCTAAGGTTCCACGGTTTAGGTTTTTTTATAGGTAAAATCGGCCGCAAGTATGGAGAAAGCGAGGGGCCATTGCAACGCAATGGCTGACCTGTATCAATGCGTTCCACGCCAGATTCTGCGCCCTTTCCATGTTTCGTGTAAGGATAAAATCCGAAATAGAAAGCTGATCAAGTGGACAGGATATTTATGGGGTCGCAACGGTTGTCGTTACGTACGCCAGAATCGGTCCGCTGTGCAGGGAAGCGTAGACCCGAATGGCAGGAGGGGAAAGGTGTGCTTTGGAAGGGTGTGACACTGGGTCGCACAAGAAGGTACTGCTGTGGCGAGGGAGCTTGCTGTCGTTGGACCGGGCTGGCGCTCCAGCGCGAAGCGCTGCCAAGATTTTGGGGCCGCTTCGCAGCCCAACGGGAGCAAGCTCCCTCGCCACAGGTAGAGATGCCGCCCCAAGGTGGGGCGGCATTCAGAGGTTACTGGGGCTGGCTTTCTGGCGTTGCGCCATCAGCGTTATGGGACAAGCTATACACGTAGGCGGCCAGCAAGTGCACCTTGTCATTACCCTGTAGCACTTCCTGCGCCGGCATCTGGCCCTGGCGGCCGTGGCGGATGGTTTGCTGCAACTGCGCAAGGCTGGTGCCGTAGATGTAACCGGCCGGTTTGGTCAGGTCGGGCGCGCCCATGGCTTCCATGCCGTGGCCTTGCGGACCGTGGCAAGCGACACAGGTGGTGTTGAACGCAGTCTGGCCTGCTGCCAAGTCAGCGCTGCTGTCAGCCGGCAACGGCAGTTTGGCCACGTCGTGACGTACATAGGCGGCGACGTTTTTCACCCCTTCATCGCCGAGCATGTCACCCCAGGCCGGCATTGCTGCATGACGGCCGTTGAGAATGGTGGTCTTGATCGCCTCGGCCGAACCGCCCCAGCGCCAGATGTTATCCGCCAGATTCGGGAAGCCAAACGCACCCTTGGCGTCCGAGCCATGGCACACCGCACAGTTGGAGGCAAACAGGCGACCGCCCATCTTCAACGCTTGCGGGTCTTTGGCGACTTCTTCCACGGGCATGGCCGAGAATTTGGCGAAGATCGGCCCGAACTTGGCGTCGGCCTTGGCCATTTCCTTGTCCCATTCCTTGGTCTGGGTCCAGCCGTCTTCATAGCCCGGCAACACGCCTTTCCAGTTACCCAGGCCCGGGTAGAGGATCAGGTAGCCGACCGCGAACACCAAGGTGCCGGCGAACAGCATGAACCACCACTGGGGCAGCGGGTTGTCGTATTCCTCGATACCGTCGAAGGCGTGGCCCATGGTCTGGTCGACGCTGCCCTTGGTCTCGCCCTTGCGGGTGCCGATCAAGAGCCAAGTCAGGCCGATCAGGCTGCCGAGGGTCAGTACGCAGATCCATGTACTCCAGAATAGGGTCATGGCCGTGTGCTCCTTATTGCAGGCTCTTCTTGAGCGTCGGATGGAGAAGGTTCATCGGCGAAGGGCAGCAGGCGCGCCTGCTCGAATTCCGCATTGCGCCGGTTGTTGAACACCCACAGCGACAGGCCGATAAAGGCGATGGCGACCACCAGCGTGCCGAGGCCGCGGATGGTGCCCGCATCGAATTCAAATCCCATGGCTCACCTCTTGCTCTTGATGGCAGTACCGAGCACTTGCAGGTACGAAACCAGCGCGTCCATCTCGGTCTTGCCCTTGAGGCTGGCGACGGCGCCACTGATGTCGTCGTCCGTGTACGGCACGCCGAGGGTGCGCATCACTTTCAACTTGGTCTCGGTGTGGCTGCTGTCGACGGCGGCGGTGACCAGCCATGGGTAGGCCGGCATTTTCGACTCGGGCACGACGTTGCGCGGGTTGTACAAGTGCGCGCGGTGCCAGTCGTCCGAGTAGCGAGCGCCGACGCGCGCCAGGTCCGGACCGGTGCGCTTGGAGCCCCACAGGAACGGGTGGTCCCAGACGCTCTCGCCGGCGACCGAGTAGTGGCCGTAGCGTTCGGTCTCGGCGCGGAACGGGCGGATCATCTGCGAGTGGCACTGTACGCAGCCTTCGCGGATGTAGATGTCACGGCCTTCCAGTTGCAGCGCGGTGTAGGGCTTCATGCCTTCGACCGGCTTGTTGGTCACGTCCTGGAAGAACAGCGGGACGATCTGGGTCAGGCCGCCGATGCTCACGGCGAGCACCATGAGCAGCATCAGCAGGCCGACGTTCTTTTCAATCGTTTCGTGTTTCATCATCGACTCCTCAGGCCAACTGCGCAGTAGTGGCGGCTTCGACGGGCTGCGCGGAACGCACGGTGCGCCAAGTGTTGTAAGCCATCAGGAACATGCCGCTCAGGAAGATGGCGCCGCCCACCAGCCGCACGATGAAGCCTGGGTGGCTGGCCACCAGGGTTTCGACGAAGGAGTAGGTCAGCGTGCCGTCTTCGTTGACCGCACGCCACATCAGGCCCTGGGCGATGCCGTTGACCCACATCGAGGCGATGTAGAGCACGGTGCCGATGGTGGCCAGCCAGAAGTGCGCGTTGATCAGGCCGAGGCTGTACATCTGCTCGCGACCGAAGATTTTCGGGATCATGTGGTACAGCGCGCCGATGGAGATCATTGCCACCCAGCCAAGGGCGCCGGCGTGGACGTGGCCGATGGTCCAGTCGGTGTAGTGGGAAAGGGCGTTGACGGTCTTGATCGCCATCATCGGGCCTTCGAAGGTCGACATGCCGTAGAACGCCAGCGACACCACCAGGAAGCGCAGGATCGGGTCGCTGCGCAATTTATGCCAGGCGCCCGACAGGGTCATCATGCCGTTGATCATGCCGCCCCAGCTCGGTGCCAGCAGCACCAGCGACATCACCATGCCCAGCGACTGTGCCCAGTCCGGCAGTGCGGTGTAGTGCAAGTGGTGCGGGCCGGCCCAGATGTACAGGGTAATCAGCGCCCAGAAGTGCACGATGGACAAGCGATACGAATACACCGGACGCTCGGCCTGCTTGGGCACGAAGTAGTACATCATCCCCAGGAAGCCGGCTGTGAGGAAAAAGCCTACTGCGTTATGCCCGTACCACCACTGCACCATGGCATCCGTCGCACCGCCATAGAGGGAGTAGGACTTGGTCAGGCTGACCGGGATTTCCAGGTTGTTAACGATATGCAGGATGGCCACGGTGATGATGAACGCACCGAAGAACCAGTTGCCGACGTAGATGTGCTTGGTGTTGCGCTTGGCCACGGTGCCAAAGAACACAATGGCGTAAGCCACCCACACGATGGTGATCAGGATGTCGATCGGCCATTCCAGCTCAGCGTATTCCTTGGAGCTGGTGTAGCCCAGCGGCAAGGAGATGGCGGCCAAGAGAATGACCAACTGCCAGCCCCAGAAGCAGAACGCGGCGATCTTCGGCGCGAACAGCTGGGTTTGGCAGGTGCGTTGTACCGAGTAGAAGGAGCTGGCGAACAAGGCGCAGCCACCGAAGGCGAAGATCACCGCGTTGGTGTGCAGCGGGCGCAGGCGTCCGAAGCTGGTCCACGGCAAATCGAAGTTGAGTGCAGGCCAGACCAATTGGGCCGCGAGAAAAACCCCGAGCCCCATGCCGACGATGCCCCACACCACCGTCATAATGGCGAATTGGCGGACCACCTTGTAGTTATAGGCGGTACTTAAAGTAGTGTTCATGGTTCCCCATCCACGGTTCAACCCAAGCAGATGCGGCACTTGGGCTGGAGTTATAGGCAGACTAAAAAGCGAGGCAAGCATGGGCAAAGAGCACAAGGCCAGTATTGACGGGGATCAATGGGCGCAGTGTGTGCGCGAACGCGGCGGGTTGTGGGATGCCGCGTCGACTGCCGCGAAGGGCACGCCAGTGACGCTGATCCTGGCCCACGGTGCCGGCGCACCGATGGACTCAGCCTTCATGAACGACATGGCTGCGCGCCTTGCCGGGCATGGCGTGAACGTGTTGCGCTTCGAGTTTCCCTACATGGCCCAGCGCCGTGTGGACGGTGGCAAACGTCCGCCGAACCCGGCGCCCAAACTGCTGGAAGCCTGGCGTGAGGTGTATGCCGAGGTGCGACGTCATGTCGCTGGGAAACTGGCCGTTGGTGGCAAGTCGATGGGCGGGCGCATGGCCAGTTTATTGGCCGATGAATTAGGCGCCGATGCACTGGTGTGCCTGGGGTATCCGTTCTATGCGGTGGGTAAGCCGGAAAAGCCACGGGTCGAGCATTTGGCCGGGTTGAAGACGCCGACGTTGATCGTGCAGGGCGAGCGGGATGCGCTGGGCAATCGGGCGGCGGTGGAGGGGTATGAATTATCGCCGAGCATCGAGATGATGTGGCTGGTGGCAGGGGATCATGACTTGAAGCCGTTGAAGGCGTCGGGGTTCAGTCATGAGCAGCATCTGGAGGCTGCGGCGGTGCGGGTTTCTAGCTTTCTTAGAGCGCTTGAGTGAAACCTGTGGCGAGGGAGCAAGCTCCCTCGCCACAGTGTATTTACCGGTTAAAACGCTCGACCAGCGAGTACTGGGTATTGGCGGTATGCGTCAATTCCTCACTCAACTGCGCCGAGTTCATCGCCTGTTCCGAAGTCTGGTCGGCCAACAGCGCAATGGTGCTGATGTTACGACTGATCTCTTCGGCCACCGAGCTTTGCTCTTCGGTGGCAGCGGCGATCTGCGTGGTCATGTCGGTGATATGCGCTACCGCCTCACTGATCCCCACCAACGCCTGATCCGCTTCCATTACCCGCGCCACGCCTTCTTCGGCCTGGCGATGCCCGGCGTCCATGGTTTGCACGGCGGCGGCGGCGGTTTGCTGCAGCTTGGCGATCAGGGCGTGGATCTGCCCGGTCGATTCCGCGGTGCGCTGTGCCAGTTGACGGACTTCGTCGGCAACGACCGCAAACCCGCGGCCCATCTCGCCGGCACGCGCCGCTTCAATGGCGGCGTTGAGCGCCAGCAGGTTGGTCTGGTCGGCAATGCCTTTGATCACATCGACCACGCCGCCGATTTCATCGCTGTCCTTGGCCAGTTGCGTGACGGTCACGCCGGTTTCGCCCACCGCGACAGACAGGCGCTGGATCGCCTCGCGGGTTTCCCCGGCGATGTCGCGGCCACGGCCGGTCAGGCGGTTGGCTTCCTGAGTGGCGTCGGCCGTGCGCTGCACGTGGCTGGCGACTTCCTGGGTGGTGGCCGCCATCTGGTTGACCGCCGTGGCCACCTGTTCGGTTTCCACGCGCTGGCGTTCCAGGCCGCTGGAGCTGTTATGCGCCAGGGTGTTGGACTGCGCGGCCTGGTCGTTGAGGTGTTCGGCTGTGTCCTGCAAGCGCGTGAGACAGGTCTTAAGACGCGCCTCTTGGCTGAGGATCGACATCTCCAGGCGCGCCTGGGCGCCACGGCTGTCGGTGTACATCTGCGCGATCAACGGGTCGGAGGTGGTCTGCTCGGCCAGGCGCAGCAAACGCTTGAGACCGCGCTGTTGCCAGCTCAGGCCGAGCAGGCCCAGCGGCACCGACAACCCTGCCGCCAGGGCAAAGCCCCAGTGGGAGTTGAGTGACGCACCGATCATGAAGCTCAACTGGCTCACCAGGATAAACGGCAGCCAGTCCTGCAACACCGGCAGCCACTTATCGCGTTGGGGAATCGCCGACTTGCCTTGATTGATGCGTTGGTAGAGCGCTTCGGCGCGGCGGATCTGCTCGGCGGTGGGCTTGATGCGCACCGATTCGTAGCCGACCACCTGGTTGCCTTCGAAAACCGGCGTCACGTAGGCGTTAACCCAATAGTGATCACCGGTCTTGCAGCGATTCTTGACAATGCCCATCCATGGCAAGCCTTGTTTGAGCGTCGACCACATATGCGCGAAGACCGCGCCCGGCACATCCGGGTGACGCACCAGGTTGTGCGGGGCACGCACCAGTTCGTCGCGGGAGAACCCACTGATCTCGACAAAGGCGTCGTTGCAGTAGGTGATCACGCCTTTGGCATCGGTGGTGGAGATCAACCGTTGCTGAGCGGGGAAGGTACGTTCGCGCTGGGTAACGGGTTGGTTATTACGCATGATTGTTCAATCCGCAAGGCTTTCAAGGGTTGTCGGCCGGAAAACGCTTTTATTTAACTTAATTTTGCAACAATCACCCGGCCAGCATCGGGTAGGTAAACAACCCGAAGTGAAGCAGATTCAAACCAAAGTGCGTGGCAACCGCCGCGCCCAGGCCACCAAAGCGATAAGCCAGGCCATACCCCACGCCGGCGATGCTCGCCAGCAGCACCCAGTGCCAGCCCGCCCCGATGTGCACCAGGCCGAACACGAGCGATGCCAGCAACAAGGCGAGGTTCTCGCCGTAAGGCAGGTGTTTGAAGCGTCGGCTCAAGCCGCCCTGTACATAGCCCCGGAACAAGGCCTCTTCCACCAGGGTCACCAATAGCAGGTTATTGAGGACCCACAGCCACGCCTGTTCCGGCCATTTCGGCGCCCAACTGATCACACCCAGCAAGGTGGCGCCGCCCAGCGCGGCGATGGCGGTGAGGGTCAGGGCCAGGGCGGCCACGCAGATCGACAGGCGCAGCGAGCGCCGCGCCACGATCCACGGGCAGGCCAGCAATAGCCAGAAGCCAATCAGCGGCTTGTCCTGGTTCAAGTACATCGAGAAGGGCACGGCATCGTCGGTGAAACGCTGCGGGGCAATGCCACGCCCATTGTAGAAACCCGGCAGCCAATGCATCGCCAGGCTAAGGGCCAGTACGATAAACAGTCCGTGGCCGAGGTAGCGCGCCCAGGGCGTACGTTGCTGGCGGACCGCGTAGCCGGCGATCAGCAGCAGCGCGATGGACACGCCCGCCAGCATCCCCAGTTGCCCGTAGATCAAGGCCAGCAGATAGCCGATGGAAAGAAGCGCCAGGTACAGCCAGGGCAATGCGATCATGGGGAGTCCTTGGAAAAATCTGGGCGGCATTATAGCGAGCCGTCCCTGGGGGCCACATGAAAACTCCGGCAAGCCCGCTCACCCCAAGCGCGCTGACAGTCTCTTCGGGCGTAACACCAACCACAACGCTCCCGCGATCAATACCCCGCCATACAGGTGCGCCATCGACAACGGCTCATCCAACAGCAACGCGCCCCACAGCACGCCGAACGGCGGGATCATGAAGGTCACGGTCATCGACTTCACCGGCCCGATGGAGGTCAGCAGGCGGAAGTACAGGATGTAGGCAAACGCCGTGCACACCAGGCCCAACCCCAGCAGCGACAACCACACCTGCCACCCACCCCAACTGGCGGGCGGCTGGCTGACGGCGCTGTAAGCGAAGAGCGGTAACAGGAACAAGGTGGCGCCGAGCATGCTGCCCAGGGCAGAGAGGCGGCTGTCCAACCCTCCGCGCTGATCCAACCAGCGCCGTGCGAGGAACCCGGCAAAGCCGTAACAGGTGGTCGCCAGCAAACACGCGAGCGCGCCCATCAGCAATTCCAGGTCAAACGCCACGGGCCCCGCGCGGGTCAGCACGCCCACGCCCAACAGGCCCAGGCAGACGCCGGCGACTTTCGACGGGGTCAGGCGCTCGCTGAAAAACAGCCCGCCGATCAATACGCCCATCAACGGCGTGGTGGCGTTGAAAATCGCTGAGTAACCCGCCGGCAGCACTTGGGCGGCCACCGAATACATCGTCGCCGGGATTCCGGAGTTGATCACCCCCAAGAGCAACACCGTCTTGAACTTGCCCTGGAAGTCCCATTTCACCCGCATGGCCGCCAGGATCACCAGCAACCCGGCGGCGGCAATCGACACGCGGAAAAACGCCGTCGGTAGCGTGCCGATCTCCGGCGCGATGATGCGCATGAACAGGAAGCTCGCCCCCCAAATGGCGGCGAGCCCCAGCAAGTACAAGGTGTCCACAGGTCTCACGGAAAACTCTCCTATCAATAAGGCGGCGAGTGTTGCACGCCGCTTTCATTGATTACAGGACAAACCGCGTCACCAGCCCATTCAAATCCACCGCCAAGCGCGACAACTCCTGACTGGCTGCCGAAGTCTGGGTGGCGCCGGCGGCGGTCTGGGTAGACAGGTCGCGGATGTTGACCAGGCTGCGGTCGACGTCGCGCGCCACCAGCGCCTGCTGCTCGGCGGCGCTGGCGATCACCAGGTTGCGCTGGCTGATCTGCGAGATGGCGGCGGTGATTTTTTCCAGCGCGCTGCCGGCGCTGTTGGCGCGTTGCAGAGTCTGGCCGGCGTGATCGGCGCTGCTGTTGAGCGCTTCGACGGTGTCTTGGGTGCCGCGCTGGATACCGACGATCATCTGCTCGATTTCTTCGGTGGAGTCCTGGGTGCGTTGCGCCAGGGAGCGCACCTCATCCGCCACTACCGCAAAACCACGCCCGGCCTCACCCGCGCGGGCGGCTTCAATCGCCGCGTTGAGCGCCAGCAGGTTGGTTTGCCCGGCGATGCCGCGGATCACTTCCAGCACCTTGCTGATGTCCTGGGCCTGCACCGCCAGGCCTTCGGCCTTGTTCGACGCACCGAGCACTTCGTCCACCAGGTTCTGGATCGAGCTGATGGTTTCGCTGATCTGGTAGTGACCGTGCTTGCTGTCCTCGTCGGAAGCCTGGGACGCCTCGGCGCTGGACACCGCATTGCCGGCGACTTCGTCCACCGCCGCGCTCATTTCGGTGACGGCCGTGGCCGCCTGTTCGATCTCATCGTTCTGCGCCTGCAGGCCACGGGTGCTTTGTTCCATCACCGAACTCATCTCTTCGGCAGCCGACGCCAGTTGTTGCGCCGACTCGCTGATGCCGCGGATGGTGCCTTGCAGCTGCGACTGCATGGTGGCCAGGGCGGTGAGCAACTGGGCGGGTTCGTCCTTGCCGCTGACGGCGATCGGCTGGCTCAGGTCGCCGCCGGCAATGGTGCGTGCCACGGTCAGCGCCTGGCCGAGCGGGGCGATGATGCTGCGGGTCAGCAGCCACGCCAGCAGCAAGGTGGCGATCAGTGCGACGACGATGATCAGGCCGACAATCCACTGCGCACTGGCGTACATCTGCGCCGCTGCATCCGCCGCGGCCTCGACGCCGTTCTGGTTGAACACGATCAGGTCTTCCAGGCTCTGGTTGAGCACTGTGCCCTGGGGGGCGAGGCGGCTGGTGAGCAGGTCGATGGCGTCTTGCTGTTGATCCTTGTCCACCAGGGCGACCATCTGGGTCACGATGCTGAGGTAGGTGGCCACATTGGCTTTCAACTTATTCAGCAGCTCGCGCTCGCCATCACTGCTCAGCATTGTTTCCTGACGGTCCAGCAGCCCTTGCAGTTCGCCGCGATGGCGGGTGAGGAGGGCTTTGCTGGTATCGCGCACCCGTGATTCGTCGGTGGTTGCCAGGCGCAACGCCTCCAGGCGAATGCTGGCCACATAGGCCGCGCTGTCGTGGATGTTCTCGATGCTCGGCATCCATGACTGTTCGATGACCAGCGCACTTTGCCGCAGCTTGGCCATCTGGCCCAGGCCGAACATCCCGACAATTACCAGCAAGCTGGCCAAAACCGCAAAACTCAGACTGGCACGCAGACCGATCTTCATGTTCCTCAATGACATCTCAATGCTCCTTAGGCGATTAGAACCTGTTCCCGGATCGGTCTTCTGACCTTGTTAGGGTGGGAGAGGGCGCGCTGTATATCAAAGTGCCATCAAGGTAGTAATCAGGGTTTCCCTTAGTTGGATCCAACGCTCTAAGAGGTTCATCAAGACCAGCGCGGCGGGCCCTTTGCCTGCCTCAACCTTCCAAGCCCCAGGGTTGCAGGCGTGCAGGTAAAACTCGCGATAACTCACAGGTGTATTTATTGACCGGATGGTCGAATTTAAAAATTGCAAATAAATGTACGAAATGAACGAACTTGTACAAGCTGGCGTAAAAAATGACCCTTCTCCTGTTCCCGTACACTGGCTAAGCTCAGGGGCTCCAGATGCTCGTCGAGGTTTCCCGCATGTCGCCTTCCGCCCGCGCTATCGCCCAGATGATCCTCGATGGCTTCGACGATTACCGTGAACACTTCCGCCAGATCACCGATGGCGCCCGCGAGCGTTTTGAAAAAGCCCAGTGGCAACTAGCCCAGGCCGCTTCAGCGGCGCGGATCAACCTCTATGAAGAGAAGGTCAATGAAGTGACCGCGCGTCTGCATGAGCACTTCGATGACGCCACATTGCTCGACATTGATGCGTGGCCCGTGGTGAAAAGCGCCTACATCGGCCTGATCGACCTGCGCTTCGACGATGAGCTGTCCGAAACCTGGTACAACTCGATCTTCTGCGGCCTGTTCAGCCACGACCTGATCAGCGACGGTTGCATGTTTATCCACACCACGCGGCCCAGCCTGCGCCGGGCTCGGGCCGCGCAGACGCGCACCTACACGCCCGCCGGGAACATCCCGCAGATGCTCGCGCAGGTGTTTGCCGACTACCGCTTCAGCGAACCCTACGCGGACCTGGCAGCCGACCTGCGCCGCCTCGAAGTCCAGCTGCGGGAAAACCTGCCGGACTGGGTGTGCAAGGACCCGGACCTCAAGGTCGAGCTGTTTTCCTCGGTGCTCTACCGCAATAAAGGCGCCTACCTTGTAGGACGCATCTACACCCGCGACGAACAATGGCCGCTGGTCATCCCGCTGCTGCACCGCGAAGGCCAGGGCATCCAGATCGATGCGCTGATCACCGACGAAGCCGAAGTGTCGATCATTTTCTCGTTCACCCGTTCCTACTTCATGGTCGACGTGCCGGTACCGGCGGAGTTCATTGGCTTTCTCAAGCGCATTTTGCCGGGCAAGCATATTGCCGAGCTGTACACCTCCATTGGTTTCTACAAGCACGGCAAGTCGGAGTTCTACCGCGCGCTGATCAACCACCTGGCGACCACCGACGATCAGTTCATCATGGCCCCCGGTGTGCGCGGCATGGTCATGAGCGTATTCACCCTGCCGGGCTTCAACACGGTGTTCAAGATCATCAAGGACCGCTTTTCGCCGTCGAAAAACGTCAACCGCGCCACGGTGATCGAGAAATACCGCCTGGTCAAAAGCGTCGACCGCGTTGGGCGCATGGCCGATACCCAGGAGTTCGCCGACTTCCGTTTTCCCCTGAGCAAGTTTGAACCGCAGTGCCTGGCCGAGCTGTTGGAAGTGGCCGCCGGCACCGTCGAAGTGGAAGACGATACCGTGCTTATCCGTCACTGCTGGACCGAGCGGCGCATGACCCCGCTCAACCTCTACCTCGACAACGCCAACCCCGCCCAAGTGCGCGAAGCCCTGGAAGACTACGGCTTGGCGATCAAGCAACTGGCGGCGGCGAATATTTTCCCCGGTGACATGCTGCTGAAGAACTTCGGCGTCACCCGTCACGGCCGCGTGGTGTTCTACGACTACGATGAAATCTGCTTTCTCACCGAAGCCAACTTCCGTCACATCCCCGCACCGCGCACCCCCGAGGATGAAATGGCCTCCGAGCCCTGGTACTCCATCGGCCCGCTGGATGTGTTCCCCGAGGAATTCCCGCCGTTCCTGTTCGCCGACGCGGGCCAACGCAAGCTGTTCGATGAGCTGCATGGCGAGTTGTACAACGCCGATTACTGGAAGGGCCTGCAGGCCGCGATTCGGGCGGGGAAGGTCATTGATGTGTTTCCGTATCGGCGCAAGGACCCGCAGGATGAAGGGGGGCTGTCGACGTGATCGTGGAGGGCATTGCCCACTGGCTGACTCCGGGTGTGCTGCCGTCAGCCAGGGTTGACGGTCAATGATCGCCAATGGCGATGAACGCTAGGCGCCTTCTTTGCGATTTTCTTTGCGGATGTCTTTGAGCCAGGGTTGGCCCTTACCCAGCGTAGTCAATGTGTCTGTTACGTTGGAGGCGCGGTTTCTGTCAGTAGGGTTGGAGCCACGGGTCTGTACGTCCCGGGCTTGCTTGTAGAGGGACCCCATCTCTTTATTGAATGCCTTATCGGTTTTTTTGTTCTCCCGGTAATCGTTGAATTGGTTGATCGGGTTTTTGCTTCCGGGGCTGACCTCAAGCTTTTTGATCCGTTGTTCCAACAGATTGATAGGGGGTTGGTAGGACGTTTTTGGAAGCGCGGGTGTCGGGAAGTCGACGGGGAGTTTTTCCAGTGCGTCCTTGGTCTTTTTCAGTTGATCGAGTTCTTTTTGCCTGGAGGGGCTCATGGCGGAGTAGGGCTGTTTATCCAGCAGCGGCGCCGATGCGCCAGTGTTGCTTGAACCTTGCATCCAAGAGCTTTGTGTCGAATGGGTTTGAGGCGCAACGTCCTGATGCTTGGTGGCGTATCGGTCTGAGTAATTGTTGGCGCTGCTGTTGGCATAGCGGTCGATGGGTAATGGCATACGAAATCCTTAAGTCACAGTAACGTGTTGAATGGGGCTTAACCGCTGTATTAAGGGCTGTCCATGAAGTTCGTTCCCCGAATGGCGCGGCTTATCGCGTGGAAGTTCGCGATCCTGGTCGCCGTCAGGTTGGTTGCAGGTTCCGACGACTCCCGGTTGTCGGGCGAAGACGATGGCTGCTGTGTATAGGCCGGAGGGAACTCGTATCTGGGAGGGGGCTGCGACTCGTGCGAGCGCGGTTGAGCCTGCATGGCAGCTGAATAGCTCGGCAGGTTGGGGGAGGAAACTGGGGCGTCGATGGGCATAAAGCCTCCGTATCAGGTTGGAATATCCTGGTTGTCCAGACCTCTCTGGATGACTTATTGGGCGCCTGCCAGCGCTTACGGAAAATCGGACTTTTGCTTTTCAACCGTCGGATGAACTGGTCATTTTTTGTAGTCAGAATCTCTGTGGAGTAGCCCCATAAGTCTTTTGCCTACCTGGGTTCATCCCGGCAACGTTAGGGAAGGGACGTGGTTATGTGGTGAATGGCCAGGTGGCTTCTGAGGTCGGTGTAGAGGGTGTGCAAATCGGTATTCAGTTCAGCAATCAGCGCCCGCTGTTTGTTGTCGTCTTTAAGCTGACGGATGGCGGCATGTTTGACATGGGGGTTGTTGGCCGACTGAATCAACGCTTTGAACGCCTGGCGATCCTTGGCGCTGCCGGCTTGCTCCGTGCGGGGAACGGTGTTCAGTTGCACAAAGGCATGTTCGATAACCGCCAGCTCCAGTTTGATTCGCTGATTATTCGGCGAGGTTAAAATCAGCATGGGGTCCATGCCTGCCTCCGAACTGCCATCAAGCCTGCCGTTACGCCAGGCATCGCGTAAATTCGCCAGGGCATTGCGCGCCGCGTTCACCGCTTGTGGCGACAGTTTTTCTCCCACGCCGTTGCGGTGGGCGGTTTCGAGCGTGCGCTCCAGTCGGTGGAGTGTCAGTTCCACCGGTGCCGATTGATGGTTGCGCTCAAGATTCTGCTCCAAGCGTTTACGCTCCGGGGTGAGGCCAACGGTGGTGGTGAATTGACTGCTGCCTTTCAGGCGTCCCGTTGCCCAGGCGTTGCGGTATTCGGTCAGGGCGTTACGTTGCTTGATAAAGATCTCTTCCTCGACTTGAGACAACGGGTGCGGTTGTTGCTTGATGTGAGCATCCAGCAGGCCCGTCTCCTTATCCAGGGCGTTGACGTGTTTGACGGCCTGTTTAAGGTCTTGCGCGGTCAACCTGCTGTTCAGCGGTGCAGGTAGCAGGACGTGGAGGGTGATCGGGTCCAACTCACTGGACGCTGGAGGGGTGGCGGCCGCCCATGCGGCGCGTCGATCCAGCAGGGCGTTGCGTGCTTCCATGCGGGTTGCCAGTTGCTCATTGCGTTGCATAAGTGCTTGCAGGCGTGTGTTTGCATCCGGTTGCAGGGCAAAGCGTTTGCGGCTTTCCTGGTCGAAGGCCTCAAGCGCCGCGTCGAGCCTTGAAACGTGCATCCAGGCTTGAAGTTGATGCCCTTTTTCCTGTGGCGCACTTTCCGGCATTCGACTGATGGGGCGAAGCAATGCGTGTTCGAGGTTGCGGGTGTTCCCGAGCAGGTGACTGTGCCCTTGGTCGACCAGGCTTTTAACCACGGCGCCCTGGATAAAGTGGGTTTGTTGTACCAGTCGGCCCAGGGTGGCGCCGGACTCGGGGGGTGAAAACGGTGTGGGTCTGATCACAGGGGCTTCTCCGGGTGATGGCTTCAGATTCGAGAATTTTTCAGGCCTTCAACCAACCTGTAGACGTCTACCAGGATGTGGTCTGCGTTCAGTGGGTCGGTCAGGTACTTATCCCGGTACTCCGTTTTCGCAACATCCCACAGGTTGTTTATCAATGCTTTCAAAGCGTCCTCCTGCAGTGTTCGCGGGACGGGAGCGCAATGACTGGCCAATTGCGTGCCTATCCGTGATGACCCCGCAAATGCGCCAGCGGCCCAGGCAGACCTGAGCTGATCCAACTTGCGACAAAGCGTCACCACGGTTTGTAAGTCGATGGACGTTCCGCCCTGCTGATCACGCTCCAGCAATAGCGTGCCTAATTGCTCGGCCTGTTCGAGCACAGGGTTGAGGCGGTCCACATGCTTCACCGCCTGCGCCAGCGCCCTGCCTGATAGGCTGGGTGAAAAACTCACTGGATCCTCGTCGATGGAGGTTGTGTTTCCCACCTGTTCAGGCAGGGGGCTGTCCCTGCCCATGGCTTGCCAGTAAGTCGGCGCAAGAGACGATGGCCGTCGTGATTCGAGCTGCCTGACCGAATCCGGATGCGTATCTTCGGCGTACATGCCCAACGTATCGACGTAGGTCTGGGCAGCACGTGCGCGCGGTTCCAAGGCAGGATCCTGCTCCGTGTAAGTGGGGGCCGCGTGCGAGGTCCACGTCGTTGAGAGGGGGGGCAAATTGTCTGTTGGGCTTGGCATGACGTTTTTCCGGTGCGGGCAGCGTTGGGCATGAAGGAGGCGTTTTTTGCGTGCCGCAGTAGAGCGCGCCGAATCATGGGCAAGCCATATAGAAAACCCTGATGGTTGCGTGCGAAAAGTCATGTAAGGGTGTGGGTTGGGACGTTCCCGTCAGGCTCAAACAGCCTGCCACCCTTGTATGAAGCGGTGGTTTTGCGGCTTTGAAATGGCTTGCCTCGTTCACAGCGACTGAAATCTGCGACAATTGCCACCCACGATCACGTCACCGCAGGCTCACCTGCCTCACTAGAAGACCTTTGCGTACCTGATGACTGACCAAGCACCCACTATCGACCAACTGCTCAAAACCCTCGACCACGCCATGCTCGCCGACCGCCACCGCTTGCGCCGGCAGTTGCTTGAGCTGCGCAAGAAACCCGACGAGGAAAAGCTGGCGCAGTGGGTGGCGCGCATGCAGGCGTCCTGCGCGCAGGTCACGGCGCGGCGCGCCAGCCTGCCGGTGATCCGCTATGACGACAGCCTGCCGATTGCGGCCAAGCGCGATGAAATCAAGGACGCGCTGCTCAAGCATCAGGTGCTGATCATTGCCGGTGAAACCGGTTCGGGTAAAACCACCCAGCTGCCGAAGATCTGCCTGGAGATCGGTCGTGGCCAGTTCGGTTTGATCGGCCACACCCAGCCGCGCCGGATCGCCGCGCGCAGTGTCGCCAGCCGCGTCGCTGAAGAACTCGCCACGCCGCTTGGCGCGCTGGTCGGCTATCAAGTCCGGTTTGAAGACCAAAGTGATTCCAATACCCTGATCAAGCTGATGACCGACGGCATCCTGCTGGCGGAAACCCAGAACGACCGTTACCTCGAACGCTACGACACGATCATCGTCGACGAAGCCCACGAACGCAGCCTGAACATCGACTTCCTGCTGGGTTACCTGAAGACCCTGCTGCCGCGCCGCCCGGACCTGAAGGTCATCATCACCTCGGCGACCATCGACCTGGAGCGTTTTTCCAAGCACTTCGACGATGCGCCGATTGTCGAGGTGTCGGGCCGCACCTTCCCGGTGGACACCTGGTATCGCCCGCTGACCCTGGAACAGGACGAGGAGGGCAACCGTGTCGAAGACGACTTGACGGTCGATCAGGCGATCCTCGCGACCCTCGACGAAATCGCCGCTTATGAGCGCAGCGAGCGGCGCAGCCCCGGCGATGTGCTGGTGTTCCTGCCGGGGGAGCGCGAGATTCGCGACGCTGCCGACATGTTGCGCAAGGCCCAGCTCAAGCACACCGAAATCCTGCCGTTGTACGCGCGCCTGTCGCCGGCCGAACAGCAGCGCATCTTCCAGTCTCATCCGGGCCGGCGCGTGGTGCTGGCGACCAACGTCGCGGAAACCTCGCTGACCGTGCCGGGCATTCGTTATGTGATCGACAGCGGTACCGCACGCATCAGCCGCTACAGTTACCGCGCCAAGGTGCAGCGCCTGCCGATCGAAGCGATTTCCCAGGCCAGCGCCAACCAGCGTAAAGGCCGTTGCGGTCGGGTCGAGCCCGGCATCTGCATTCGCTTGTACAGCGAAGAAGACTTTATCGGCCGTCCGGAATTTACCGACCCTGAGATCCTGCGCACCAACCTCGCCGCCGTGATCCTGCAGATGCTGCACCTGCGCCTCGGCGAAATCACCGATTTCCCGTTTATCGAACCGCCGGACGGCAAGGCCATCAGTGACGGTTTCAACCTGCTGCAAGAGCTTTCGGCAGTGGACCGTAACAGCCAGCTCACCCCGTTGGGCCGCCAGCTGGCGCGCCTGCCGGTCGACCCGCGCATGGGCCGCATGTTGCTCGAAGCCGCCAAGCTCGGCAGTTTGCAGGAAGTGCTGATCGTCGCCAGCGCCATGTCGATCCAGGACCCGCGCGAGCGGCCGCCGGAGCGTCAACAGGCCGCCGACCAGGCCCACGCACAGTGGAAAGACCCGGATTCGGACTTCGCCGGTCTGGTCAATCTGTGGCGCGGCTTTGAAGAGCAACGCCAGGAACTGACCGCCAGCCCGTTGCGTAACTGGTGTCGCAAGAATTTCCTCAACTACCTGCGCCTGCGCGAGTGGCGCGACTCCCATCGCCAGTTGAGCCTGATTTGCCGCGACATGCAGCTGACCGTCAACAAAGAGCCGGCCGACTTCCCGAAACTGCACAAGGCGGTGCTGTCCGGCCTGCTCAGCCAGATCGGCCAGAAGACCGAAGACGGCGATTACCTCGGCGCACGTCAGCGGCGTTTCTGGATTCACCCGTCCTCGGGCATCGGCAAAAAGCGCCCGCAATGGTTGATGACTGCCGAACTGGTGGAAACCACCAAGCTGTATGCGCGCATGGTCGCCAAGATCGACGCGGACTGGATCGAGCCGCTGGCCGGGCACCTGATCAAGAAAAACCACTTCGAACCCCACTGGGAGAAGAAGCGCGGCCAAGTCGTGGCCTTTGAGCAGATCACCCTGTTCGGCCTGATTGTGGTCGGCCGCCGGCCGGTGCATTACGGGCCGATTGACCCGGTGGTGTCGCGCGAGCTGTTTATCCGCGAAGGCCTGGTGCGTGGCGAGATCCAGTCGCGAGCCAAATGCCTCACGGCCAACCAGCAGTTGCTGGAACAGCTCGACGAACTCGAAGCCAAGGCGCGTCGTCGCGACATCCTGGCGGATGAAGAAACCCTGTTCGCCTTCTACGATGCGCGCTTGCCGGCAGAGATTCACCAGACCGCGACCTTCGACAGTTGGTACAAGGTCAACAGCCAGAAAGACCCGCAACTGCTGATCATGCGCGAGGAAGATGTGCTGGCGCGCGAAGCCAGTGAAGTCACCGCCGCGCATTACCCGGACACCCTGCACCTGGGCGACCTGGAACTGGCCTTGAGTTACCACTTCGAACCCAACCACCCGCGTGACGGCGTGACCCTGCGCGTACCGGCTCCGTTGCTGCCGGCCCTGCCGCCGGAGCGCCTGGAGTGGCTGGTGCCGGGGGTGATCGAAGCCAAATGCATCGCCCTGGTGCGCAACCTGCCCAAGGCGCTGCGCAAGAATTTCGTGCCGGTGCCGGACTTCGTCAAGGCCGCCCTGCAACGGATCGAGTTCGGCCAGGGCTCGTTGCCCCAGGCGCTGGGCCGTGAATTGCTGCGCATGACGGGGGCGCGGGTCAGCGATGAAGCCTGGGCCGAAGCCGCGCAGCAGGTCGAAAGCCACTTGAAGATGAACCTGGAAGTGGTCGACGGCGAGGGCAAGTTCCTCGGCGAAGGCCGCGACCTGGCTGAACTGACGGCGCGCTTCGCCGAGGCCAGCCAGGCCGCGTTGGCCGTGCCGCAAACCGCGAAAAGCCAGCAGCCGGTCGAGGCCAAAGTGTTTGCGGCGGTGGCGGAAAAGACTCAGCAGAAGATCGCCGGGCTGTCGATGACGGTGTACCCAGCACTGGTGGAAGACAACGGCACGGTCAAGGAAGGGCGCTTCTCCACCGCCGCCGAGGCTGAATTCCAGCATCGCCGCGCCTTACAACGCTTACTGATGCAGCAACTGGCGGAACCGGCGAAGTTCCTGCGTGGCAAATTACCGGGTCTGACCGAATTGGGGCTGATGTACCGCGAACTGGGGCGCATCGATGCGCTGGTGGAAGACATCCTGTTGGCCAGCCTCGACACCTGCGTACTCGAAGGCGAAGCCAGCCTGCCGCGTGATGGCGCCGGTTTGGCGGCCTTGGCCGAGCGTAAGCGCGGCAGCTGGACCGAGCACGCCGAGCGTTTGGCGCGCCTGACCCTGGAGGTGCTGAAACTCTGGCACGGCCTGCAAAAACGCTTCAAAGGCAAGATCGACCTGGCCCAGGCCGTGGCCCTGAACGATATCAAGCAGCAACTGAGCAACCTGGTGTATCCCGGTTTTGTGCGGGAAACCCCGGCGCAGTGGTTCAAGGAGTTGCCGCGTTACCTCAAGGCCATCGAATTGCGCCTGGAGAAACTGCCGAGCCAGGTGCAGAAAGACCGGGTATGGAGCAGCGAGCTGGGCGGGCTGTGGACGCAGTATGAAAACCGCCTGAAAAAACACGCCCAGGAAGGCAAGCGCGATCCCCAGCTTGAGCTTTACCGCTGGTGGTTGGAGGAATACCGGGTCTCGTTGTTTGGCCAGCAGTTGGGCACCAAGGTGCCGATTTCCGATAAGCGTCTAAGCAAGCAATGGAGCCTGGTAGAGGCCTGATATTTACACGGTTTCCAGGGCAATACAGGTCCAGTGTGGGAGGGGGCTTGCCCCCGATTGCGGTCTGTCAGTAAAGGATGTGTTGACTGGCCCACCGCTATCGGGGGCAAGCCCCCTCCCACAGATAGCGCCAAATTTCGACGTTTGTGGCAAACTTCGCGGTTATAAATGCCGGGATCGTCGTGAAGGGCTGCGGCGCGATGGAATAAAGCGACGCCAGTTTGATGTCCGCTGCGCGGCATTGGACTACTTACAGTTTGGTACGACGGTACCAATATCTTCTGCCTGACAGATTTAGAGGAACGACCGTGCATAACGTCGTCATCAGCGGCACTGGCCTGTACACCCCGGCCAACAGCATCTCCAACGAAGAGCTGGTGCAGTCTTTCAATGCTTACGTGCATCAGTTCAACAGCGATAACGCCGCCGCTATCGAGCGCGGTGACGTGCAGCCGCTGACCGAATCCAGCGCGGCCTTCATCGAGAAAGCCTCGGGCATCAAGAGTCGCTTCGTGATGGACAAAGACGGCATTCTCGACCCGCAGCGCATGGCCCCGCGCCTGCCCGAGCGCAGCAACGACGAATGGTCGGTGCTCTGCCAGATGGCCGTCGGCGCCGCCGAGCAAGCCCTGCAACGCGCCGGTAAGACTGCCGCCGACATCGACGGTGTAATCGTCGCCTGCTCCAACCTGCAACGCGCTTACCCTGCCATCGCCATTGAAGTCCAGGAAGCCTTGGGCATCGAAGGGTTTGGCTTTGACATGAACGTGGCCTGTTCTTCGGCCACCTTCGGCATCCAGAACGCCGCCAATAGCATCCAATTGGGCCAGGCGCGGGCGATCCTGATGGTCAACCCGGAAGTCTGCACCGGGCATCTGAACTTCCGCGACCGTGACAGCCACTTCATCTTTGGTGATGCGGCCACTGCCGTGGTGCTGGAGCGCGCCGACCTGGCGACCTCCGAGCATCAGTTCGACGTGGTGAGCACCAAGTTGCTGACCAAGTTCTCCAATAACATCCGCAACAACTTCGGCTTTCTCAACCGCGCCGCGGAAGAGGGCGTCGGCGCGCCGGACAAGCTGTTCGTGCAGGAAGGCCGCAAGGTGTTCCGTGACGTATGCCCGATGGTGGCGGAATTGATCGGCGTGCACTTGGAAGAGAACCAGTTGAACGTGGCCGATGTGAAGCGCTTCTGGCTGCACCAGGCCAACCTGAGCATGAACCACCTGATCGTGAAAAAACTGCTGGGCCGCGAAGCCTCGGTGGAAGAAGCGCCGGTGATCCTCGATACCTACGCCAATACCAGCTCGGCGGGTTCGGTGATTGCGTTTCACACCTACCAGGATGATTTGCCCAAGGGCTCCGTGGCAGTGCTCAGTTCGTTTGGTGCGGGCTATTCGATCGGCAGCGTGATCCTGCGCAAGCGCTGATTGGTCGGTCGGACTCGGTCAAATGTGGGAGCAGGCTTGCCTGCGATAGCATCACTGCGGTGTGACTGATACACCAAGGTGTCCGCATCGCAGGCAAGCCAGCTCCCACAGGAATCGGGTTTCCACGGTGGAATCGAGGTAGACATGGCAGCAGCGGACGACGCGCACCTGCTTGAACGCCTGCTCAAGGGTGAGCAGCGGGCCTACAAGGAATTGGTCACCACCTACCAGAGCGCCATGCGGGCGGTGGCCTATGCCATTGTCGGCCAGCGCCACGCCGACGAAGTCGTGCAGGACGCCTGGCTGTCGGTGGTACGCAACCTGGCCAAGTTCGAAGGGCGCTCCAGCCTCAAGACGTGGCTGCTGACCATCACCGCCAACGCCGCCAAGGGCCGCTACAAGCAGAACCGTCGTGAGGTGTTGCTCGACGATTTGCCTTCGCCCCATGGCACCATCGGTGACGAGCGCTTTTCCCCGGACGATGGCCACTGGGCCGTCGCCCCCTACGCCTGGCATCAAGACACCCCGGAAGCGCTGCTGACCGAAGATGAACTGCGCAAATGCCTGGAGCATACGTTGCTGAGCCTGTCGGAGTTGCAAAGCAGCGTGCTGGTGCTGCGTGAGCGCCAGGGCCTCGAGCTGGAAGAGATCTGTAATCTTCTGACGCTGTCGCTCTCCAATGTCCGTGTGCTGTTGCATCGGGCGCGGCTTAAAGTCTTCGCCTCGGTGGAGCATTTTGAGGAAACGGGCGAATGTTGACCTGTAAAGAGCAAGTGGCACGTTCCAGTGATTACCTCGATGGGCAATTGACCTTTCGCGAGCGTCTGCTGGTGCGTCATCACTTGATGTTCTGCCCGAACTGCCGTCGGTTTATCCGCCAGATGCGCCTGCTGCAGGCGACGCTGAAGATTATGCCGGATGAGCCGGTAGAGGGTGTGGATGCCCTGGCGCAGCGGCTGGCTGCCGAGCGGCTCAAGGATCACAAAGGCGGGGAATAAGCAGGCTCGCGTGGTTGAATCGGACGGATGATGGGGACCGATCCACCCACGCAAGGCTGTAGAGCCACCTCGGGCCGTCCTGGCCCAAGGCTTATGACGCGTGCAGTTAGAACTTGGCTTCTGCGTCCAGCTGGAAGGTGTTGGCTTTCGCGCTACGGTCCACGAGTGTGCGGCTGTAGGTGTCGGTCTTGGTCAGGAAGTAGGTGGCGCCGATGGCGAAGTTCTTGTCGATGTCATAGCCGACTTTGAACTTGTGGCCACGGGAGCCGGTGAAGCCGCCGCCGAAGTCCGAGTCGGTAAAGGCACCCACTACGGCGTTTTTCTCTACGTCGCGATAGTTGTAGTCCAGGTTGAAGCCGAACACCTTGGACTTGGCACCCAACAACCAGGCAGTGTCGGCATCGTCGATAGCGTCGTTGTTTTTTACGTACTGGCCGTAGAACGCCAGAGGCACTGCCAGGCCGCCGATATCGACTTGGCTGAAACCTTCATACAGGCGGAACTCGCCGTTTGGCGTGTTGCCGTTGGTCGCCAGTACGTTCGGGGTGCTGGTCCCGGAGGCACGGCTGTCTTCGTCGTTTTGGTAGGCGTAGATGCTGCCGCCCAGGGTTACTTTCAGGTTGTCGGTCACCGAGAAACGGGTGCCCAACTGGCCGGTGGTCAGGCGCAGGTCGTGGCGGTACTGCACGCCGTCGCCGTCCACGTTGTCCTTGAGGTTGTAGTTACCCAGGCTGCCGAACAGCTCGGCGCTGCCACCCAGTGGGTACTTGTAGGTGACTGCCAGGCCTTCGGGGTTGATGTCGCTATCCCAAATCACGTCGCCCATGTTGACCCACGGCTGCAGCATTTTGCCGCCAATGATGTGCAGGTTCTTGATCTGGTCGGGGTGGTAGTCGATGTAGCCGAGGTCCAGCCAGATCGATTTTTTATCGAAGTAGCCGTCCAGGTCCTGGTTGGTGGAGCGCGCATCGCTGCCGCCGCCGGTGGCGATACGAATACCGGTGTCCACCTGCGGGTTGATCTCGGTGTAGGCGCCGAGGCGCGCGCGGATCCGTTCGCGATCTTTGTCACGGCCGGTGACGCCGGCGCGGGTGACGCCATTTTCGCCTTCGACCTTGATGGTCTCGTGGCGCATGCGCACATCACCCTTGAACTGAGTCTTGGCGGCCCAGGCCAGCTTCTGGTCGAAGCTGCTCAGCTCGTTGGTTTTTTTCGCGGTGGCCGCGATCTGTTCGTTGGTCTCTTGTTGAGCTTGCCGTGCGATCTGCTGTTCTTTCTGGTCTTTGGCCAATTCGCTTTGCAGTTCAGTGTACTGCGCAGCGGTGATCTGGCCGTTGGCCTTGAGCATGTCGAGCAATTTAGCGTCGACTGCAGCGCTGGCCGGAACGCTCAGGGCCAGTAACAGGCCGCCGCACAGGACCGCCGCAGTTTTAGTGGAAGCAAGACGCATATCAATCTCCGAAAGTGAGGAGGGATGGCAAACCATCCAGGACACAACCGACCGATGACGGACGGAACACATAACCACCTGATAGAACCAGGCGCTCTAAAAACAGGCGTCAGTATCACGATCGTTTATGACGCCGCAGTGGCTAAGTGATGTCATCTACATGACAAATTATTCATCTTCGGAACTATTGGTTTAGAGCCTTGTCGCGCGAATCGGGGGTGTGCGAAGGCCGGCGATCAGCGATACTCGCCAAGCTTTCACGCCCTGAAGTAGTGAGGATGCCGATGCCGTTGCAACGCCTGGACAGCCTGTCCGAAATCGCCCCGCAAGCCTGGGATTCGCTGGTGCCACAGGGCCAGCCGTTCGTGCGCCATGCGTTCCTGAGCGCGTTGGAAGACAGCGCCAGCCTGGGTCCGCAATCGGGCTGGCAACCGGAGCATCTGTTGCATTGGGAGGGCGATCGACTGGTGGCGGCGTTACCCAGTTATCGCAAGTGGCATTCCTACGGCGAGTACGTGTTTGATCACGGTTGGGCCGATGCCTGTGAGCGGGCCGGTATCGATTACTACCCCAAGCTGCTGACGGCGGTGCCGTTCAGTCCCGTGGGTGGCCCACGCCTGTTGGCGGCCCGTGCCGAGGACGGTTTCGAGCTGCTCAAAAGCCTGCCGGGTTACCTTGAAATCGAAGGGCTCTCCAGTGCCCATGTCAACTTCACCGATGACCTGGCCGATGAGGCACTGGCCCAACAACCGGGCTGGTTGCAGCGCCTGGGGTGTCAGTTTCACTGGCAGAACCGCGGCTACCGCGACTTCCAGGACTTCCTCGACGCCTTGAGTTCACGCAAGCGCAAACAAATGCGCAAAGAGCGTGAACAAGTGGCGGGGCAGGGGATCGACTTCGAGTGGCTGCAAGGCCATGAACTGAGCGAAGCCCAGTGGGATTTCGTCTACGCCTGCTACGCCAACACCTACGCCGTGCGCCGCCAATCGCCCTACCTGACCCGCGCGTTTTTCAGCCTGTTGGCCGAGCGCATGCCCGAATCGATCCGCGTGGTGCTGGCCAAACAAGGCACACGCCCGGTGGCCATGGCCTTCAGCCTGATCGGCGGCGACAGCTTCTATGGCCGCTACTGGGGCTGCCTGGCAGAGTTCGATCGCCTGCACTTCGAAACCTGCTTCTACCAGGGCATGGACTACGCCATCGCCCACGGCCTGCAACGCTTCGACGCGGGGGCACAGGGCGAGCACAAATTGATTCGCGGGTTTGAACCGGTGATTACGCGCTCGTGGCACTACCTGCGTCATCCGGGGTTGAAGAACGCCGTGGAGGATTTCCTTGAGCGCGAGCGGGTGGGGATTGTGGCGTATGCCGAAGAGGCGAGGGCAGCCCTGCCTTATCGGCAGGTGTAAAGGGCGTGCTATATCCTGTTGTGCGCGCGAGTGATTCTGCTGCATAGATGGGCAGCAAAGTCCGTCGGTGAGGGACCCGTGGATGACACGTCGAAGAAAGGGCAGGTGGTATTTGTGGTGAGCGGGCTTGCCCCGCGCTGGGTTGCGAAGCGACCCTGACCAAGGCACTGCATTCTTTCAGGAAAGCCGCAGTGCCAGGGGTTGGGGCTGCTGCGCAGCCCAGCGCGGGGCAAGCCCGCTCACCACAGTAAGCCTGCTCACCACAGTAAGCCTGCTCACCACAGCAAGCCTGTTCACCACAGCAAGCCTGTTCACCACAGTAAGCCTGTTCACCACAGCAAGCCTGCTCCCCCATTTAGAAAACCGTGGCATCAGTCGATGCCGACAAAGCCCCCGGTCTGGTGCTGCCATAACCGCGCATACAAACCGCCGTGTTCCAGCAATTCGGCGTGGCTGCCGCTCTCGGCAATCTGGCCTTTCTCCAGCACCACCAGGCGGTCCATTCGTGCAATGGTCGACAAGCGGTGCGCAATCGCGATCACTGTCTTACCCTGCATCAGGGTCTCCAGGCTTTCCTGGATCGCGGCTTCCACTTCTGAGTCCAGCGCTGAGGTGGCTTCGTCCATGATCAGGATCGGCGCGTCCTTGAGCAGCACGCGGGCGATGGCAATGCGTTGACGCTGCCCGCCGGAGAGTTTTACCCCGCGCTCGCCCACGTGCGCGTCCATCCCGGTACGGCCTTCGGCGTCCGACAGCAGCGGAATGAACTCATCGGCGCGCGCCTTGTGCACCGCCGCCCAGAGCTCTTCCTCGGTTGCATCCGGCTTGCCGTACAGCAAGTTGTCGCGGATCGAACGGTGCAGCAGCGAGGTGTCCTGGGTGATCATTCCGATTTGCTCGCGCAGGGTTTCCTGGGCGACCTCGGCAATGTTCTGGCCGTCGATCAGGATGCGCCCGCCTTGCAGGTCATAGAGACGCAGCAGCAGGTTGACCAGGGTCGACTTGCCCGCACCGGACGGGCCGATCAGGCCGATTTTTTCACCGGCCTTGATCTCAAGGTTGAGGCCGCCAATGATCCCGCTTTTCTTGCCGTAGTGGAAATCCACCTGCTCAAAGCGCACTTCGCCATGGGGGACGCTCAGGCGCGGGGCGTTGTCGCGGTCGATCACGGCCAGCGGCTGGGCGATGGTTTTCAGACCGTCCTGCACGATGCCGATGTTTTCGAAAATGCCGTTGACCACCCACATGATCCAGCCGGACATGTTGACGATGCGAATCACCAACCCTGTGGCCAGGGCGATGGCGCCCACGGAAATCAGCGACTGGGTCCACAGCCACAACGCAAGGCCGGTGGTGGTGACGATCAGCAGGCCGTTCAGGACCGTGATCACCGCATCCATGCTGGTGAGCACGCGTGCGGCCAATTGGGTCTTTTCGGTCTGCTCGATGATCGCTTCCTTGGCGTACTCCTGCTCATTCTGCGTATGGGCGAACAGTTTCAAGGTGGTGATGTTGGTGTAGCCGTCGACGATACGCCCCATGAGTTTGGAGCGTGCTTCGGAGGAGATCACCGAACGTTCCTTGACCCGCGGCACGAAGTAACGCAAGGCCAGGCAGTAACCAATGATCCACGTGATCAACGGAATCATCAGCCGCCAGTCGGCTTCTGCAAACAACACCAGGGAGGTGATCGCGTAGATCGACACGTGCCAGATGGCTTCCGCCGTCGCTACCGCCGAGTCACGCAACGAGTTACCGGTTTGCATGATGCGTTGGGCAATACGCCCGGCGAAATCGTTCTGGAAGAAGTTCAGGCTCTGCTTGAGCACGTAGCTGTGGTTCTGCCAGCGGATCAGGCTGGTCATGCCAGGGTTGATGGTCTGGTGCACCAGCAAGTCATGCAGGCCGTTGAAAATCGGACGCAGGAGCAGGGCGACCACGGCCATCCAGATCAGCTCAGTGCTGTGGATCTGGAAGAAGTTCGCCGGTGGCGTGCCCTGGGCCAGGTCGATGATGCGGCTGAGGTAGCTGAACAGCGCCACTTCGATCAGGGCGCCGACCAGACCCACCACCAGCAACGCGGCGAAGCACGGCCACACTTGGCGCAGGTAGAAGAGATAGAAGGGCAGGACTTTATCGGGAGGAGCGGCGCCAGGGGCATCGCGGAAAATATCGATCAGTTGTTCAAAACGACGATAGAGCATTAGGGTTGACGCCCGCCGCGCGGGCTCTCCTGTTCAAATGCGCGCGCGGCCTTGTGGGCTGCGCGCGGAACTACCTGCTATCTCAGTCGATGCGCTTGGCCGACTTGATGTACACAGGATCGATTGGCACGTTCTGCATGCCCTGCTTGGTGGTGGTCTGCGAGTTGACGATCACATCAACGACGTCCATGCCCTTGACCACTTTGGCGAATACCGCGTAACCGCGATCACGGCCTGGGTCGAGGAAGGCATTATCGGCCACGTTGATGAAGAACTGGCTGGTGGCCGAATCCGGGTCACTGGTACGCGCCATGGAAAGGGTGCCACGTACGTTATGCAGGCCGTTGTTGGCTTCGTTCTTGATCGGTGCATCAGTGGGTTTTTGTGTCATTGCCTGGGTGAAGCCGCCGCCCTGGACCATGAAGCCTGGGATCACGCGGTGGAAAATCGTGTTGGTGTAGAAGCCTTTATCGACATAGGCCAGGAAGTTCTTGGTGCTGATCGGCGCCTTGACCGGGTCCAGTTCGATCTCGATGTCGCCGTTGGTGGTGGTGATCAATACGTGGGGCGCCTTGGCCGGCTGGGCCGCCATCAGGTTAGCAGCGAACAAAACAGAACCGGCAAAGAAGGCGATTTTTTTCAGCATGGGTCAGTGATCCTGGGTAGTGGTTTCGACTGTCTTTAGAAAATCGAGCAGGGTTGCGTTAAAGACTTCGGGTTGATCCAAGGGCGTGGCATGGCGGGAATCTTCGATCACCACCAGTCGCGCATCGGGCAGCAGTTTTACATAGTTTTCTTTCTGCGCCACGGGGGTGTAGTCGTGGTCGGCGCTGATGACCAGGGTTGGACAGGTTATCCTCGAAAGTCGTTCCTGCACGCCCCAGCCCACAATCGCATCGAAGCTGGCGAGATAAGCACGTTTGTCGTTTTTTGCCCAGCGCTCGGCCATCTTGCGGCGCAGGTCGGCTTGGTGCGGTTTGGGGAATAGCCGTTCACCCAGCGCATTGCCGATGGTGGCCAGGCTGAGCACCCGCGCGAGGGTCCAGCGCTTGGCCCACTGCCAATAGTCGTCGGCACTGCGCACTTTGACCTCGGGCGCACTATTGACGATGCACAGGCTTCTAACGAGCGCAGGCTCGTCCACCGCCAATTGGAAGGCGATCATGCCGCCCATCGACAAGCCCACCACGTGCGCCGGCGGCAGGTGCAGGTGCTCGATAAGGGCGAGCACGTCGTGGGTGAACCCTTGGATGCTGTAGCGTTCGCGCGGTTTATCCGAGCGTCCGTGGCCACGCACATCCACCACGATCAGGCGGTAATGCCTGGCCAGTACCGGAACCTGCAACTCCCAATCCTGGCTGCTGGAACCCAGGCCGTGGATCAGGATCAGCGGCGTGCCGTGGCCGTATTCCTCGTAGTGCAGGCTGCAGCCTTCGTGGTCGAACCAGGCCATCGGTGAACTCCGTTTCAGGCCTGCCGGGGCGCGGCGAAAGGCGCGTCCAGCGGGGCGGTGTCAAAGGTGCGCAGCAGTTCCACGAGGATCTGCGTCGCCGGCCCCAAGGGTTTGTCCTTGTTGGAATACAGGTAGAACGTGGGGTGGCGGCTGCCACCCTGTTCCAAGGGTAGCTGCTTGAGCACGCCCTCGGCGAGTTCGCGTTCGATCATGTGCCGAGGCAACCAGGCGAAGCCCAGGCCGCTGCCCACAAAGGCGGCGGCGGTGGCCAGGCTGCCGACGGTCCAGCGCTGTTCGGCACCGAGCCAGCCGACGTCGCGCGGTTGCTGGCGGCCGGAGTCGCGGATCACCACCTGCATCTGGCTTTCCAGGTCCTGGAAGCTCAGTTCGCGGTGCATGCGGTGCAAGGCATGTTCGGGATGGGCCACGGCGACAAACTCTACGTCGCTCATTTCCGTGCCCAGGTAACCGGGGATGCTGAAGCCGCAGATCGCCAGGTCGGCGACGCCCTCAATCAACAACTCCTCAACGCCCGACAACACCTCTTCACGCAGGCGCACCCGGCAACCACGGCTTTGCGGCATGAACGCGGTGAGCGCGCGCACCAGGCGTGCGTTTGGATACGCCGCGTCCACCACCAAGCGTACTTCGGCTTCCCAGCCCTGCTCCATATGGTGGGCGAGGTCTTCCAGTTGGCTGGCGTTTTTTACCAATTGCCGGGAGCGGCGCAGCAGCACTTCACCGGCGTCGGTGAGGACCGCCTTGCGCCCATCGATGCGCAGCAGCGGCACGCCGAGCTGGTCTTGCATGCGGGCCACGGTGTAGCTCACCGAGGATTGCGAACGGTGCAGCGCTTCGGCCGCCTGGGCGAAGCCGCCATGGTCGACCACGGCTTGCAGCGTGCGCCATTGATCGAGGGTAACGCGGGGCGCTTTCAAGATGGGTTCCTCTTGTCCTAAGCTGGCGGTCCTTATTGGAGACTGCCGAATGAGAAAATTCTGTTGTGTGTTGCTGGCGCTGCTGCCGATGGGCGCGTTTGCCTACCCGATCGACGTGACTAAAAAGATCGACGGCGTGAGCATCGATTACACCGCCTCCGATGTGGACGGCGATATCAGTTCGATCCAACTCAATAACTACGGCACCCAGGACGCCGTCTGCTCGGTAATCTTCACCAACGGCCCGGAAGCGCCGCGTCGCAGAACGGTCACGGTGCCGGCAGGCAAAAGCACCAACACCACGGTCAAGTTCAACCGCGCCATTATCAAGATGCGCATTGCACTGACCTGCGCACCCAAGTAACGCTGCAGCGGAGCATGCCCACGGCGCACTCCGCCTATAAACAAATTTATAGATGGGTTATAGCAGTTTTTTGCGCTTTTTAATCGAATTGGCTCTGTTTAATCTTCACTCCATCGACTTACAGCAATTACAGATGGAGCCTACAACGCCATGTCCAATGTTCTGATCATCGAAAGCAGTGCCCGCCAGCAGGATTCGATCTCTCGCCAACTGACCCAGCAGTTCATCAGCCAATGGCAGGCCGCCCACCCGGCGGATCAGATCACCGTGCGTGACGTGGCCCTCAACCCGGTGCCGCACTTGGACGCCAACCTGCTCGGCGGCTGGATGAAGCCGGCGGATCAGCGCAATGGCCACGAACAGGCGTCCCTGGATCGCTCCAACGAATTGACCGACGAACTGTTGGCCGCCGACGTGCTGGTAATGGCCGCGCCGATGTACAACTTCGCCATCCCCAGCACCCTCAAGGCCTGGCTGGACCATGTGTTGCGAGCCGGCGTGACCTTCAAGTACACCGCCACCGGCCCTCAGGGTCTGCTCACCGGCAAGCGTGCCGTCGTGCTCACCGCTCGCGGCGGCATCCATACCGGTGCCAGCTCTGATCACCAGGAACCCTACCTGCGTCAGGTCATGGCGTTTATCGGGATTCACGATGTCACGTTCATTCACGCCGAAGGGGTGAACTTGAGCGGGGACTTCCAGGAGAAGGGCATCAACCACGCCAAGGCGCTGCTGGCACAGGTCGCTTGATCCTTTAATCGCCACATAATCGCGCAGTGTTTATATCGCTCCACGCAAACCCTTCAAGTACGCGTAACGAACCTCCCTTTGCACTTTTGCTCCTGAGTGCTACCGCCCGACTGACGCTTTAGCGAGGTCGGGTTTTTTTTACCCCGAGTTTCTTCACTCGCCGAAAACCTTTAATGTCCCGCCCATTCGAAATGAGGCGCGCATGGGCTACTTACTGGTTGTCACCCTGATTCAGGCATTTTCCTTCAGCTTGATCGGCGAATACCTCGCCGGTCACGTCGACAGTTACTTCGCGGTGCTGGTGCGTGTGTTGCTGGCCGGTCTGGTGTTTATCCCACTGACCCGCTGGCGCTCGGTAGAACCGGCGTTCATGCGGGGCATGCTGGTGATCGGCGCGCTGCAGTTTGGCGTGACCTACGTGTGCCTGTACCTGAGCTTTCGCGTGCTCACGGTGCCGGAGGTGTTGCTGTTCACCATCCTCACGCCGTTGCACGTGACCCTGATCGAAGACGCCCTGAACCGGCGCTTCAACCCTTGGGCGCTGATCGCCGCGCTGGTCGCGGTGGCGGGCGCGGCGGTGATCCGTTTCGACCAGATCACCCCGCACTTCCTCGGAGGCTTCCTGCTGTTGCAACTGGCCAACTTCACCTATGCCGCCGGGCAAGTGATGTACAAACATTTGGTGGCGCGTTACCCGAGCGACCTGCCGCACTACCGACGCTTCGGTTATTTCTACCTGGGCGCGTTGCTGGTGGTATTGCCGGCATTCCTGCTGTTCGGCAAAGCCAACTTCCTGCCTGAAGCGCCGCTGCAATGGGGTGTGCTGGTGTTCCTCGGGTTGGTCAGCACTGCGCTGGGCATGTACTGGTGGAACAAGGGGGCTTGCCTGGTGCAGGGCGGCACCCTGGCGGTGATGAACAACCTGCATGTGCCGGTGGGGTTGCTGCTGAACCTGCTGATCTGGAATCAGCACGAGCCGTTGGGGCGACTGGCATTGGGTGGGTTGGTGATTCTGGCGGCGGTGTGGATCAGCCGGTTGGGCGTGAAGGCGCCCAACCGCTCCGTGGTTTAGCCAGCGCGACTTTCAGGGGCCGGCAAATGACTGGCCCCCAACACCGCCGGCAACACCCCCGCGCGCAAGTCATTCCCACTCGGCTGCTGATACAAACTCAAGCCAAATTCCGGCAACACCGCGAGCAGGTAATCAAAAATGTCCCCCTGGATCCGCTCGTAATCCGCCCACGCCGTGGTGCGGGTAAAGCAGTAGATCTCCAGCGGCACGCCCTGGGCGGTGGTCTGCATCTGGCGCACCATGCAGGTCATGTTCGGCTGGATGTCCGGATGGCTTTTCAGGTAGGCCAGGGCATAGGCGCGAAAGGTGCCGAGGTTGGTCATGCGGCGGCGGTTGGCCGACAGCTCTGCGCTGTGGCCCTGGGCTTCGTTCCAGGCCTTGAGCTCAGCCTGCTTGCGCCCGATGTAGTCGGTGAGCAGGTGCACCTGGGTCATGCGCAGTTCTTCGTCGTCGCGCAGGAAGCGCACGCCGCTGGCGTCGATAAACAGGCTGCGCTTGATGCGCCGTCCGCCGGAGGCCTGCATGCCGCGCCAGTTATCTCTCCTACCGAAATCCTACTAATCCCCGACTCCCCACTACTCCCTCACCCCAAAACCCTCTTAAATCCCCCTCCCTCAGACACATTCCCAGGCCTCGCCCAGCAGTGCTAAGCCTGGAAAAACATCCAATCCATCCATACTACCTACTGTCTACTACTAGCTGTTTCCTTCATCTCCCTGCTCCCTCCAGGCCCTGAGCGCTCACAACCCCGTGCTTGGTTCACCGTGCAATCGCACCCCCCTCAGAAGCCCCCACTCAATATTCCCCACTCGCCACACACGGCAGTGTGCCCCCGGCCTCCACCCCCAGGGTTGCCACCTGAAAGCCATGCCGCCATGATGCCCCTCAACGCCCGAGCGCTCTAAACCGGTGCCTGCAAACCAGAGAGCAATCCGGCAACCCAGACGGCCCAGACGCTGCCCTCAGCAAGCCTCCTTGCCCGAAACACGTTAAGGAAAACCGCTTGAACGTATTCAGCACCAAGACCAGCCCGAAATCGGCCATCACCCTCACCCAACAGAAGTACAACGAAAAAACGCGAAGGTCTGCTCCTTACGTCATCAATGATGGTCAAAAGATTCACTCTTACGCGCTGTGTCCTGCTTGTCAAAATCCTGTAACCCTTGTTAACAGGAACGTTCCCACCACCGATTCCCAAGTTTTGTATGCACGGCATTCTGGGAGATCTGTGCCGGGAGTCGCAGACCATAATCAGGATGCATACGAAGATTGTCCCCTGCACAACCCTGAGAGATTTGATAGCAAGACTCTTCGTAAGAGTGCAACCAAGAACGATGAGATTCTGAACGCGTTGCGGAATCATCTGCATCTGGTGATAAATGTTCTCGAAAAATCAACGGGAATGAAGTTTACAGATGCGTTGGTGGCAGGGCTGCTTAAGGACTTCAAATCTAATGATGGTCATAAATACAGGGCGATTACGCTGTATAATTTGCCATTTGGTTTTGCTTATATGACAGAGGGGCGGGATGCCTTTGGTTGCAAGGTTAGTGAAGAAGTTTCTAGTGATATAAATAGAAACTCTATCGGTTTCGAAGTCGATAGATTCATGTTTGTAAGGCGAAAGGAGGGGGTGAAGCGCAGGAGGATTAATTTGTACTTTGATAATCATCGAGTTGGCAATGAAGATTGTGGGAGCGACCTAGTTGACCTTGTACTGGTGGAGATTGATCTTGCCACTGAAACTTCCACAGTTCTGCACCAGCACACGCTGAGTTTCGATTCAGGACTCTTTTTCAATACCTATCATCGAAGCGAGCGCCTACGCGTGTTGGCGCACGAGCATCTGTAAAGCCGAGCCGATTGGTCTTTTGAGAATTTCTTCAATTTCATCAGCGCTGATGGGCATGTCTTGCAACTCTTCCTCGACCGACTCGGCGAAAACCTCCGGCACTTGGCGATCAATCGCGTGATAGGCGAACTGATTGACGAGATCCACAAAGCCCTCTGGCTCCTTGAAGGGGGAGAGGGCTTTGGAGAGGCTCATCGATGATGAGCTGAGGCGCTTCAAGTGGTCGATCTCCACCAGAGCGGTCAGGATGAGATTGTCGCGGTAGCCCGTGAACGGGTTGTTCTGAAGAAATTTCATGATTGGCTCGTTTGTTATTTTTCTGAATTGGCCTGTATCAACGTGGGCTGCTTCATTCATTGGCCCATATTTCCATCCTGCAGCAGGAGCGAGACTAGGCGCAACGGCTACAAATGCATGCCCAACCGAGATAAACCGGGTTCGCTCACGAACAGTTGGTGGCAAGCGCATCTTCAGCGATCATTGCGACCCTCTGAAAAGCTTGGCATTCCGTCGCGGCGGTGGGGAAAGGGATAAATGAGGAACCACATGGCTTCTAGCGCTCATCACGAGCAGGTCTGTTACACATGTGTGCACGATGCTTACCTGGGCCGCCAGATCAAGCGTACTGGCACCTCCACCATCTGCACCCTCTGCAGCGCCACTAGAAAATGCATCCCTTTATCCAGCGTTGTAGTACGGGTCGAGGGGATCCTTGATGCCTACGTCATTGAGGGCGAGTACTATCGCCGTTGGGCTGATTGGGGCGACAGTCAGGAAGGGGACAGCCTCGATACTTGGGTCAGCGCGATTTTTGGCTGCGACAACGTCGAGTTGATTGTGGGGGCCGTATGCAATCGCCTGGACAGCTACAGTCTGGACACCAACTACTCCAAGCGGATTTACAGGCTGGGCGACATCGGCCTCCAGTGGTTCGAATTCCAGGAAGGAATGAAGCACGGACAGCGGTTCTTCAACATCAACGCCAAGACGTTCTTGGACTGGATCTTCAAAGATCTGTACCGGTACTCAGCTTCCTCTGATGAAGAGGCAGTTGTGCGCTTGCTTACCCCGGAGGACGCCCCACCAATCTACCGCGCTCGCACCTGTATGACCTCAGCGGACGTTAACGGCATTGCGGCCAATCCGGGGCGCAATCTGGGTGCTCCACCGAAGGAAAGGGCTGGGGATGGGAGGATGAATCCTGCGGGCGTCCCGGCGTTCTATGGGGCATTTGAACGCGAAACGTGCATTGCCGAATTGCGCCCCCCTGTTGGTGGCACTGTCGTCAGCGGCGAATTCAGGTTGAACAGGATGGTGAGGGTTTTGGATTTCGGGCGGTTTGAGAAGGCAGATTTTGGCCCACCGCCGAGCTTTTTTGATCCGAAGCATCACGCCAAGACTGGACGCCAAGAGCTTCTGAAATACCTGCACAACGAGATCACTGTGCCGGTATTGCCAGGGGCTGAGCGGGACTATCTGACCACACAGGTCATTGCTGAATACCTGGCATCGCATTGCAAGCCCCGGATCGATGGTGTGATTTTCAAGTCGGTGCAGCAGAGTGCGGGTAGTAACATCGTGCTATTTTCACATGTGGCCTGTCCCGTTAAGCCTTCATGGGGCCGTTTGGAAGATAGTTTTGCTATCAACGCAAACGACGGTTTTCACGGGCCTTGCATCGAGTACGTTTCGGGCAGCCTCGTTGAGCACGCTATTTCTGAGGTGAAGTACAAGGCCGCTGATGAACCTTTGAGGGATGGCAAACCGACTTTAGTAGGGGAGCCCGACTTCTGAACCTTGACCCCAACCCGGGGCGGAGGGCATGCAGACCAGGTTGTCCTGCGATTACCTGTACATCCCGTACTACCCTTCCTTCATAAGATCATGATCAAGAAGGTCATCCCATGGAAATGACCTCGCTGACCCTGCTTCCTCGGCCCTGATGCTTTGTGGAATAGCTAGGAGTGGAGCGCCACGTTGAGGCGTTCCGCTAGATGGTGACGAGGGCTGTAGCCCCTTCGAAGATCGCGCTGAACTTCGCGCCGTTGAGGGCGTACGGGTTACCTTCGCTAGCCTCTTCTCAGCTAAATGACAGCTGGAGGTTACTCGCCGGCGTCCATCGCTCGCACCAAGAGTTTCCAAGTCATAGATCCGGGTTTGCAGTTGCTGCATGGGGGCAGGGAGGAGCACTCCCGGTTGATGACGTCCTCATAGGTACACACTTGGCACTTGTAGATACCTGGGAAATCGGGATTCTGACCTGGCTTCCAGATTTTAGTGTATTTGTCTTTGTACTTGTCGCCAGTTCGTCGAACGTTTTCGGTGTCGCGATACCACGCCATTTCTTTAACCCCTAGTGATGGGCCAGGGCAAAATGCCACTAGCTGGCTCCATATTGGGCTGATGTTGAGGAAAACAAGCCAGCACTTTTAGAAAAACTTCTGTTGTTTTTCGAGGTTTATCTAGTTGGGAGTATCTACACGAACCAGACATTCAATTGAGTGTGATTACCTACGGCTGCCAATTTTTCACAAGGTAGCCCATAACTCCTTCACCACTCTGCCAGTCCGTCCATCCTCCCACTCAAGCTTTACCAAGTGCTTTGATTTTGTACCCAAATGAACGGCGGCAATTAGCTCTACCGACTGATGCACATCGAGGAGTTGAAGCGGAAATTTGCTTTCAATGTCACTTTCAAGGATGACTTCATTGCCCTCAGGGAAGTCAATCGTTACGTGGTGCGCAGGGGCTTTTCCTTTGTTGAAGACCTTTAGCCGGTATTTGCTATTGCCCAGCTTCAGGAATGTCGCCCCTAGGTCAGCCTGCTTGTCCAGTTCTACACCAGCGGCCTCCTTGTTCAGGAGCAACTCATTCAGCTTTGCTTGGCTCTTGATGACCTCTTGCTGCCGGTTGTTGAACTGAACGGTTTTGAAAGTGGCGTACACGGAAAAAAGCAGAGCCAAGGTGGCGATGATGTCTCCGGATTCGAAGGTGACGTTGATCATTTGAGCTTGAACCCTTTGCTACCCTTGAACGCTTTTTGAAGACGCTCACGCAAATCGTTAGCCACGGCCTTCGAGACCTCCTTCTTGACCTCTCCTAGATGCGCCTGGATGTTCTCCTCGTTTTCTCGGCGCAGATCTTCCCTGCTGATCAAGCGATCGCACCCAGTGCAGGTTACGCTATGACTTTCCGGTGACTCGCTTTCGAACGTCGTGCCAGCACAGGTCGGGCAGTGGAGGGGGATCGTACGGGAGTGCTTGTCCAAGTTCATACCAAAGCCTCAGTGAAGTCGTTTCGCTCAGATTAGCCCATCATGAGAGAGTTTTCAGTGACTGAGAGTCTCTCGGGGTACAGGCTTGCTGCCTGAATTTTGATGACAGACAGAGGGGGCAGCAGGCCGACGCACTATGGCCCGTGCCCGCTTGTCCATCCTGACAAACCTCTCCATCATCATGGGCTCTCGATCAAGGAGCTCACCACATGGAAATGACTTCGCTGAGGCTGCTCCACCGCAGCATGATTTCGATTGGCAGCGACATGCAGCAATTTTTGGTGAGAACTGGAGCGGCGAGTTTCGACTGCCTTTTCTCCACGCGGGACACACCCTTTGTGCTTACGCTCACAGCCCGAGGGAAAGCGCGAGGATTTTTCCGGTTCGATGTCCTGGCAGGCTATCGGATTCGTGATTACCTAGGCGATATGTACGGCGACCTGTTGGAGGTTCTCAAGGAAGACGGTGCTAGCGGGCAACTCCTGATCCCCAAGGAGTTCCTGGCTCAACTCAACGATGCCATTCCCACCAAGGCCACGGAGAAGGCCCATCCAGCCCCTCCGGACATCGTGCGCTTGCGACCGGACATCATTGAGGACAGGGAAAAGCCTTTCTTCAATTGCTGGTCATATTGGACGCAGGGCCAGAAACCTAGTGCTGAGAATCAGCACAAAACCTTGCTTCTCTTGGGCCCGGATGCATTGCGCCACAGCCAGGAGCGCAGCGCCTCCTCCCGTTGGAGCTCTACCGACACGGGCGGATCATGGGCTAAAGATCTTTCGAAATAGCCAGCCAAACCGCCGGGCGTTGAGCAGGTACCTATTGATGATGGAAAGAATTTCCAATAGGTACCGAGTGTATTCGCTTGAGGCGATAGCCTATGCGCACTTTCTCCAATCAGGTATACCCGAGTGTCCTACGCACCCACTGAAGCTGTTCAACACTGCGAAACCCTTCTGCGTGAGATGATGGAAAGCTTCCGGGCCAACGATATCTGGCCCAATGTCCAGAGCATCATAGAAAGCATGCTGAAGCGCCGTATCGAACTGATTGAGGTCTATGAGGAGGTTCATGCTTCCCTCTCTCAAAAGCCCCGAGCGCTCTACATGTTCTGGGACGTCTTCGTCCATGCGGCTGACGGCTGGAACCTTGAGAAGAACCGAGCGGCGCGGCAGGCTCGGGAAGATTTGATCGGCGTTAACACGCAAATCAGCGAGCTCGCTGATCAGCTAGCCGCACTGCTCGATCGCCGAGATGACCTTCACAACTACTCGGGGTTTAGCTCCAATACCCAATCTCAGATCCTGGATATCGTGCACGAGGCCTCGGAGCACAATGGCCACTACGAAAGCTACGCGAAGGAGGATGTTGAGCGTCTGCAGTATCGATACGATCCCAAGTATTGGCCCAGCTTGAGTGAGGTGATTCAGGCCATCGGTACTGATGCCGAAATGGCAGAGGTGACTGCCAACGACCCGGCTACTGAAGCTGCGACTGCAAGCCGTAAATCGGGCCGCTCAGATTTTGTGAGAGCGTTTCTGGCTCGTATTGATGACAACCGGGTGCGTGAATGTGGCTTCATACCTAACAGCTTCGCGCTCTCTGACGGCAGCTTGGCGTCTCTCGTGAACTGTGGACTTGGCTTAGCGGTGGACGAGATGGTGGACGCTGATTTCATCAAGCGTTTTCGGCAGCGTGAGCGTTAGGTGAAAAAGGCTGAATCAACCTCAGCATGACCTGTTCAGGGATTGAGGAAGCCTTCTGTTCTAAACGCGCTTGCTTGATGACCTGTAGCCCCAGGACGTGTCTGTAAATCTATTTTTTGAGGTGTAAACCACCGTGCTTTACAGTTACGAAAATAGGTTTACAAGATTTCTGAGACACCTGCTTGAGGTAGGTCAAGTGCTGAGCGTCCACAGGAAATTGGCTTGATGGGGCAGGTATGGTTCCACTTGAATTAGGTGCACGCCCGGCCTTCGGTGGATGAATGCCATGTTGTGGTGCCTACAGATGCTGGATATCCCAACCCTGCTCGCGCAGCTGTACGCAGTTGGCTTCGAATTCCGTTCCGTCGCCGAGCGTGCGCCTGCTTATGGCCAAGCACAGCAGGTGCGTCGGGCGGGTCATCGCCACATACATGGCAAGCAAGCGTTGCACGATTCTTTTACGCGGCCTGGTACCGCCGTGGCTTTTTTGCCCAGCAAGCCAAGGCAAGAGGGTATCGATGAAATGCTCGTAGTTGTATGTTTCGAGTACCAGCGTTGCGGTGTGGGTTTGCCCCTTGCAGGAGTGAATAGAGCCCAGCCTGATGTCCAGGACGTCCTGATCTTGAGTGCTTCGAAAGGTATTCACCCCAAGCTGGACAGTGCCTTCCTGTAGAGCCTCACCGTCCTCAGGCACCCATGCGAGGTATCCCTGAGCTGCCTCAGGCTGTTCATGAGTGCCGGCAAGGACAGATGCCAATGACCAGAAACGCTGAACGAAGGTTGCCCAGGACTCGTCGCTGATGACATGAGGCGCAAATAGCAGTTCAACCACCAGCTTTTGGTAGCTGGCCAAGTCGTTAGGGTCGGTTAACAGCTGTTGGACTTGGACATGCTGTCGACTTCCCACTTTGATTTTGGTGCTGGGGTTGGCAAGGTTCACCAAGTGGAGAAGGCCTTTTGCGATCTCTTCGACGCTGTGGTGGGCAGTGTCGCTCTTGATGAGACCACGCTTGGCTTGACGAACACGCTCGATCAGAGTGGGTGGACGGTACGCTACTAAAGCTGCATCGCGATCATAACCCTCCCAGTAATGCCCGACCGTCTTGGGGTAGTGCAGCTGATCTGTGTCGTCGGGGTCGATATCTTTGTGGGTGTAGCCAACGGCACTGACGATCGCCTTGTCGTGAAGGGACACAGGAAGCTGTTGAAATGCGAGTCGCGCATAAGCATCCAATACGGCACTACAGTCCCCATCAGGAAAAACAAAGATGGTGTGTCGAAGCGGCCCTTGCTCTCCTATGTTGCGCCGCCCTGAGAGCCTGCCTGCGACGGCATGGAGGGCGAAAGGGTTTGCCAATCTGGCAATAGACTCATCGAAGCGGAAACTGCTGGAAATGTCGACTGCTCGACTCCGATCTGGGAAGTCACTGCCACTGGTTTGGGCGTCCGATTCGAAAATTGCCTGATTGGAATCGCCAACTCGAACCACGCATATTGCAGGATTTTCACGGTGAAAAATGGCGCTGAGGTACTCGTTCTGCATCGCCGAGGTGTCCTGCATCTCGTCGATGAAAACGCATGGGAAACGGTACCGCAGTCCCTCAGCTACGCTTGGCCGCGAAGCCAGTTGAGCACTACCCAGCACGAAGATTTCGTCATAACAAAAGTACCCTCGCTTTGCCGTGTCCACGACTGCCCTTGCCATGATTTGGTAGCTCTGAGTACCTGACCCGCAGGGAAGGTTTCCTTTAGAGACTCGGATGCGTGGGTTGGCAAAATCTGCATCGGCTAGCCGCAGCAATGAGGTGTCGAAGGTTCTTCGAGACAAGAAACTGCGCAGGAATTCCTTATCCTCCTGTGGCAAAGACCTGAACCGCATCCGGTGGGTCAGCTCATCATCGATTGCTGTGAAACGGTATTGAGCGGAGAGGAGCCAGGGTGTTGCGAGGAAGCGTCTGACAAAGCCATGAATCGTGTCGATGTAGTGAGGGTAACTCAGCAGCCTCCGGCCAACATCGGTATTTCCGAGCCGCTGCTCGATTTCATGGCGAGCGACGTTGGTGTGGGACAGCACGCAGATCCCACGTGTGCGGCTTTTCCATTTGCGGGCAAGGATTGCGAGCTTGGCGACCACCAGAGTGGTTTTCCCACTGCCTGGGCATGCCGAAACATCGAGCGTCTCCCGAGATCGAAGAAATGCCAAGCGCTGATCATCCAGGCCCTCCAGCTTCATAAGACCAGAGATCCATTCGATGTCCTCGTCGGTGATCTCGGGCACCAGGTCGCGGAACGCGGTCATGGAGTTTGGCTCTGCGATTGCTGCTGCGAGGGTTGGCTCTGGGGTATGTCCATGCGCGAGGTCACGTAGGTGATCGCTTCGACAAGGTAGCCGGGGAGCCGTTCAGCCAGGCCATCCGGACGCACCACGATCCTTTGATAGCGCTGCTCCAGAATTTCCACGAGGTACTGAGCCGTGATCGCCTTGGAGGCTATCTTGCGGTGGAACAGGTCGTAGATAGTCGAGCAGATTTGCTCAGCAGTCATACCCGAGTTTTGGAAGCCTTCATACTCAGAGATGGCTAGCGTGATCACCTCATCATGCGTTTTCCGAGCAGCATGAATGGCATCGTCATTTGCAGCCAACCGGGCGGCTACCAGCAGCTCACGTGCCATGCCACTAAAGGCCAAGTCGTACTCCAGTGTCCATTGTCCCGCGACGAACGTTTGTACGTTCTGTTCGTCGTTCGCTTTGCGCGAGTTTCTCCACTCAGCCAACCGTCGAAGCCGAGTTTCCTCATCGGCGCCGAAGTCGCGGATCGCTCGCCACTTTCGCCTGCCACCCCCCACTTGGGGTCGTCATCATTTTCGACCAAACCCAGAATCTGTGGTGCGCAATCCGGCATGACGTCCATGTCCGAGATACAGGCGACTGGAATTTTGAGGATGCCATGCTCCGGATGTGCACGTTGAAGGATCCGGGCATATCGTCCCAAGCCAACGCCCCCGACGTTCGTCACCGAGACGCCATGGCGGGTCAGGTCTCGTCCGAGCATCTTTGCCAGTGCTGGTAACAGGATGGCTTCAGCATCGCCCTCGACGATGAGGAGGCCGCGTGCGAAGAACAAATTTGCCTTGGTAACGTCCAGGAAGCGGGCGAGGAATCGATAATCTCCCTTATCCAACTTCGTGTGCTTTTTGCCGAGCGAGTAGGCCTTTCGACCGTGCATGAGTACTAGGTTGTCCAAGGCGATCTTGGAACTGAGGTTGGGTGAATGGGTTGTGAGGATGACTTGAACTGGGCGCGTTTCGCTTTCCTGGTTGACCTCATTTGCAGTCGAACCATCCTCACCAGAGGAGAGAGCTGATAGAACTTCGGTGCCTTCGCTCCATGGAAGTGTGTCTTCCTCTCGCTCATCTACCGCCATCGGTTGAGTGACTGTGAGCAAGCTCGGTTTGGGCGTCGCAGCAGCAGTCAGAAACTCCATCAGGCGAAGTTGTCGCTGTGGATGAAGATGAGCCTCGGGTTCTTCGATGAGCAACAGAGGCAGTCCGTCTGGCTCCTTCCCAAGCAGTAGTAGCTCACACGCCATGAACAACAGATTGTTAGAGCCCAGTCCGTACTCGCCACGACCCTCTCGTGATCCTTGGTCGAGCAGGCTCAGTTCCATCCGCTCCAGGATCTGTCGTAGGCGGGCCGACTCCGAGATTCCCTCAACAAAATTGATGCGTCCATGTAGCTCATCACCTTCAAGTGAGAGGTGAGACAGGTAGTTGTCGTTGACCGAATCTTGGGCGGCAGCGACACCTGGATGGAGATTTACCAGATGCCTTAGATAGCCCGCCAAGCCGGCAAGGCTCAGCGACGCAGGGTTCTCAAGCGGGTTGTCGATATCGAACCCGGTGCCGTCTTTGATGCTGGGGAAGTTTTTGAGTACCTGAGAGAGGCGCGATCCACGGCCTGGAGACATTTCTCGTGTGGCATCACGAAGGGGACGCAGGTATGCAGCAGCTAGCAGCTGGCGGACATTGGTATCAATACTTGGGCCACCTCCGCTATGGCCACTACGGACAGCAATATCAACCCATCGACGCGCGAGGGCATCGTCTGTGAGTCTGCGGGCAGTCCAGTGGATGTAAACGACCGCAGCTCCACCGTTGAAGGTGACGTACTCCGACAGCGCGCCCTGATCTGCGACAGACAAATCCGAAAACTTGGCAATGATCGTGATTTGGCTCGCCTGAGGCCCTTCCATCGGGATGTGGAAGTCTTCGGGTTGCAAGCGTACGTACTCTCCGTCACGCGTCTGGAGGACGAATCGCAGGGCATCGATGACCGACGATTTACCCGCGTCGTTCTCTCCCACCAACGCCGTGACGCCCTTGGTGAATTCGATGACAAGGCCGTTCGTGTCGGCACCGAACTGACGAAAATTCTGAACCTTCAGTGCTGACAAATACATCCGTGTGTTCCTGTCATAGAGGCTTGCGGGGCAGTAGGCCGGTCAGCGAATAGTAATGGAAACCGTGCTGGCTATTTGCTCTTCGGTGAAATTTCAATGCGTGCATTGCAAATCAGCGTATGTCTCGATAGTCTCTGAGCTGCGCAAGGTAGGCGTACCTCACCCGTCAGTGGCAGCTCGCAAGGGCACTACCTGTATACCTGTAACATCACGATCTCCTAGGCCATGATTTTTTGCGGCCCCAGTAAGACGTAGGCGGGTGGCGTTGGTCATGGGGTTGGAGAAGATTATGAGCACACCATCCTCGCTCCCCGAGCGCGTCAGTGTCACCAAGACCCTGCCCAAGACACTCAAGGGCATCAAGAAACGAGCCAAGAAAATCTGCCTGCCCGGCCAAAAGCATGCTGAGGCGCTTGATATCGTTGCGCGTCAACTCGGTTATCGCGATTACTACCAGGCACAGCAGAAGTTGGCATCAGGGGGGGGATTGCCGGAAACGGCATTGCACCAAACCCAGCACTCGGTCTTCCTCTCCGCCTATTGGCGGGACACGGATACCAGACCTCGTTCGGCGGGTTGTGAAACGCTGGAAATCTTTCTACCGCGTCCGTTGAACAGCATCGTGTCGAAGCACCAGGCAACCTACGCCCGCAACCTTGAGGGCTTCCGGCAAGAGGCGCCTGATCATTTTGAAATGATCTCCAATGCGAACAGTCAGACTCGGGCATGGGAGTTGCTGGTTCGTGCGGCGCTCACTCTGCAGTTCATGGAAGTAAGTGGACTGCGCCCGGCCACCTCCCAAAAGCAAAGGCAAGCGCTTGAGCTGCTCACTGACTTTCCATTGAAAGACCACGTTTCTTTGTGGGTCGATCCTGCATCGGGCGTGTGGGTCGCGTTGGACGAACCCTATGGGCACGTGAACAAGGTGTCGAATGTCACAATACGCGCTGCCTGGATCTCGGATAAGGCTCTGCACCTCACAAAGCTAGTCTGGGCAGGCCTGTACTACCCGGATAACGCTGTACCACATCTCATTTCCCCAACTGAGGCTTTGGTGGCCAAGATCACTGAAAGTCTCGAAGCGCTAACGCCAATTGCGACAATGCCCTCCAACGATCAACCGTGGCCTGGTACTTCCGAACCCTATAACGCTCGGTTCATCAGCCCTGCGAGAAAAGCGAGCGGTGTCGCTCGACGGGTTCGTCCTGGCACCACTTATGGCTTCAGCAAAGGCGCTGTTGAGTATCACCGGGAAGCGGGTCATCCATTGCTCTGGCGTCCTGAGAAGTCATTGAGCCAGCCTGATCACAAGCGGGTTGGGGCAGAACTTCAGTGCCTGATGATCTCGCCTATGCCCTTCAAGGCGTATGACAAGGTTCGCACGTGGTGCTCGACCCTGGAAAACTGGATGTTCTTGGAGTACCGGGAGGGCGATCGTGAGGTGGGTTTCTACGAGACCTATTACGGCGGCGAACCTCCCACGTACTCCTCGGCGCAAGATCAAGTCGCCGCTCTGAAGCGTGTCATTCAGATCGTTAGTGATGGTTATGGTGAATGCAAGCCGAGCCGAGACTTGTTGAAGGATTTGGACGGCGCTATGGCGATCATCGAAAGCCAAGTTGCTCAGTAGTCGCCTCAACCCGATAAATTAGCCGTCTACCGCCAGGCATGGCTATGGTGGTAGGCGACCTATGGGAAGCGCGTGTACGAGCTCCCGCCCTCGACCTTCAGTGAAAAGGATGTGTCACGTGATTCATGATCTGTTTTCGAAGCGTCAACGCCGGCAGCGCGGTGAAATGCCGGATGTTTTGCAGTGCGACACCCTGCCGATCGATTTGAAAAAGCAGGTGGGGATGTTGATTGAGCAGGCTCTCGGCAATTCGGAGACCCCAAATAGTTACATGGCTGCTCAGGTCTATGCACGGATAGTGCACGCCCTTGCAGAGGAGTGGGCTGAGCCCAACCTACTTCAGCATAGGTACGAGCGTTATTTCGAACGCTTCTTGGTAGACCTTTTTGTCAATGAGCCAGATGTTGAGCGCTCGCTTGACGTCATCGAGCTGGTGTTCCGATGTGCGGATCGTGAGGCTGGCAATCCTGAATATTATCCTGGACTCGATGGTCGAAAGCATGTGGATGACTGCATAGAAGAGCTGAACACCCGGTTCAAGGAGCATGGTGTCGGCTACGCCTTCGTGAACGATGAGATCATCCGAATGGACTCCGAAGTGATGCATACCGAGGTTGTCACGCCAGTCGTGCACTTCCTCAATGCTCCAGACTTTGAGGGGCCTCAGGAAGAATTTTTCACCGCCCACGCTCACTATCGGCACGGCCTTTACAAGGAAGCGATCACTGCAGCCAACAAGGCTTTCGAGAGCTCCATGAAGGTCATTTGCGAGCAAAAGGGCTGGGAGTACAAGAAGGGGGATACCGCTAGGAAGCTGATCATGATTTGCATCGATAGAGGACTGTTCCCCAGCTACTATCAAAGCCATCTTTCAGCCCTGTCCAACCTCCTTGAAAGCGGAGTGCCTGCCATTCGAAATAATGAAGGAGGGCATGGCCAGGGCGTTGAGGTGAAGACCGTAGAGCCTCACATCGTATCCTACACGCTTCACATGACCGCTTCGGCAATACTGCTTCTGGTCAACTCCGCCAACAGCATGCACAAGCGGTAAGTATCGAAATTGGCCTTCGCTTTTGAGGGCCACTTCCTTCTCCTCCAATTGCACAACATTTGTCTGCCTTGTGGTAGCGTCGCGCCTTTTCGCAAGGAGCAGGTGGTGCAGCAGTTGAAGACCTTCAAGCATGTCCACGCCCATGATGATGACGAATCAGTTCAGAAGCTTCTGAGCGCCTGGATCAAAGCTGTCGAACGCTACACGAAAGCGTTTAAAGACAACCCGTGGTGGTACAACGAGCGCGCCTCGCTGAGCGTCTTGGCAGGCGCTGCCTGGACTTTGAAGGACTGGTTCGCGCTTGAGGAATTCAGCACCATCAAGCGCATGCGGACGCTCAAGCCTGGCGTAGATGAGGGCCACCTGCGCAATGGACGTTGTGATCTGTTCATTCGCAACCCAGAAGAGAGCATCGCCATTGAGGCCAAGCAGGCCGTACAGCGGATAGGCGTCCGGGCGGATGGGGAAACCTATATGAACAAGGCCCTGAAAGCGGCATGGGATGACACGGGGGATCTTGGCCATTGGGAGGCTAATCGCCGATTCGCAGTGACATTCGTTGTGCCTACCATCCCCTTGAGCGAGGTTCGGATCGGTGCAGGCAAGCGGGTTCAGATCTGTCCTGACAAGGTCAAGGCCTCGCTGAATCGCTGGCTCACGGATGAACCCTATTTCCCAGGATGGTCATTGAAATCCACCCAGTTCGCCTACATTTTCCCGAAGCTGGGAAGTCCCGACTACGTTGAGGGGCACCGTTACTTCCCTGGCATTGTGGTGATCTTTGATGAGCGCCTCAGGGCAAATCAAATCCGCAGGCCCACTGAGGCCTCTGATGTGAAGGTCGCGCTGGCTTGATGCAGGCGCAAAGGTTCGCACCAGAGTCGGTTGTATGCCTTCGCGCGATATTTTATTGCGAAGAAAATCTCAATAGTTGTCAGTGTGTAAACTTTTAATATTATAATGGATATATAAATCTACTATTACTACTAATTATCATGGCATTCGCGCTAAATATTAACACCAACTACATCAACGACAACACTGGTCGAGAGGTTGAACTGCCAGGTCTTCTGACTCAAGACGGCCTATTGATTTCCCACCTCCGATACTTGGGCAGTTCACGACAGGTGAGCCGGAGCGCTTCATGGAGGGAGCGGAGTCGCTTCGCGATGAGGCTGCTCCTTTCCTACATTGCTGCTCATGAAGGCCGTTTCGAGAAAGGTACGCTTCTGCTTGAGGGTTTTGTTCAAGCCCTAGAATACGGCACCATCAACGTTGAGTCTCAGAGTGATCCAAGCGGTTTGTATTGGACGCCACGTGGTGCGGAAGATGTCAGGACTTTGCTTGGCCACATCACAAAGTACACGGATTGGCTCGCTGAAGAGCCACAATATAAAACTTCTCGGTTGAATCCTTTAGTGAGAGCTACGTCGGACGAGGAGCGATTGAACTGGTGCGCCTATTATCAGCAGCAAGCAAATGTCTTTCTGAACCACCTGGCCGATCCCGACGAGGCGAAGCGCAATAATACTTTCGCTCGGAAGATCCAGTCCAGGCGACCAGCTAAAGCTGGAGCGAAGATTGCAAAGCGGTTTCCTGAGTCAGAAATCAAAACTCTTCTGGAGAATGGTTTCGTTCTACGTAGTGCCGATCCGGATGCCACAGCGGATGACCTAATCGATTACAAGGGTCGAGCAATGACGATCCTCATGCATTATGGGGGGTTGCGTAAGAGTGAGCTGTTTCACCTATATCTGAGCGATATCATTTATGATCGTAAGCAGAAAGAGGTGATTATCCGAATTTGGCATCCTTCTGATGGACGGGTTGAATTTGCTGAAGGTTATTCAAATCGGCGTGACTACTTGAATAGGGAGTTTCGGCTTAAGCCTAGAACTGACTACAGGAAGTCCGACTCACGGGCTGCAGGGTGGAAGTCACCACTGTTAACTGATGGCTCTGATGGATACATTGAGGTTGTTTTTTACCCGCTATCAATGGCTAAAGTTTTTTTCCATAATTACATCTGTTATCTGAAGCAGCAGCGGGTAAATCCTACCAGGGGTTGTGACCACCCCTATGCTTTCACCAACAGTCAAGGAAATCCGGAGACCATGGCGAATTTCAATCGACAGCATAAAGCTGCTGTTCATCGAATTGGTCTAGAACATGCTAAGAAATACGGGACGAGCGAACACGGTCACAGGCATGCTTTTGGGTATCGTTTGGAAGAGGCTGGAGTTTCGCCACGCATTATTCAGAAGGCAATGCACCACAAAAGTATTGAGTCCCAAGAAACATACAAAGAGCCTACTGCAGCAGACATTCGTAAAGTATTTGCCGAACGTGAGCGCGCGAATCAAAACAAGCAGCAAGGATAGGGCTAGCCCCGCTTAGCTAGGGCAGCTGGCGAGATGGAGGGAGGGCGTTTTCAAGCCTCCTTCATTGCTGCGCTGATCATAGAATCCGTCGTAGGTCGTGCTTGAAACCTTCGGAAAGAGACGTCTAGCGGAAATGTTCGATATCAAAATGTAACAAAATATTGCGGAGCGACTCCTTTTTGTAACCCTTGGCGCACAAGCCTTTAAACGTATATTGCCACTCTCAATTCTGAATTGAGATTTTCTACGCGATTTTTGATTACCCAGCAGGGTGCGAGTTAGCTGGTTTTGAAGCTCGCGAGTTAAATTTAAAATTGCGATCTGATAATTCTGAATTGGTGTCAATATACTTATAAATCAAGGTGGTTCGATTTATAAGTGTATTGACAATGCCAATTTTCGGAGGGCTTTTGTTAGAAAATAATTTCGTATAGCTTATGTCGTCTCCTCCAGCTATACGCCAAGGCAGCACGCTAATGAATATATTTGATCAGGGTTTGAGTATTAGTCACGATTTTGAAGATAGTGGTGATGACGTTCGCGTTTCCAAGATTACGGGTAAGAGGCTGCCTACCCGTGTTACTCCAGGTAAAGTTCGCCCTTTATTGATTTCTGCGGACTTTTTAAGTTATGACGAGGCGTCTCTGCTTTGCGTTGCGAATGGGGTTGCTCAGAAGCAGCAATACAATGCGTTGCGAAAGAAATATCCCGAACTTCCAAGGAAACCCGACGTCCACTACGGCGGGGAGTGGGATACTTGGAATAGGTTCTTTGGTATTCCCGAGCCTTACGCCACTCTTGCTGAGTGCCGAGATGCGGCCCTGGCTATTGGGATTGAAGGATTGGCTGATTACAAAAAACGGCGGTTCGAAGATCCGAGGCTTCCAGCTGACCCATCGATCGTATATGAGAATTTTCCAAAGAAATTTGCAGAGTTCATTGGGAAGGAAATTCCTCCTTATGAGACTTATGCCGAAGCATCCGCGGCTGCCGTTCGGTTGGGCTTCACTTCGCGTGATTCATATCTTAGAAATAGAAAGAGAGATCCTAAATTGCCCGTCGGCCCTAGTTGGGCATATCCTAACGATTGGAAGGGGTGGGCTGACTTTCTTCAAATAAAAATCGAGTTTCTTATTACTCCCGAGCAACGTGGGTTCTATTCAACTTATGAGGAGTTTAAGGCGGCTGTTGCTAGGCTAGGCATTAGGACTCAGCGTGAATATCAGTTGGGTTACTTTAGGGATTCAAAGCTTCCTAGTCATCCTGACAATACCTATTTTGAAGAGTGGGAAGGTTGGAAGCGTGCGATGGCTGGGCGGGGTATTCACTATGATACTTGGCAAGAGGCAAGGAAAGCTGCTTTGCAACATCGCTTCTTCGGCTCTAAGGATTATCACGCCAGGTATAAGGTTGACGATCGATTGTCGTCAAATCCTATCAAGAAGTATCAGGATTTCCCAGGGTTTGACGTGTTCCTGTTGCCAGATGTTTACGATCAACTAGACGACATTCGTTTGGCATCAAAAATCCTCAAGATTAAAAGTCGAGATGATTATGAGGAAGCTAGGACGAGATTTCCTGTTCTGCCTGAAGCCCCTGATCTCCTTTTTGCGGATGAGTGGGTTAGCTGGCCAGATGCATGCGGGCTTCCGACGCCTTACAGCTATTCTGAGTTGCAGGAGCTCGCTCAGTTGCACAAGTGTAAGACCTTGGATGAATACCGAAAGCTTTGGACAAAGCTCAAAGATCCGCGCATGCCTTGGAAACCTGAAGATGAGTATGAGGAGTGGGTCAACGTTTATGAGTTCCTAGGTAATGACTTGCCAGCAAAACTCATCTATATGCCAGAGGAGTGTCGCTTGTGGCGTGACGATATTCAGATCCATATCAACAGCGCTCGGTCGAAAGGGCAGCGCGAGTTGTGGGTCTGCCGATTCGTTCGCGACTACATCATGCCCAATGGCCTAGGCAAAAGCGTCCAGGATTTTTTGACCGGTGGGCGTGCGGATATCAAATCGTTCAAGGCCTTCTTGGACACCTATGGGGAAACTCACCATGGCCGCCGGGCATGGTTTGCGATCAACGAATACCTGGAGGATGCGCTCAAACGCCACTTCACTGAGGAGGACGAGAAGGGTTACCTCTACCGGGTTGCCGGAGCTGCGAATCCGCTCGCAGGCGTTGAGGTCGAAGGCGGCAAGGCCCCACCCTCTGAGTCCGTCAAACCGGTGCTAGCCTACTTTTGCGTAGAGGAAGCTCGGAAGTGGATTGTTCCTGAAGACGCGACGAGTTTCCGAGATCTGAAGAACATCCAGTCGTTTGATGGTGACTATTACCCAGTCAATGAGTCGGTGATTGACCGTGATGATCCGAATTGTATCTACCGTAAGTCGGGTGACCAATATTACATCTGGTACCCAGTCCACTGGATGGCGCTATACACGTTGGTCTCGGTGCCTGCGCGAGGACGTCAGATTATGTACAACGACTCTGGCGAGGCCGATGAGTACATTGTGGAATTGGTGAGCGGTGCTCCTACCTGGGTAAAAAATACCAGGCGCTTGGCTACCCTTGGCAGGCAGCAAGGCTTTATCACTCATTCCGCTGAAGGCGACTGGGGGATGTACTTCACCAGTAACAAGACCAGCTACGATGGCGTTGGTTACAACGTAGCCTGGATTCCGGACAGGCTCGTGTACTGGCTGACGGTCTTGCGGGATTGGCAGCGGAAATATAACCCGGTGAGCCGCGTCACGCCTTGGATTGATTGCGCAACGCGTTGCAATCTCTCCAAGAAAAAGCTCGCCAAGAAAACGCCGAACGTCTTTCTGTTTCGAGGGTGGCGTGAAGACCAGCCACCTATCTTTGCTCCATCAATGACCTCGCGCTTGGCTGCGGCCCTGTACTTCACTCAGTCCAACAGTGTTGAGTTGGCAACCTTTGAGTCTGGAGGATCAAAGTCGGCCTTGAGTCGTTATAGCTCGATCTATACACCACACAGCATGCGCGTCTCTTTGATTACTGCCTACGTCCTGGATTTCGGGCTTCCGGTTTCGATCATCATGAAGATTGCTGGTCACTCGTCCATTGTGATGAGCCTCTACTACACCAAGGTCGGATCCGCGAAGCTCAGGTTCGAGATGGCTGAGGCTGAGAAGCGAGCTCTGCTGAGGAAGACCCAAGATATCCAGATCATGGTTGAACAGCAGCGTCTCGACGATTTGCAGGAGCAAATGGTTTCTAACAGCGAAGAGGCGCTTTCGGCAATTCTCTCCGGTCAGACGGGGACGCAGCTAGTGCGTGATTACGGCATTTGTCCATATGCAGGATCCCGATGTACGGACGGCGGAGAGAAACTCACCAGTAGCTCGTGGACGCCTGCGCCTGCAGGTTACATAGGGATCCAGAACTGCCCGCGCTGCAGGCATTTCGTGAGCGGCCCAGTGTTCATGGGAGGCTTAGCTGCTCTTTGGAACGAAATCAGCCTAAGCGCGAATCTCCTCTGGGAGCATTACAGCACATTGGAAAATGAACAACAGCAGCACCGTAACAGGATCCAAGAACTGGACTACCTCGAAGCACAGATGGAAGCCAGCGGGGGAGAGTTCGATGAGCTGGAGCGACTGCAGTGCGAGAGGGCCAACCGCAAGCTGCACTCCGAAATGGAAGGGGTCGCCACAAAGATGGATATGTACCTATGCGACATGCAGGCGATCACCAAGCTGATCGAGGACTCCAAAATTGCTTTGGATCGCCAGGCTCAATCGAAAGGCGCGGTCGCACATGGTGGTTCAGTGCAGCTCATTGCCTCGGATCGGAGCGAGCTTACGGTCGGGTACCGCGAGACATCACTTTTCCAGCAGCTCAATGAAGTTTGCGTGAACGCTACCATTTACCAGTCCGCATCGGCGGTAATGGCGACGCCTCGACGCTCCCAGATCATTGATCGTATGGCCATGCTCAACAACATCCGTCCCCGGATGTTCGAATTGAGCGAGTCCGAGCAGTTAGTGCTAGGCAACCAGGTAACCGACTTCTTTTTCAAGCGCCTCAACAGCCGGGTGCTGGTCGACCAGTTGTTCAGCGGCGAGTTGCTGCTGAGTGAGCTTCATGGCCCAGACGCAATATCCCACGAAGAATTTGCGCGGGTTCTGGCGAGTGGTGGTGAAGGATCTGAACGTGGCATTGGCCACAGTGCTCACAGCATCGAAACGGCGGAGTCCTGCTTTGCTGGGTAAGCCGCCCATGCTGCTCCAGGGTTCAGTACGAGCCCTTTCAGATTTCCCGCCTCTATTACGTTCTGCGTGCATATCGCAGTAAAGGAAATATATGTCTCCCGATGAAATGCTAGCTCGGCTGGTTGAGAAAGCGCCTCGGCAAAAGAAAACACTGGAGGCAATCTTTGCAGTCTGCAGAGAAATTCAGACCTCGGGGAGTACGGATTATTCCTACACCAATATCTCGCGATTGGGACAGGGGCGCGGGGTGCCCAAAAGCCAAAGCATCTACAACGAAACGGGCGTCAACTACCAGGCATTGATCAAATGCTTCGCCGCACAGCAAGGGACACGCAAGCGCTTCAGGCCGAGGGCGGGACATGCTTGGGCGGACGAGATTGAGGATCCTCGCATTCGGATCCTCGTTCAGCAGACGCTAGCAGAGCTTGCAGAAGCTCAGCGAGCGATCAAGGAGATTATTCCTCCTGGCACTGTGATCAAGGTAGATGATCGTACGGGTACGGCTCCGGACTTCAAGCTCAGCCGTCTTGAGCGTCGGGCCATTGAATACTTGAGGTCTGACGACTTCATTCAGGATTGGAAGCTTCAGAGGGGCGAGTCCGGTGATGTCCTTGATCCTGATGGTAAGGCAATTTTCAAACCAGCCACCATGCAAGCTATCGATAAGGTGCTGAAGATTATGTGAGCTTATAGGTGCCTCTGTAGGTGGGCATTTCTTGGATAAGGCTACTGTCGTTGACTTTCACGAAACTGATCATTCGCGGGGGCGTCTGAAGAATTTCACATGGGCAGGGGGTTCCCTACCCATGTGTGCAGCTTCAGATCAGCCCTTTGTCCTTCAGTTCTCGCTGGACACGGCGTTTAATTTTCGCGATCGGTGGGTCTTCGACAACTTTAGATTGCTGGTTGAAGAGCGAAGGGAATCGAGACTTGGCCATCGCTACAGGCACCAAGGCGAACGCCCCCCACTTCAATTGCCAAGCGTGAAACTCCGCTTCGGTCTCAATGACGTACAGAGGTTCATCAAAAACGTTACGGAAGTCCATGGCGCTAAACACCCCATGGCCGGGAGTTGGCACTCGAACCTCGCGTCCCCGCTTGTCCCAGCCAATGAAGTACGAGTCAAAACCAACCGACGTCCACGTACAATCATTCAGTCGTACATGGTCTACGCCCTCTTTTGGCAGTCTTAGGGCGCATATCTTCTGCATTAGGCCAAGGTAAAAATCACCGATGCGATCAGAAGGAGCGGTTCTGACGCAACCTTTGAAGTGGTTGTAATCGTGGTAGCCGAGCCTTTTAGCCAGGTAGTTGAGATACTGGGTGTGCTTAAGCTTTGGCGCATCCGCCACCTTCGTGTCTTTGAAGGTTTCCAGAATGGATTCAGCAGAAAAACTCATGACATTAGCTCCACTGTCATGGCCGTAAAAGCACCTTAGATAATAGACCCTTGCAGATCTGATGCGCTTTGCTGGGCTTGCTGCGAGCCGGGCTGGCCACGGGGGACTAATGTGATTGGCAGCTACTGCACCGTACTCTCCCACGCAGCAGGGCGGTGTACGGCGACCTGGGCTCTGGGCCCTGATCTGCAGGATAGCAAGTGGCGAAATTCTTGTACAAGTTCTTAATGCGAAATTGCACTCCACTTGACCACCCGCTTGCATTCGTTCTGACCAACGATTTGCATCGGATTTGACCAGCAGGCTTTGTCACCATGAGCGGCAGAGAACGGCCAAATGCAGCCATCCGGGATGATTGCTGAAGTAATCGAGCATCCTTCACTCCCCTGGTAGGCCTAAAGCTATGAGGAAAGTGAAGGAGTCAAGACCGCAGAACTCACGAGGATTCAACGAGGCAAGGTTTTCGTGCATAGAACAACCGGGCCATGATGCTGGTGTGTGCGACCGCAAACGGTCTTCTGTGTGCGTGATGCATCCCGCTTAATATACTTCCTGACTGACCTTAGCGTCTAGCTCTTTAGAAAAGTCGAATTCGCCCCATTTGGTGAACCAATATTCACTATACTTTTGAATTCTTAGCAGGTTGTTTGCAGGTACGCCGTACAACTGTAAAACTCTAATCTTGGTCTCATTACTCACGAAGGGGCATGCGATAAGATCTAGCGCTAAATGAATCATTTCAGAGTCACCGACCAACGAGTCCTGCTTCAGCCTAAACCTCTCCAATATGTGTTTTTCCAAAGCATTTCTTAGCAATGAATAACGAGTTTTGTTCTCCATATAAAAAAGAAGAGTTACTATGGAGAAATAATTCAAATTGGATTTCGCTTGATAGCACCCGTCTAAAAGTTCAAAGCCGAAGCTATGCCCAAGCACTTTTTCATCTATACGATAGTTTTTACCAAGCTGGCGCATTAAAACCAGAAGATACATGACCTCAATTTTCGCGCTTTTGCCATCTGAATTATGATCCATAACGCTCCGGCATCTTTCGTATATCACTTGCGAGATTAATGCCTCATAGCTGAGCCCTATGGTTTCAAGCTTATAAAAAGAAAGAACGCGCTGACATATTCGACAAAGCTTAATCGTTGTATTGACTTTTGGCGATACCGCATAGATAAAAAATACAAAGCCTAGAAGGGCTTCCATTGATTTTGAAAAACTTTTATCTACACCGCTAACTTTCTCTATTTTTTTGTAAGATTCAATCAAAGAGCCAATTTTTCGCTCGACTACTGAAAGAGAGTAATTAAGAATTTCGCCGTAGTTGACTCCAGAGGTTGCAAGAATGGACTTAAAGTCAGTTATAAGTGAAGACCTGCCAATATAGATCTGACCCCTTGGCAATGTTTCACCTTCCTTAACTTCTGAAGCGACCTCATAAGCTAGCGCACGATCAAAAAGATCAGAGATACGCTTTTTTGCGATAGATATCGGCGTGATTATAGGGCGCCCTAGGGTTTCCTCTTTCCCCTTATTTAATGATAGCTTATATAGTTTTAAGCTTTCCTGAAGTGTCATTTTTATTTGGTGACAGACTTCGTCACTATTGTAGAAGACGAAGTAATCATCTACATAGCGATAAATCTTAAAGTCTGAGTTGTGTACATATCCCTTTTCAAGCAACTTGCCTTCGATATCAATATCAACTGCCTGAAGGATTATTTCAGCGAAAATTCTTGAAACTTCCGGGCCGATTAGTATTCCATTCGTTTCGTTATGGTTCAACTTTTGCATCAATGAGTCAAATTTGCCAGCAAATGATCCTAATATAGATTTAAGATTCTGCTTTGCAAAATCTTTTCCGTATATCGCCCATGCTAGTGAGTGAGTATATATGCTATCAAAACACCCTGAAACATCAAATTTCGTAAGGGTTCTGAAATCGCGCTCGCTACGGAGGTGCTCTCTCGACTCGTAAAATTTGAAAACATTACTGAACCGTTCATATACAAAAAAAGATTTTAAGTTTTCATAATTTTCGCCATCTACTTCTACCAAAGTGTCAGTTTTATCCTGCCGCTCAATTTGCGAGCGAAAGTCAATATACGTACATCCAGCAACTCGCCTTGGTGAGCGCAGGCTGAATTCACTTCGGCCAGTGTAATAAATTATCAGATCTTTAAATTGGTCATAAAAATCTACCACCAGTAACTGGCCCTTTGGATGCATTAGCGACAACTGGCGCAACTGATCCTGCTTATGCGTAGTCGAGAAAATAAAAGGAACAGTATGGACAAGGTCTGATTTGTCTAGATCTATTATGGATACAGGTCTGCCCTTATCGGCAGCATGTCGAACAGCCGTAGTAGGCTGAACACCCAGAACCATTTTTACAAGGTTGTCTAGCACTTCATCGCTGTAGCGCCATGAAATTCTGTTTCCGTTAAATTTTATATCGTGCTCACATAGGAATCTATAAAAATATCTATTCGAAAAAACTATCGGGACTTCATATGGAAGCACATCAGACAATACTACCCGCTCTACAGGAAAGTTTATAGATAATGCTTTTTTTCTAGACATGCTTCCAACCTCGCGAAAGTTCTGAAAGCTGCTTAGAATCAAAATTTCTAAATAGTTTCTCTTTGAAACCTTTTTCAAAAGATAGCTTTGAGAGCTTTCTCGTCAATGATGGACTAGCTACACCTTTGATTTTATTGCGAAAGTAGTGATCTAGTCCGGATAGCTGACTCGTATCAGTTATATATTTATTGCTAAAGTAAATACCGATGAATGCGTTGCTTTTCCTATTAAACAAGCGCATATTTCCGGTTAAGAAAAGACACCTAAGCACCAACTCCTCTTCAGACTTCTTTGGGATGAATGTAAACTTTGAGTTGTAATCTGAGAAGGCCTTGTCGATACGCGATCTATATTTATTGATTTTTCTTTGGCTCAGTTGTACGCCGGAAGAGCTACTAGATAAGTCAAATGTATATCCAAGGTAATCAAATTTACCTTTGAACCCTTCTAGTAAATCAATGGGTTTCGTTTTATCGTTGAATTTTAGCCCCTTTCCATCAAGTATTTCGCTGAGAGTTTCTAAGTATTTCGCTGCAAGCTCCTTTCGCTGGGGGGCATACATAAGCACCATGTCATCAACATATCTGGCGTAATAAAATAAATTATCTTGCCGTCTAATTTCTGCGTCAATACTCGACAGATATATCTCAGATAGATATGCACTTATTCCTATGCCGCGCGGCAATCCGTTTTCATCCCCAGAAACGACGACGTAATCTTTCATAAGTCGCGTTAAAATCCTTTTAATTAGTACCGATAGTTCTGGAGCCTGGTGAATTCCATCAAGCAACTCTTTGTGTCTGACTGACTCATAAAACGACTCGACATCCGACCTTATTATATATTTTGGCACACCATCTAAAGCTAATGACTTTATTTGACTAACTAGTATGTCGCGTGGCGGCATGCGAAGCTCGTAAAGAACCTTCAGTGCTCTCTGAACAAATCTAATTGCAAGAACCTGCTCTAAACTATTCCCGACTCCGTAAACTTTTTTCCCTCCAACCAGAGCAGGTAGGAGAGCTACATTTATTCTGAATTCTTTTCCACTAACTATCTTAGAGACTCTTTCAAGCTCAAAGTCAACTAAACGTCCGTGCTGAATTTTGCGCTTTTCTATAACCATGGTTAGGCGCGACATACGCTTCTCATAGAACGCTGGCGTAATTTTTCCAGTGCGGAATCGGTACCTAGAAAAGGATTTAAGTTTGTTCAGTTCGTAGAGTTTGACTCTTATATCGAAGGCAGCAGGAATATATCGTTCTTCAAGATCGCCTCCTTTCTCCCTATCGCCTTTAAGTAAGTCATTAAGATTTTTTATTGAAAAAGACTGATCCATAGACAAGATGATCCTTCCATAATTTATTCTCACTAACTGTCTATTTCGATATGCTCACTAACGGACTGTACCCGATTTGCGAGTCAAAATACCGGTCTTAAGCTAGATTTAGCTAGGCAATGCTCGTTTGAGTAGCTCCCCCTCCCAATGCTAAATTTTGAACGAATCCGCGATTGGTTAAAGAGTCTCTGACTTTTTTCTGGTAATCCGATTGGGCGCCTTTGGCCGTTTTCTACTGTTGCTGCCGGTCGTTAATGGCTGCTATTGGCCGATTCTGTTGAAAAAGTCGGCTTCGAATTCCACGGCAGAAAAGTACGCGCCTGAGATTGAAATCTGAGTTTTGCGCAGAGGTTCAGGAGTCGAATTTCACGTAGCAGCGTGCAAAAGAGATGTTTTCATCCATCAATATTCGAGCGTTTTGGGCAAGCCGACTTTTTCAACAGAATCGGCCGATAGCCGTCTTCCGCTCCGACAATGGCGCGTCCTGTTCTACTCTCCGATCAGACCTCATGCCCTCCAGCTCAAGGGCATTTCGAACACTTTGGCAAGCCGAGCCAGCTTCTCGGCAGATCTGGCAGAAATGCCGCAGATCATTGTATGTGACCATGCCGACAGGCTATCGCTGCAGGGTGACTCCGTCTTTGAGGAATTCGTTCGTACCCGATGGAGAACGCGGTGATTCATCGGATAGTAACCTTGAGTAGCAAGGGAGCAAGTACTCACTTGGCCCCCAATGCTGAGATGGCTGAGGTCGTTTTGAACGACTGGTGTCGAAGCTGAGATCTGGCGCCATGCTTGCTTAAGATATCAATGGCAGCTGGCCGAAATCCTTGAAGACTCGCTTGGCTGCTTCAGTCGAAGGGAGAAGCGTTACCGCGAACGCACTACGGTTTTTCAGGTCGCGATCAAGGGCGGCAGGCGACGTAGGCGCCGCACCGTAGCGTAGAAATTGGCGGCCTAATTGACCTAGTTGGTGGAATCGCGAGGCAGTGATGGTGGCTTTTTGCGACTGCGGCATGAAAGTGCTGGTAGCATATACCGGAATATTGAATGGTTACTGTATTTATATACAGTTTAGGAATAACGGTTATGTGCCCTTGCCAATGCCAGGCTGACCCTTGGCATTGATTTGCTGACGCGTGTCCAAGGGGAGATGCGTGTGCTCGATAGCGAGTCGCTGGTCAGGGAAGCATGCGTAACATTGGAATGGGTATGGAAACGACGCAATCCCAAGATGCGGCGCCAGTTGGCGACGCTCCCTTGCCGTTCGACGCGACACTCTTGTTCAAAGCCCTCCAGTACCAGTTGCTCGTCGCTGTTGAGTATTGCCATGACTTGGCATCCGACGAGTGTCTGTGGTTGGAGGTAATGGGGGACGTCACCGTTCCTGGAAGAGTTCAGACTGAGGTGAAGCTCTATTCCGGGAGCCTCACCGACAGTCACGCCAACTTCTGGAACACGGTGAAAAACTGGCTCCATGAGAAGTTTGATCGCACGTCCTTCAAAAGCTTGGTGCTGCTGACAACGCAGGAGTTTGGCTCGCAAAGTGTGTTGAAGGGATGGAACACAGCTTCACCAGCAGAGCGGCTTGCGATCATGGAGAGCATCGCAGGGCCTTCTCAAGCTGGCGGTGACCAAAATGCAGGTACCGAACCTGAGACAGGGGAAGCCACTTCCAAACCTTCAAAGTCCCAGTCGCTTCAGCAGCAGGTGATGGCGTCCGAGCGCCGTGACGCATTGATGGAGGTGCTGGAACGGATGCGAATCACCACGGGCGCCGAGTCATTGGAGCAACGCCTCAAGAGCTACGAGACGCGCCATCTCAAGCCCATTCGACCTTCCAAACAGCAGCAATTCATCTACGAGCTGCTGGGCTTTATGTGCAGTCCCGAACTGGTTATCGGAGGGTGGAAGATCACCCACCAAGCCTTTACAGACAAATTGTCAGAGCTCACCCATCGGTACATGAAGCACCCGCAAACCTTCCCCAAGGTCGACGTGGCAGCGCTCAAGAAGAACATCGACGTCGAAGAAATTCGGCCCATGCCGTTCGCCCAGAAGATCGTGGAGTTCGGTGGAGAACAGTACCTTAAGAGGGCAGCCCTGCACCGTGTTGTTGCCCAGACGACGATCTCCGATCTCTATCAGGACGGGGTGCTGTTCAAGCACATGTTGGACACATATCTGAGCAATCACCTTACCCAACACCAGTTTGGGCGTGAGCACGCAATGCTCGGCTGCCTGGGGGTTAGCTGCCAGACCCAGTTGAACACCCAGTCCTTGATGTTTTTCCTGAATCGCAACGGTCTACCCGCTGAGCCTTTCTGTGGCTTGGAGCACACGATGATCGAATTTCGTAATGGCATCTACCACATGCTCGCCGGAGAGACGCCTGAGGACGAAGATGACGAGTTCCACTGGAGGCTCTGGTAATGAATACCCAAGTCTCTGATCACCTATACACCCTGCACAGAACGCCTTTCGCCCTTGCACCTGTCATCCAGAGCTTTTATCAGCACTGGGAGCCGATCGAGAAGGATGTCCTTCTGAGCTACCTCATTCTTCCCTTGGTGACCTACAAGCCGATGCATGGCTTCCTGCACCGAGCTCGGCGGGACAGCTCCATCCGCACCATGGCTGCCGACGTGGAGCGGCTCATTGGGCTGGCCATGCGCGTGAAGGAATTCAAGCCGATCACCAATGCCGCGCTGCTCATCCTGGCCGCTGAAAAAAGTCTAGAAATCACGTCCAATCTTTCTGTGCGGACGCTCCAAAACCCTCGGTCGGCGAACGCTGACAAGGCGCTGATGAAGTACGGGCAAAAACTGGCGATGGTGCTGTCCGGGGAAAACGTTGTTTCTATCTACAGGATGTTGGGGCTTAAATCACTATGAAGTGTTATGTAGAGTACATCGGTGTCGTAGATAAAGAGAACGGTGTCCACCACGTTCCCTTCAAGCCCGGTCTCAACATCGTGACTGGCAGGTCGTCCAAGGGGAAGAGCGCGATCCTGGACATCTTTGATTATTGTTTGGGAAGCTCTGAAGACACGATTCCAGAGGGCATTATCACGGATCGCGCCAAGCTTTTCTTCACCGTGTTGCGTTTCCCAACCATCTCGGTCGTCACTGGGCGGGAGGCGTCCGGTAACCGCTGCTTCTTGCGTGAGATTTCCGGGTCAGCGGTAGACAATGTGCTTGAGCTCATTGAGGGCGTGGACACTTTCTTCTCCTCAAATTTCTTCCAGTATAAGAGCGAATTCATCAAGAGCGTTGGTCGCTACTTCGGCGTTACCCTGGAGAACATCGACACAGATCCACTGCAAAAGGAAATGACTGGCAAGTGGAGCGCGACTCCCTCGGTGCGCAGTTTTGCTTCGCTCATGCTGCAGCATCAAAACCTTGTGGCCAACCGGCATGCGATCTTCTACAGGTTCGAAGAAAAGCGTAAACGCGACCAGGCGATTGACCAGTTCAAGATCTTTATGAACATCGTTGGTGAGGACTATTTTGACCTGGCCAAGCTTCGCACCGAGGCCCTTTACGAGCTCAAGCGCGCCAAGGCCCAGATACCCAAGCAGGACAAGGTCAAAGGCGAATACCTGACTGAATTTTCTAATCTGCTGAAGGAGTACGAAGCGTTTGCCGGTCAGCCGCTGACCGAGCTCACACCAGAGGAAATTTGGGGTAAGCCCAAGCCCGCCCTTGAGCGCTTCACAGGGATCTCTGTAAGAGTCGATGGCCTTTCCAGTGCCTTCGAAACCAGGAGGACTGAGCTGCGGGAACAAAAGGCCGAGCTGATGTCCAGCATTCAGAAAGCGCTTAACACCCGTTATCTGCTGAAGGTGTCTGGAGAGCAAGCATCGGGTTTCGCTGATGCACTCACTGCGTTGCCGATCCCCAAAGCGGTCAACCTGGAGCATGCCGTATGTCCCGTTTGCGCATCGCCATCGGAGGTGGCAGAAGATGAGGCGGGTAAGCTGTCGGCGGCTATCCACTGGCTCAATGGCGAACTCAAGGTGTCGACCTACGCGCGTGAAGGCTTTGGCGAGGAGCGCCGGGCGATCGACGACGAGCTCAAAAAGCTTCGTGCTCAGCTTGCAGTGGTTGAGCAGGCACTCAAGCCCCTGGACGATGAGGCTGAACGGTTGGAGAAGTCCAAGTCAGTCGACGGTGGCGCTCAGAAGGCGAAGATCAAGCTCGAATTGGCTGTAGAGAAACGCATCGCGAACCCTCCATCTGAAGTCAGTGGCATGGTCGACTTCTGGCAAAAGGAGGTCGATAAGCTTGATGAGCAGATGGCGCAATATGACGTCGAGTCGAAGCTGTGGGCTCTGCAGAACGACATTAATGCGAAAATGAAGGCCCTTGGAAAGGACTTTGATTTTGAAGACACCTATAAGAGCGGCTCACTGAAATTCGATGTTGAGACTTTTGATCTCTGGCACGAAAGACCCGTTGCAGGAGGCCTTGTCAAAAAGGTATTCCTGCGAAGCATGGGCAGTGGTGCCAACTGGTTGTATTCCCATCTGACCCTGTTCATGGCGCTGCACTACCAATTCGCCGCACATGCAAAGTGTAAGGTGCCGCCGATCCTGTTCCTGGATCAGCCGACCCAGGTTTATTTCCCCTCGACGGACGATGCGGAGCTCTTCAAAGCAGATGACCTGCGTGGGGATAGGAAGACCGCCAAGACGGTAGATGAGGACATCAATGCCGTCTCCAAAATGTTCACCAACCTCGCAAGGTTCTGTGACGTCACATTCAAGGAAACCGGCGTAATGCCGCAGATCATTGTGTGTGACCATGCTGACAACCTGCCGCTGGAGGGGGAATACGTCTTTGAAAAGTTCGTACGAGCCCGGTGGAGAACACGAGGCCTGATTGAAGAGTGACCTAAGGAGAGCCAAGGGAGTAGTACCTCCCTTGGCCCATATACTGATGATGGCCAAGGCTGATGTTGAATCTGAAATCTGGCGCCAGGATTGCTCGCAATACGCGGGGCAGTTGGCGTCAATGCTCGATGATGCGCTTTGCTTTTTCGGTCGAAAGCCTGGGCTGGATGATCTGACGCGCATGCACCTCGTCATGCTGACCAACCTCGGATTTGAGCTGCTTGGAGAGGCGTTGGAATGCCACTCTAGGGAAGCCTGGCATGTGCGTCATCCCGACTTTATCGAGCTCCGCTGGCAGCTTCGGATGCACCTGAAGCGATATTTAGGGGAGCGACTTGTCCGCGACGGCTTTGCATTCAGTTCGATCCGCGATGAGCATTTCGCCGATGACCTTGGGCTCTGAGACACAGATTGCCTTTTGTAAGCCAGTGGTGGGGCAATTTTCGTGGCAGGCTTGGGTTCCCAGGCATACGCTTGGTATCAAGCCAGTCTATGGCCTTCTCAACACTGGAGAACGTCCGTGCCCGCAGATCACGACCCGACTGCCCCCAACGAATCAGTAAGCCTCAGCATTAACGCTGACCTGCTCGAAAAAGGAGCGAAGTTGGATGTGAACCTCAGCGCCATGCTTGAACAAGCTTTGCTTGACGTTATTGCTCAACGTCAGTGTGATCCGGGGCCAGAAGGTACCTGGGAAGCCAAGCCATCTTCATCAGTAGATGCGATCGATCCGGTGATCCTGGCCGCAGCTATTCAGTTATTTGGCAACGAACCCCGTGCGGTTGAGTGGCTGTCCACACCCACTCGCGCACTCGGCGTTAAACGCCCTGTTGATGCGGATGTCGAGCAGGTATTGGAGTTGATCGCACGCCTGGAACACGGCTTGTGCACCTAGCTCCATTTCCTTGGCCTCAGCCGATCGCAGCGTTCTGCCTCGCTATTGCACGTCATTCATATGACTTGAGATGACTGAAAAACGTCCAGCGTATTGTTGTTGGCTCCGCCATTTTTGCGCGACCTGGCATGACGCTGTTTTGGAGTCGTGACGCGGGGGCGTTCTGGCCAATTGAAGCTCACCTTGGAAGGTCGGAATTCTGCCGGAATGCTCTGGTAACGTCGGACAAACTTATACTAATGCGACAAAAGAGTCGAATTTGCGACTACTTGAGCACCCTCCCTCTTGAAAATTTTAAAGCGCGACGGAGTTCTATATTTGAAGGCAAGAAGAAAGCGGTATTGACTTAGACACCTGTGTATTTCACAGGGTACAGCCGGCTTTTACATCTGATTCTTCCGGCTTCTAAACCACATGGTTTGAAGCCTGACAGTGAAGCGGAGGTTGACAGGGGAGTTGGGCAGCGTGGGGAGATCGCTTTACTTTGCAGCCGTGGCTGCTGCTTCTGCTTTGATTACAAACCAAACGTAAATTTTTTAAAAAATTCTATATATAGTGTTCTTTATCTGTTTTTGTGCGTTTTTTGTCTACGTGTAGTGCTTTTGCGTTCATTGGCAACCTTTGTCAGAGGAGGTCGTGCCAGCCTCGCAGCAGGAGTTGCTTTGACTCTGAAGTCATGAGTGATCTAGCGGTACGTGTAAAATGCCTCCCTTGAGCGTCCTATGGCCCGTTTACGGTATTCACCGTGAAATTGAAGTGCTTGAGATCTGTGAAATGAGTGAGACCCTAAGCGAAGAAGAGATGAGGGCCGCGTTGTTCGGCAACATGGGTGGCCCTGTCGGCGAGCCGATTCAGCAGCAGGCCACGTTGCTAGAGGCTTTTAAGCCATCCAGGGTTAGACGCCTGTCTTCCAGGTTGCGTGTCATTTTGCACGTCACTAAGGACTTCGAAGGGCCGGAAGACGTGTTCACTCATGATGCCGATACCCTCAGCACATTGATTGCGGAAGCCGAAGCGAAAGCGGCGGCTAGAAAAAAGAAGTATCGATATTTCAACGTAATCTCAGTCACCCCTGTTCAAGTTTTAGTATGCGGCATCCCTGGCTGGGGGCGGTGAGCGGGGCATGCCATTCATTGCCTGTTTCAGTCGTGCCCGCAGCAGGCGTGTTTTCAAAGCCCAGGCGATTTTAGTAAGGCGATCACTAGTAGTGGAGCAGGGTTTGGTGAACGGGCTACCTCCGCAGACTATTCACCATTGAGAGCGAACCATCATGCCTTCACACCATGAGCAACGGCCCGACACTGTGGTCTGTGGTAACAGAAAGTGTTCGAGACCCCTCAGCTTCTCGGATTACCGCTACGGGTATGTCCACGACGACGTGAAATCGGAAAGCATCCATTGGAGGGCATACCCGCTCCTCGATGGTGATTCAGTGTTGTGTACCTGTGGCCATTTTACTGCTTACTACGATCCAGCCGTTCGTACTCCGCCGGCACTCTAGCCGGCACTCCTGGAAGCCAGTCTTATGCCAATCGTTGCTGCAGTGTTTGATGCTTTCGGGACTGTGGTTCACATCAGGCGCAAGCACCATCCATTCCGGAAGCTGCTGCACATTGGTGCTCAGCAAGGTCGCAAGCCAAGCGTTTCAGACCTCCATTGCCTGATGACGTCGAGCCTGTCCCTGGAGAGGGCTGCTGAAGTTTTCGGCATTAGATTGAGCTCGCAGCAACTGATGGCGTTGCAGGATGACCTCCTTGATGAGCTGGAGTCGATCTCGTTGTATGCCGATGCCGTTGAGGCGCAACAGTTACTAAAGGCAGAGGGAATGGTGATGGGGGTCTGTTCGAATCTGGCCGCGCCCTACGGCCCTGTGCTCAGGCATCTGCTGAACGACATGGATGGGTTTGCCTTGAGCTATGAGGTCGGGCTTATGAAGCCTCATGAGGGAATCTATCGCGAGATCTGCCGTCAATTAGGGGCACGCTTGGGGTCGGATTTGACTACCTCCGGTGACAAGGTCGTGATGGTCGGCGATTCCCTGCAATGTGATCAAAAAGGCCCTAGGGCTGTCGGGATTTCCGGGCACTTTTTGGATAGAACGGGAGCTGGATCTCTCTCCGATCTCGTTCAGTTTGCAGAACGTGTGATCAAGGGTAAGCGTCTTGGGGAAAGCAGGGGTTGATGGGGCCGCCGGTTTAGGGCGCATCCGGCAGCTCTCGCTTCCATAGAAAGCTGACAGTTGATCTGCTGATTCCCAGCTGTCGGGCTGTTGCTGCCTGGCTCAACCCAGATTCCTTGCACGCCTGAACCTTCTGCAGCTTTATCAGATCCGCTGGACGTGCGGGGGGCCTTTTAACGACCTCGGTGCCCACGATCTGTGCAGCGATGTCATCCGGGGTCACCCGCACCTGAAGCGCCTCCAATTCCTCTCTAGCCTGGGCCAGTAGATCAGCGCTCGGCTGCTCGTCACGCGTACCCAGTACCAAGGCCATCAACGCCACTGGGCTCAGTTCGAGCGCAGCCGCAAGCTCAATGAATTTATCCAGGGTAGGAGAGCTCTGGGCACTTTCAATTTTGGTCAGATAGGTGCGGGAGGTTGCCTGCGCCATACCCTCTTGAGTCAAACCCAAGCTACCACGAACTGAGCGTATGACTGCTGCAAGCGCGGGCCTAATCGACGTCAAGTCGTTGTCCTCAAAAACTGAGGATGTAGCCACGTCGGCGTGTACAGTTACACATCATATAGTGTATAAAGCTGTCCGAAGGCGCTTTTGCGCCATGTGTTGCTCTGGGCTGGCCGGCGATGATGAGCCCGCGTGGGGCCGAGCCTGCACATGCCAAGCGCCCTTCGTCATGCTCCTCAGGGGGCTCCTGACGATCAATTAACCCCTAAATCGCGTCGCAACCATCCTTTCCGAGAGGTTGCCAGTTCAATGGAGGTCAGGGTTTGAGAGTGCGGATTTATTCTGACCTGCACCGAGAGTTTGACGGTTGGGAGGCCCCGGATTGCACTGGCGTCGACCTCGTCCTATTGGGGGGCGACATTGACAAGAAGGGGCGAGGTGTCAGTTGGGCCAATTCGGCGTTCGAATGCCCAGTGGCCTACGTCAGTGGTAACCACGAATTTTACGACGGCCATGTTGATCGAACGCTGCAGAAGATGAGGGACGCCGTCTCTGGCCACGTCCACATTTTAGAGAATGAAACCCTAACGCTTGGCAATCTCAGGATCCTGGGCACGACGGGGTGGACTGATTTCACGTCGACAGGTGACCAGGTGGCGGCGACCAATATGGCCCGGGAGTGGATGAGCGACTTCAAATACATTCGTACTGATTCAAACTACAGGCGTTTGCGGCCCGATGATGTCATTGCCAAGAACCACGTCGCCAAGGCTTGGCTCCGTGAGGAGCTGGCAAAAAAATTTGAGGGCAAAACACTCGTGCTGACACATCACTCACCATCTCCGATGGTGATCGGTAACGAGCACGAAGGCCATCTCACAGCCTCCTATGCAAACGACTGGAATGAGCTCATTGCTCAGGCGAATGTGTGGGTATTTGGCCATACGCACTACGCCGTCGACGTTGAGTTAGCTGGCTGCCGGGTGATCTCGAACCCTAAGGGCTATCCAAATGAAAACACGGGCTTTGATCCCTATTTCGAGATCCAGATTTGATGGTTAATCACTTGAGCAAGCAACCTTTGTTCGCTCTCGATTCCGATTCCCTTGTGCGGGACTTTCCCTTTGAGGTAATCCAGGCGCGGGGCATTGATTGGAATGTCCCTATCGACGCGTTCTTAGCCGATGCTGCTCGGGCCGGGAGGCGATATGCCGCTTTGGTCTACGGCGATCGATCAGGGGTGAATCAGGATGGCATGACCATCGCGACACCGCCTCTTGAATATGTCGAGGCCAGGTCGGGTTTCAAATTGATGCGTAGTGTCAGTGGTAAGGATTATTACGTAATCACTAGCGAGCTGAACATGTAGCCGAGCTTCGCAGGGCGCTGCTACTCAGTGCTAGGTATCAATAACGCCGGATCGCAGGGCTCTACCTCCGGTGCAGTTTTCCAGATCTCTAAGCCGCCTATCTGTCTGAAGGCGGCGACGTATGGCGCTACCGATGAGATTTACGCGCAAGCCTCCGTGGTGAATAAGTGCACTTAAGGATAATGCATGTCTGAACTTAAAAAGATTGCAGTCACAGTTAAGAACTTTGAGCTTCAAGCGAGTGGTGATCTAGATGCCCTCTATCGAAATGTTCGGTGTGAGGATGAAGGAGGGACGACTTTTTACTTTAAAGAAGTCGTGATGCTCAACTATTTGAGGAGGCATGGTGCGATCGCTACAGATGCTCGGCGCACTTGGTACTACAAGCATCTTGGCAAGAAGTCGATTGTTCTCGTTGCATTCGAAAAAAGTAACGGAAAGGTTGAGTATGACCTGGAACACATGCGGGCGGTCGCGAAGTCCAGTGTCATCAAAGGCATTATTTTTGCCGTGGCGGCCATCCCAGCGGGGCTGATCATCGCGACAGCGACCTTCGGCGTTGGATTGGTATTCATACCGGTTGGATTGTTTTATGCGTACAGAAGCGCTTTCAAAATACCCGGTCTGCTGCGCCGTGAGACTCTGGTGCGTGAGCTGGCAGAGTATGGGGTTGTCGTTCGATAAATGCGCTTGAAGCCAGTAATTTGAGCAAGCTAGCTGCTGTTGACGCAGAGCGTCGGATTTTCCCTACCAGTTGGCCTGCCATCAACATCTGTCCGAACTGACTCCCGCTCCCAATTTCCGTCCTGCAGGCACGCCAAGAAGAGCCCTGTGAGTGGTTGTGCTGACTTCGGAGGTTTCTTCCTGACAGACCTGATAGCTTGAGTCATTGCTCAACTGTTATGGGCATCTTTGAGAAAGTGAGAAGGAGCCAGATGTGTCAGTTTTGAAGAAGTCGGCAAGCAATGTGGTCGCAATGGTTGGAGTCATCTGCATCCTGTGCCCAGGAATCGATACAGGCGCTACCGCACAGGCATTGGGGGACGGCGCATGGCTGGAACTCAGCAGTTCTAGCCTGGTACATGGTACGAGAGGGGAGGCTCGTGTAGTCATTCAGCAAGGCGCTGAGGTTGCGGCGCTGGAAGCGCCGTATGAAATTGCGGGGCATGGATATGGGGCTTCTAGCATCAAGCTGCGTACTCATTGCGGCCCGATGACGTTCATGGTGATCAACGGTGAACTGAAGGCATCAGATACCGAGCGTCTCGGAAAGTATGGCGGAGAGGCGAATTGTGGCCTAGGGCAACGGCTGACCCGAGCCGGAGCCTGGCACCTGGTTTCCCAGTAGCAATTCAGGCCGAGCGTTTGCGGAGGCCATTCACCCATCGCTGCCTCTGCGCTAGTTAGCCAGTTTAGAAAGCCCCCCGCTGATCAACTTGGATGCGTGGGAGCGATGCATAGCCGATGCGTTTGGTATCGTGTCTTATTGGAGCTCATTGCCATGGGCATGCTCTGCTCTTTAGTGAGGCGATTGAGCGCGAGCCACCCTTGCCTCAAACGGAGTATACGGACGTGAGAAGCTACGCCCGAGAGGGGCACGATGTCGGGTTACGAGCATGGGGTGAGTTAAAGTGCCCCGAGCTGTCAGAGGCTTCGGTTCAAGGGCGGCGGGGGCGGGCTAATCGTCGATATTCAGCGCGATGTGGTGGATCAATTCCCTGGGGCGGGGGTTACTGATCAGTTCGTAGATGATGTCTCTTTTGCTGCGAGGCAACTTCTTAACGATGTTCTTGCCCGCGCGGCGGACTGCTTCATCCGAACCATGGATTCGGTCAGCTAGCATCAGAACGAGGATGGCATCGGATAAGGTCATGCGCGTCTCGTTGATTCAGGGACGTTAAAAAATACTGATTAGCCAGTTTCGCACTCTCCCACATCGCGCTGTATCGTGGTTCGGTACTGCCAGTGCGTGGCGGCACCGGCAAGGCTTGGCTGATTCTCTGGCCTTCTAGCTCAGAGTTTCTTGCTCAGATTGTCGTAGAAGGTAGCGTTCAGCGTTGCTGCCCAGTCAATAGGCAGCAGCTCAGTCCAGCTTAGCGCTTCAAGCAATGTCACCAAGCCCAGTCCATAGGCATTACCCGCCGCTGACTCAACGCAAAGGCCTGCCCAGTATTTGCTGTCAAAGAAAAGAGAGGATTTTAGGCCGTCTGGGCCGAGGTTTACGGTCTGAGTTGCGATGTGGTTGTTGCCGAGAACCATCAGGTCAGGCGTGTGCTCATTGAAGGTGCTTGGGAGTCCAACCTCAGGTGCAAATTTTCGTGCAAAGATTGCGCAGAACGGTTGGTTTTTCAGGGGTGGGTGCGTGCGCGGCCAGTCTCTGACCTTGCCGTTGTAGACCGGCCCAGCTTCTTCGTACTCAGGGTTCACGCGGGCACGACGGGTGAGCAGGAGCTTCTTTACGGCTTCGGCCTGACCTATAGCTTTCTCCAGTACGTCTGGGTTCGAAATGGCGTGCTTGCACTCGATGTAGGCGTACACCGCGTCAACCGGAATCTGCTCCTTTACTGGGAACTGGCGGCTCAGGCTGGAGCGCAACGTTGGACTGGCCATCTTGTCGTAGATGATGACGTCGTCACCAGCCGTCCTGCCATCCTCAGCAACGACGAAGCCCCGGCAGACACCGTATTTGGCGGGAAGCACATCCTCCAGAAGGGCGCAAAGGGCGAGCTCGAATTCGTCGCCAAGGTCGAAATTGTAGATCGCCTCGATGTCTTGGAGGCGTGCCTCCACCTTCTTGGCTAACCTCTCGATGTAGCCACCGTACAAGCCCATGCCTGCTTATCCCTATGATGTCAGCTCGTGCCATCGCTTGAGCTGCTGCTTTTAGATTTTCGTGCGGTTACCAGTTGAAACCCTCCGAACCTGAGTACGTGGCAGCTCTCGCTCAACACCCGTGAGAGGAATGGATCATCGACGAAAAGCTTCTGCTTCGCCACAATTTTGAGTTAGAATCTCACGCATGGATGCGCAGGTTTTGCCAGGCGAAAGCCCTGCTTTCACTGGACGAATCTGCGGTTAAGGTCTATTGTGACCTTAAGGTAAGTAGCCTGTCTTAGGAGAGCTGATATATGAAACTCGAAGACCGCATGACCCGTTCGATCAAGCTGCGCACGAGCATCGTCGTGTTGCGCTCAGATTTTACAAGCATGGGTAGTGATTCCCAGGTGGGCCGTGTTTTGGCTCGATTTGTGGAGAACGGCATTCTCGTGCGCGTCAGTAAAGGTGCGTTTGCGAAAGCTCGCATCAACCAGTACACGGGCAAACCAACGCCCGCAGGCACGTTGGAAATGATCGCAGCTGAGCTTTTCCGCAAGCTGAAAATTTCGATTGCCCCCAGCACCCTTGTTGCCGAGTACAACAGCGGTAAATCGACTCAGATCCCTATGGGCACGGTCGTCAACACTGGGAACCGACGTATTTCCCGTAAAGTGATTGTAGGAAACAACACTGTCGTCTATGAAAACTCTTCCAGAGCAGCTGCGGTTTAACATTGAAGATGCGTCCACGGCTGGCATTCTGAAAAGCATGCCAGCTGCCGTCGCAGAGAAAGACCAGCACATCACTGATGCCCTTCATGCCCTTTCGCAAATTCGAGTCACCCACGTCGCCTCTCAGTTGAACCGGCAAAAGGGCGATACCCGGGCTGCAACGGTCAATGTGGCAACGCGAATGGTTTTTGCGGGAGGCACCTGTCTTTCGAAGGCCTACGGTCTTATTGAGCGGATGTCTGAAGACATCGACATCAAAGTCGAGTTGGATGCGCCGCCTGAAGGCTATGCTTTTCCAAAAGACCTAGGCGATCGTAGCCGCCTGAAAGCGCTGCATGCAGCGGTAGAGGAGGCCTTGGCTGGGCTTGATTTTCATTGGGTTGTCGACGCGGGTAATCCGACTCGCAGGGACACTCATCGCTACTACTGCCTCTTGGTTTCGTATGCAGCGCACTTTCAGGATGCGACTGGTACTCTGCGCTCGCAGCTGAAGATCGAGCTCGTTTGTAGGCCACCCATGATCCCCTCGGAAACGCAGAATCTGGGCTATATGCTGGAAAAACTGAGTGGGAGTAACGACCCTTTCCTGTTCTCCATGCAGTGCATCACCGTCGCGGAAACCCTCGCGGAAAAAGTGCTTTCACTGCTGCGGCGCTGTGCCAGTTGCTGGGATGGGCGCCAGGTCGGTGAGTTCGACACCGCGTTGGTTCGCCATGTGTACGATGTGTGGCGTATCGCGACCAGCTACCCTGAAGCGATAGAGCCTGCTGCAGGTGTTTTCGCCTCGTCGGTGGCCAAGGACGTCGCTGAGTTTGGCAGGCAGCACCCTGAATTTGGAGCGGATCCGTTCGGGGTCTTGCGACAAACCCTTGAGGTTGCCGCCACCCATGAGGGCTTGAAGGCTAATTTCGAGCAGCGTCTCATGCCCCTGCTTTACGCGCACGAGAGGCCTGACTACGAAACCTGCTTCGCCGCTTTCGCCGATGTTGCACGACATTTGCTGGATCGCGTTGCAGCGGGCGATGAGGCGGGCAATAAGGTTGTTGCTTAGGTTCTCAAGTCAATCCAACTGAGTTATCGCTGAGCGTACCTGGTGTTATGAGCTTTTGCGCGCGGGCCCTAGCCGATGACACAGGGCCCGCTGAGCATTTCTCCTACTCCCGATCTCATCAATCCAGCATGTGGATCGCCACCTGAGCGACGTTGCGGGCGTCATCTATGCCTCGGTGGTACGTGCCTTTCCATTCCATCCCTAGCATTTCCACCGCAGGCTGCAGGCCGAGAGCGCGGCAGTCGTAAACCTTCCAATGCCATTTCTTCAAATTGGTGTGGTGCATCCCGTCGAGCATTGGTCTGGAATTTAAGCGTGAGGCATCTTGCTGAAGCTGCTTGAAGTCGTAATCGCCCCATGAACACCACATCGAGTTGGGATAGTCCACGAGGAATGCATCAAGCATCTGGGCCACCCGGACGTAACCAGGTGCTGCGTCCACGTCGCTCTGCTTGATTGTCGTTAACGTTCGACAAAAGTCGGTGAGCACCGGATGCAGGGTAGGCCGGACAAAGCTCTGAAATTGGTCGACTACTTTAAGCGAGGACAGGTCGATCACCGCCAAGCCGATCTCAATGGTTTCCATGTCCTCGCGTCGCACGATCAACTGACGTGGTGGCTCTCCGGGCTTGGCGTCCTCATCACATGTAGCCTCAAGATCGACGCATAGTAGGTATCGGTAAGGGCTCAAAATATCCCTTAGGGCGCCTAAATGCTGGGGCTTACGAACAGGTACCATGCTCAGCTCTAATCTTTGAATTGAAGAATGATGGCCAGCTTCTCGTTGGCCATCTAGAAAATTATCCGATGCCACTGCGGGTTGTCCACCGGACGACCCATCTCGACAGCACAGCACGTGCCGGGGTTTCAACGCAGGTCGATCATGGCGCAGATACCGACAGACAGATGGAAGGAAACGCTGCCTCGGTAACGATGACATGATCAACCTCAAGCACTCAGTAGATACCTTGAATCAGTCGTTTACCCGAGGTAACTCAACCTCGTTAGCGAATTTCCGATGACGCCTGCTCTCGAGCAAGGCGATGTAGCTCTTGGGGGCCGCCGCCCGACGCTTTGGACGGCCCCGGACTGCCCGTTACACTCTCTCCTTTGAGTCACCTGCGTGGCGACTCACGGCTCCACCTTGGGCGAAATGGGAGGGTAACTAGAGTCGTCTGCAAGGGCTTGCAACAGCTCAATGACAGGAGCCATGCCAATTCTACCCGACGGAACAGAGATTCGACGGAGCCACCTGGGGCAGCCATATCATGGCACGTCGCTCACTCCTGATGTTGTTTTCAGTCAGGGCCTGACAGCCGAGGGAGATGATCGCAGGCTGCTTGAGCATGTGCGAAGGAATAATGTCAGCGCCTTCCGTGGCACTCTTCCGATCGGCGAGAGCTATAGATAGCTACCTATAAATGGGTCGGTTGTTTTTCTATGGCACGAATGAGATATAGAGCTACCCTCCGTGTGAAGGAGGGCAGCAGCAGGGGGCGGCCTTTGCGGATCAGTCCCCGACTAGGTCTTCAAAGTGCTCTGCGCAGTAGAAGGTTGAGCCCAAAGCATGGACAGCGGGCTCTGAGCAGTAATCGCACGGATGACCATTCAGGTCGGCACTGAACTGGCAGCCCGGGCATCGACATTCGACCTCGTCAAATTCAGCGTCAACGAACTCGAAGTCATCCAGCGAAAACTCACAACCGCACTGGCTACAGATGAAGCCTTCGTCCGATATTTCTTCGTCGTCCAGGTCGGTTCCCAGCAAGAAAGACGTCATACCTGAGACTCCCATTGGATGCGCATTTCTCGGGCCATTGGATGCCCTTGTGCTTCCGCCTGCTCAAGCAGCTCACATGCGAGCTCAACGTCTTGCTCGACCCCTTGGCCAGTTACCAGGCATCTCGCTTGGTTAGCCAGCCCGATAACGGAGCCCATCTGCGCAGCCTCGGAGAAAAGAAGCCAGGCCAGACGATGATTCGGTGCACCGCACTGGCCATTGAACTCGATCGTGCCCAGTACGTTGAAAGCATCGCCACTCCCATGAGCTGCGGACATTGTGAGCCAGTGCCGTGCTTCAATGGAGTCAGCTGGAATGCCCTCGCCATTGAGAAGCATCAGCCCCAGGTTCATTGCAGCATCGGCATCGCCCGCGTTTGCCGCTATGCGGAACAGCCGTCGCGCTTTCACCAAGTTTTTTCCAACGCCGTTGCCGTGCAGGAAGCACAGCCCGAGGTTGTAGATCGGCATGATGTGATTGAGCTGACGGGCTGAGCGAGCAGCCTTCCGGTACAGAGCAAAGGACTCAGGAGTGGATGCGCCACCGTTCTGATGGTCGAGGATGGTCGCTACCGTATTGATGCTGTGATCGTCGTCCAGATAAGCGGCCCGCATTAGCAAGTCGATGGCACGATCCCGGTCTTCGGGCACCCCATTGCCATTGAGGTAGATCATTCCCAGGCAGCCGATCGAAGCGGCGATGTCGCCCTCTGCAGCCAGCTCGAAATGCCGGATAGCGTCGGGGATGCTTTTGGGGAAGTGTTCATCCCCCTCAAGGTGCATCCGGCCCAGGTTGTGGTGGGCAGTGAGAACACCGAGGTCGGCTGCACGCTCGTACAGCTCGGCTGCTTTGGTGAAATCACGATCTCGGCCTAACCCTTCACTGTACATCCAGCCAAGGTTGAAGGACGCCATGGGATGACCTTTCTCATGGGCTTCCTGAAGGCGTTGATGGGCAGTGTTGTAGTCCTTCTTCCAAAGGGCCGACAGTCCAGCGTGGTATGAGCGATCCTTCAGCTGGCGCCCAGCCATGTCATCGGCGATGGAATTATCAGCGTCTCGACGAGTAATCCACTCCGGAGTAAACACATCCCGGCAGAGCCAGAACGGTACCGGTGAGCGGTTGCACAGAGCCCACCTGCCATCACCCATAGGCTTTATGTAGGGCTCAGCATCGACATAGCCGTCGTGCCACACGCCGTCGATCTCTGTCGTGCTCAGGGTGTGCTTAAGCGCGGCTTGCCAGATCTCAATGCGTTCTGCTGGGCTTAGTTTGAAGGCCACGGGAAGTGGCCAGCGCCAGAATTCTGATGGCATCGAGATCCCATACGCCTGCTGTACTGCAGAACTCAAGCGTTCGAATGCCGCAGCGCCGAACGGGATGGGGGAGTGCTTGAGATGGTCATTCACCAGCCCATTGCTGGGCATGTCCGCAAGCGCATGAGACACCAGCTCGCGCACAGCACTGAGGCTGCTGTTGAAATGAGGGTGGTGGTGCTTGAGGTGCAGATGGAGGGCTTTAACGAAAGGGCTGAACTGATCTTTGTCGATCATGGCTAACTCCGATATCTAATCCCCCCCCCAATATCGAGTTAAACCATAGCAATTCGTGAGCTGTGATCAGCTCAGATGCCAGTGTTGCAGAAGGTGATTCGGTAGGGGAGGGATGCCCTGGCTCACCTTCAGGCTCTTCGAGCCGCCAAGCCAGTGTCCATAGGTTAGGGCAGATCCGCAGGGGAATCAAGGGAGGGGGGGGCAGCTAGCTCTGTGAACCGTCAACTGCCTTTGCGGTGGCGGTCTGGCAACTGAGGTTGGAGTGATCCTCAGCGGGCCAACGTCTGAGCAGTACGGCGTGAGGCCAGGCCATAGCGGCATAGGGACAGTCCTCGCCCCACTTGCTAAGCCGCGTTATGGGGTCACTCCGCCAGCCGGTCTGGATTAAGAAATCACCTCTTTAAGAGGGTGAGTTGCGCTGGCGTAGGGCTCACGATCAGGCGATCATGACGGCCTTACAAATCTGGAGTTGTCAGGTGCAGATCACCAACAAGGAAGTTATCGAAGCGTTGATCGCCGATTTCAAATTAATGCACTTCAGCATCCTACAGCCGGATGTGAGATGCGATTTTGACGGCGACCCCGCTGTACTCGCCCAGGTCGTCAAGGTGGCGGGTATCCCGACATTGAGATTCTCCTACCGCTTTGCTGACAACGTGGTGAGTAATCACACGGATATGTTTTACTGCCTGATTATCGCAGCCCATGAGCTGGCCCACTGGACGAACGCTCATACCAAGCATTTGGACAGGGACGATCTCGATAGCAAAGCCATCGAGATGTGGGCAGACTTTTTTGGTACCAGGCTCTTGTTCACTGCCGTAGCTAGGTGTCAGCATCTGGCGGCTATCATCAAGCGTTTGAGTACTCCCGCTTTTGATGCTGAAGGCTCAGACGGGCTGCTCTCGCCGTACGGTGAAGCATTACGTCAAGTCTATGATCGCGTATTCGTGCCAACTGGTGAGTCGCCCAGGTACCCTTCTCCAGCTGAGCGAGCGCAGATCTGTGGTACTGGAGTTCCGTCGTTCTTCCACCGTCACTTCGGTGAGCTGTATGAGGGGAGAACGATCTTCTCGTTGATTAAAGTCCTAGTCGAACCGTTCAGCGACATTCTTGAAATTTTCTCAGGCGAGATGGATTACGAAGCAGCTGAAGAGCTGACATTCAGGAATGTCGAAATACATTTGGGTCTAAAAGAAGGTAGGCCCTTGATCACTCCCGGAATACGCCCTGAGTTCAACTTGCTGGTTGGTACCCACTACCTAGAGCAGAGCGAAAGCAAGGCACACCGAGAGGCGTTGAAGGAAAAAATTCGGTCGTGGGGAGTGGAAATTTAGCCAGCTGATTGTCGAGCGGTGGAGCGTGAGGGCTCCGATTCGAAGATCGGCTACAAATCCCTATCCTGTTTAACCTTTACCGCCAGCTCCGGTGATGTTCAAGCGGTGCCATGCGACAGGTACCTGCAGGATAACCAGGTCTAGGAGTAGAGATCAGGGCGTGTTTAGGGGAAGAGCACGTAATCAACCTGTATCTTGGAGCAGATTTCCTTGAGCCTCGCTCCATTCACCCTGGCCCAGTCGGGCTCAACGCTGAAGCCGTAGGCGATCTTCCCGCTGACATGGTTAATCAGCCCCTGAAGCGATTGAAATCCACGATGCCTAGCATGAGTCATCGCGTCGATATTAGGATGGGCCAAGTAGTAGAGGTGATCCGTAACATACTTCTTGTAGGATTTGGTAAGCCGGGGTCTATCGCCGTCGACTAACAGCCCTAGGACGATCTTGCGGGCCCCCGGTGGAATAATTTTCGTCTTGGCCTCGTTAAGCCAAAACCCTTCCTTAATCAAGCACGCGTTGATCATCTTGATGTGCAGGGCCACCTGTGACCTGTCAAAAGCATTTTTTGATGAGAACACCAGGTCGTCGGCATATCGGGAGTACACCAGCTCGTTTTCCCGCGCGTATTCTTGCAGGTTCTCATCCAAGGACTGCATGACAAGGTTGGCGACTCGCGGAGAAGTGGCGGCACCTTGGGGTAGATGGCCAATACGAGGGTCGCCGGAGTAGGGGAGCCCTACAGGAAGCGTTGTGTTGCCGAACCTTCGATCCGGGTTGCCGCTTTTACGTACGCGCGTGCAAAGCCTGGCAAGCTCGAATGCCACCAGTGGTTGGTACCCGAATGACCTGAAAAGCTTATAAACCCGTGGTTCCAGGATCGACTCAAAGAAGTTTGTGAGATCGAGCTTGATCAGCCATTCAGCCCCGCAATGGAGTACGGCTGCTTCCAACACACCGTGGCGTTTGTCATAGGCGTAACTGGCCTCGTGGGGATCGACCTTGGACAGGATGTGGACATTAATCCAACGCTGTACTCGAAGTAAATCTTCGCTGGGTGCGCATATCCATCTGAAGCGATCAGGGCTATGCCCCACGTTCGCCTTACGGAGCTTGAAGACGTTGTACGCCTCTGTCCTATAGGTTCGGCTGATCGTTCGATGCAAAAATGGGTAGGGAACACCCGCCAAGTGGGCGAGGTGGTTCAGGGTGAGGATGGGAGGGCAACCGTGTTCCATCTGCTTTGCCGTCTGCACGGCATTTTGCAGTATGTCCCCAGGCACACCAGCCTTACGGCCTGTAGTTAAATAAAGCTGAGAGCTCCAGCGACTCATCTACCTTTAGATTCCGCCCTGGCGGATGGAAGCCTTCTGGCGCCAGACTTCGATAGCGAACACCATGAAGGCTGCCAACCTCCAGCAGGCGTGAGATCGTTCGACGGTAAGCATAGTTTGCTCCCAAAACGCCCCGCGCAACGCGCGGGAATACTAGATTCCGCTACTGCGGAGCCCTCAGCTGCGTTGGATAATACGAAGTGAAGGGGTCTGGCGCTACAAAAAACTTCTTCCCCTGGCGGCGGAGATAGCGGATGGCTCTATGTCCAGCTAGGGTCAGTGCTCCAGTTTGTGTCAGCCAGCCCCTTTTGACGGCACGGTCTTTTGCACTAATGACGGCGTCTAGAGAAAGCGGTAGGACTCGACGGAGCTCCGCAACGCGTCGTTTTCCCTGAGCGTGAGCGAGAAGAGTGATGATGGCGTACTTGCTTTCATCGCTTGATCTCTGAAAGCGGGCGGATTTTGATATTTCTGGTACGTTTAAGTCGGCTAGTGCGTTTTTGACGATGCTGCCAATGTTGATTTGGGGTGACTGCCAAAGATTTTCCGTGACGCGCTTGGGGAAGAGTGGAGCCCATTTTTTTGACCCTCTGTTTTTCTCCGAGATGAAAATGGCTGGCATGTTGTTCGGAGCCCCGTGCTCGAAAGCTAGTAGGGCAGCGGTGTTTTCCCAGCCAAGCGGGTCTTTGCTATGTGCGCCATAATCCCTGCAAAGATCAATCATTTCATTCAGATCTTCACCAAAGCTGTTGTACACGGTAGGGCACTCTGTCACCACATGCACTTGGGGTGCAAACCTGTGACCACGCACCTTCTCGACGCCTTGCTTGGTGCCGCTGTAAGCCAATACCCAAAAATTTAGAAATTTGCCAGAGTGCCAGCTTCTTATTGATGCCACGTTCCACATGGAGTCAAGCATCCGTGATGCTCGATCTCCGCTACCAATGAAGTCGGTAAGAATGACGAAGTTCCTGACTTGTGAATCTCTGACATTATCCGCAGCGGGTTGAAGCAAGAATCGTGCGGGGTTGGAGCGGCACAGCGTGTTGGCAATTGATGCTACTAGACCCTCGCTCCCCACGTCCTGCGTTTTAAAAGTAAGCGACTGGACTACGTGCATGGCTGCGCCATAGGCTCGCATGTGTTTCTTTTTTGATCTGGGGCTTTTTGTCTTTTCTTGCTTGTAGATCGGGGGTGGCAGATCTGAAGTTGTTTTTTGTAGTTCGCGCTCGATGAATAAGGCTGAACTGGATCTCAGTGGTAGTTTATTTTTAGTTAGCTTGATCAAGCTGTTCTTGAAGTCGCTAATTGGGCAATAGCTAATTGAGTCAAGCAGTTTTTCCGCCAGTAGTCGATCGCCAGGCCTGTTGTCGAACTGGCTGAGCCAAAGCTGTGTTTTTTCTTGTTCCTTCAATGGCTGCACGGCGCTAGTCCCTTTTTTTGCTTATGGCTGATGGGCGTTCTGGGTGCACTGACGAAGCGTGTGTTTGCCAGCTCTTGTCGTGGCCATTGTTGATCAAGGGCTGGCCGCACCATCCTTTGGGAAGCATGATGGGGTCGGGTCGATTGCTTAGTCTAGTGGTGTGGGGTGCATGGTTGGTGCGTTGCTCGTGGACTGATGAAGGGACAGCGGGTTTGGAGGCGGGTGTGACTTTTGAGGCGGGGGTAGTTTTTGGGGACTAGGCGGGCTTCTGAAGGGGGGGACGACTTTGGGAAAATCCGTCGGGGAGATCACGTGCATGTGTTCAGGTGGGAGGGGCTGCACGCCGGGGAGAAGCGCGCGGCGTCCGGGCGAGCCGGGCAACCTTGAACTGCGTCGAATCGTGATAGTAGATGTGGATGGGTAGGGGTACTAATCTGGAGGTCAGGGGACTCGGGGGCTTCAGGTTTGATAGTAGGGTTTCCATTTGGACTGCCTAAATTCTTGAACGACTCCGACATCAGGCGCCAGGTAGGAATGGAGACGATGGTCTTGTCGAAATTCTGCACCTTGACCGTGTGCAGGGTGATGTCCACGACATCGCCGTCGGCGCCGACCTGGGGCATCTCGATCCAATCGCCGACCCGCAGCATGTCGTTGCTGGTCAACTGCACGCTGGCGACGAACGACAGCAGCGTGTCCTTGTACACCAACAGGATCACCGCTGACATGGCGCCAAGACCCGACAGCAGCAACAGCGGCGAACGGTCGATCAGGGTGGCGACGATGATGATTGCGCCAAACACGAACAGCACCATCTTCGCCAACTGCACGTAGCCCTTGATCGAGCGGGTGCGGGCGTGTTCGGTGCGGGCGTAGATGTCCAGCAGGGCGCTGAGCAGGGCGCTCATGGCCAGTACCAGGAACAGGATGGTCAGCGCCAGGGCCACGTTGCCGATAAACAGGATGGCGGTCTTGCTCAGGTCCGGCACCAGGTACAGGCCGAATTGGATCACCAGCGAGGGCGTCATCTGTGCCAGGCGATGGAAGACTTTGTTGTGCCGCAGGTCATTGAGCCAATGCAGGGCCGGTTGCCGGCCGAGCAGTTTGATGGCGTGGAGGATGAGGTAACGTGCCACCCGTCCAAGCAATAGAGCCACCACCAACAACACCACAAAACCGAGGCTGGCATGCAGCAGCGGGTGTTGATCGAGGGCGCCCCAGAGGTCTTGGACGTTGAGCCAGAGCTGTTTGATATCCATGGGTGAAACCGATTCTTCTATGGGACAAGACGGGGCGATTAGAGCATTTAAGTGCAACAAAGTTGATGTCATGGACAAATGCCCTGACAAAAAAGCGCCTGAATGACACCGTTCGCGTAAAGAAACTCGGTTTGGACGGCCGAAACCGGTACCCTATGCAGCTGATTTTTTGTATTTCTTCGAGGTAGCACCCGTGTTTTCCCAATTCGCCCTGCACGAACGCCTGCTCAAAGCCGTGGCCGAGCTTAAATTTGTCGAGCCTACGCCGGTGCAAGCAGCGGCCATCCCGCTCGCGCTCGAAGGGCGTGACCTGCGGGTGACGGCTCAAACCGGGAGTGGCAAGACCGCCGCTTTCGTCCTGCCGATTTTGAATCGCCTGATTGGCCCTGCCAAAGTCCGTGTCAGCATCAAGACCCTGATCCTGCTGCCGACCCGCGAGTTGGCCCAGCAGACCTTGAAGGAAGTGGAGCGCTTCTCGCAGTTCACCTTCATCAAGTCCGGCCTGATCACCGGCGGTGAAGACTTCAAGGTGCAGGCCGCCATGCTGCGCAAGGTGCCGGACATCCTGATCGGCACCCCAGGCCGCATGATCGAGCAGCTCAACGCCGGCAACCTCGACCTCAAGGAAGTCGAAGTGCTGGTGCTCGACGAAGCCGACCGCATGCTCGACATGGGGTTTGCCGATGACGTGCAGCGCCTGGTGGCCGAGTGCATCAATCGCCAGCAGACCATGCTGTTCTCCGCCACCACCGGCGGTTCCACCCTGCGCGAGATGGTCGCCAAGGTGCTGAACAACCCTGAGCACCTGCAGGTCAACAACGTCAGCGACCTCAACGCGACCACGCGCCAGCAGATCGTCACGGCTGACCACAATGTGCACAAAGAGCAGATCCTCAACTGGCTGTTGGCCAACGAGACCTATCAGAAAGCCATCGTGTTCACCAATACCCGCGCTGCCGCCGACCGTATCTACGGCCGCCTGGTTGCCCAGGAATACAAGGCGTTCGTGCTGCACGGCGAGAAAGACCAGAAGGACCGCAAGCTGGCCATCGACCGCCTCAAGGCCGGCGGTGTGAAGATCCTCGTGGCCACCGACGTTGCCGCGCGCGGCCTGGACGTGGACGGCCTGGACCTGGTGATCAACTTCGATATGCCACGCAGCGGCGACGAATATGTGCACCGCATCGGCCGTACCGGGCGTGCCGGCAATGATGGCCTGGCGATCTCGCTGATCTGCCATGGCGACTGGAACCTGATGTCGAGCATCGAGCGCTACCTCAAGCAGTCGTTCGAGCGTCGCACCATCAAGGAAGTCAAAGGCACCTACACCGGGCCGAAGAAGGTCAAGGCATCGGGCAAGGCCGTTGGCGTGAAGAAGAAAAAGACCGACGCCAAGGGCGACAAGAAAAAGGCCGGCGCCAAGTCGCCGACCAAACGCAAGATTGCCAACCGGCCGAAGACCGACAACCTGTCGCTCGTCAGCAAGGACGGCATGGCGCCACTCAAGCGCCGCAAGCCGGAAGCGCCGGCTGCTGAATAAGGCTTGAGTGATATGAAAAAACCGGACGTTTGTCCGGTTTTTTTATGCCATCAGCTTTTGGCTTTGGCCGCTGCTTCCTTGAGCTCCTTGAGACGGGCGTCGATCAACTGGCATTTATCGGGGAACTCAGCGCTTTCGGTATCCAGGTCCATCTTCTGCAGCTCGTCGTTCATCTCCTTGGCCTTGGTCGGGTTCTGTTCGGTCAGCTTGGCCACTTCCTGGGCCAGTTGCTCGCGCTTGGCCGTGGCCTCGTCGGGCGTGCAGGCCCAAGCGGGCAGGGCGGCAGTTAGCGTGGCGACGATGGCTAGGTTCATCAGGGTTTTCATGGGCAGACCTCCTTGGCGGTTATGTGCTGTTGAGGCCGCGAACGTCTGGAAAGTTCAGAGAAATGACGTCCGTCTATTCGGCTGAACGGCCAGTGACGTGGCCTGTCACAACCTTGACGGGCTACTTTCCACCAGCCTGCAGGAGGAATCAGGATGACGACTTACAACTGGGATCTGATCGAACGTCTGCTGCATGAAGTGCAGAACGGCGAGGGCAGCTTCGCCCCGCGCAAATACGCCGAGCAGGAAGCGGCCGAAAAGGCCACGGCGGGCGAGTCCACCGGCAACCTGGATGCGCTCAAGAAGACGGCGGCCGATTATGAAGCGCTGCTGTTCAAGCGTGGCTTTATTGAGTCGCGCCCTGAGGAAGAGGGCGGAAATGGCGAGAATTTCATCCTCACTCCGCTGGGCGCACAACTGTTGGCGCTGATCGACAGTTCGATTCCCGGCAATGATCACCCGCGTCAGGTGCTGGATGAGCAGGCGGACGCGCTGGATCCGGCGACCTTTGCCGAGGTGGCTTCCAAGGCTCAGATTGCCTGATCGGCCACCGCGCTCATCTAATGTGGGCGGGGGCCAGCCTCTCTCACATTAGCTTGCGCTGCCCTTGAGGCATTTCAGTGCCTTGAAGTCGCTGCGTACGCCGTCGATTTTTTGCGTCAGTTTCAGGCGCTGTTGCACGCTGCTTTGCGCCATCAGGTCGACGATCAGGCTGCGTGCCGCCGCTTCTGTCTCGGCGTAAGCGACGCGGTACTCCGGCGTCCACAGGCTTTCCCGGTCCACCAGCAGTTGCTGCATTTTCTGCGGGAAGTCGGCGCCCTCGCGTTGTTTCACGGCGTCGATAAATTGCGCCTGCCAATGCGCGCGGTTACCGATCCATTGCTGGTTTTGCTCACCCAGGCTGATAGACCAGGCCGTGACGCGGTTTTTCTGGCTATCGCTCAGCGGCCCCATCCACGCATCCAGGCGTTTATTCATGCGCTCGGCGCGTTCTTGGATCTGCTTGGCCAGCGGTGGCTTGAGGTACTCGTCCTGGCGCTTGCGCAGGTCTTTGGCCAACGCGTCGTTCATCTCTTTGACCTGTTGATCGTCCAGCCCCTGCAACAACTCGATGGCCGACGGTGTGACCTCGCGGGCGACCTCGGCGATGGCCTGCTTGGCCTCTACGGTGCGCGTCTGCAAGGCCGCGTCGGTAACCTGGTTGTCGTCGACCATCTGCTGCAGGCGGTCCAGCCAGTCCAGGTAGCCCGGCAGTTGTGTGGTGCAATGCCAGGCCAGATGCTCCTTGAGCTTGTCGTTGAACCAGCTCTTCTGCCCGGCGTTCATGTCCAGGTAGTCGTTGAGGGTCCAAGGAATGATCACGTCCAGGTTGCGATAGGCCAAGCCTACGCGATTGCAGCCGGCGAGCACCAGGCTCAGGGTCAGCAGTACGACGAGTAATTTGAGCCGACGCAGCATGGGCGGGTCCTTCGCAATGTGGGTTATCACATGTGAGCCTGCGCGGGGGGCGACAGTTCAGCCGATTAATAAAACGACCGCGCCGCCTTCAGCGTCAACAGACCATCGCATTGCGAATTGTGTCCGGAATAGGCCGAGCAGTCCCCGCCGCTGAGGCTGGAGTCGCTGTAGATGAGGTTCAGGTCAACGCCCATCCATTCTCGGGAGAATTGCACCGACCAGTCGCTGAAGCTGCGAATGGAGCCGCCGTCCACCGAGACCGGCGTGCCCAACTGATGCGTGGTGTACTTCATGCTGACGCCAATACCGAAAGGCTGGGTGCCACCCAGGTCGGCGAACAGTGTGCTGTCCTGGCGATCCGGGTCGTTGCTGAAAGAGGCACCGAAGCGATTACCCAGCAGGTTCAGGCCGCCGTAGAACTCCTGGCTGTCGAGCGGGCTGAGCTTGGGGTAGCTGTAGTGGATCAAGCCGACTTCATAGCCCAGGGTCTGGTCGAAAGGGTGTTTGAAGCCCATGTAGGAATCGACTTCAAGGGTGCTGGCCGAGGACAGGCCCATGTTCGGTGAGAATTGGCCGAAATACAGGCCGCTGTCATGACTCAGGTCCAGCCCGCCGTGGAACGAGTCGCTGCCGGGAGACGTCGGCTTGACCAGGCCCTGGGCCATGCTGCGGCTGGGGGTGGTGCCCAATTTCAGGTCGAAGTCGCCCAGTTCACGCTGGAATATTTGCGCTTGGGCAAGGGGGCACGCGACAAGGGCGCTGACCAGAAAAATGCACGGTTTGAGCATGCTTCACTCCATGAAAAGCGAGGAGCAGTGACGAAGGAATCGGGCAGATGCCCGTGCTAGACGTGTGCAAGGATACCGGCGAATGTCGGGAGGTGAGGCCCGTTCGTCGATTAGCGCTAATGGAAAATAGGCAGCGAGGGTATTTCGGGCTCTAGTCCTAGCGCCTTGAAGGCAAGACGCTTAGGGACCAGTGGTGTTGCGCGGTATTACTTTTTACCCAGGCTGATCTGCTTGGATGGGCCGAAAGTCTGGCCGCTGACGCCCTTGGCAATTTGCTGGATTTCGCCGCCGGACTTGAGGAAAGCAGCAATCTGGCTGTTGATCGATTCGCTGGTTTCAACGGCGGGAGCTGGCTTTGCTTTGCTGTTGGATGCTTTTACACGCATGGCGGCCACTAACCTGTAGAAAATTAACTTGGCCAGGCATCGTACAGGAAATACTTGACAATTGCTTGGTAAATATCCTCGAAGAATAAGTGCGGCGGCTGAAAACAGCCAAGTTTCATCTTTGAAATGAACCCCTAACTTACTGTTTTAATTCGAAACCCTGGTGCTGGCTGCGGTGGGTTGCCTGAGAAAAATCAGCCGGATTGATCGGACGAGCGGGGCGATGCCATCGCAAGGCCACGCCAGGCCGTGATTTTTCAGGCGCGCGCGCGTGACGAGCGCAACTCGGGTAGAATGCCGCCCACGCAATGAGGGTATTTGGAAATGGCTTTAGTCGGGCGCTACAACAGCTTGCAAGTGGTTAAACACACTAACTTTGGTTTGTACCTAGACGGTGCGCAAGATGGCGAAATCCTCTTGCCTAATCGGTATATCCCCAAAGATATTCCCAGTGAAGATGAAGACTGGCTAAACGTTTTCATTTATCTGGACAGCGATGACAAACTTATCGCCACGACCGAAAAGCCCAAAGTCCAAGTGGGCGAATTCGCCAGTTTGAAAGTGGTGGAAGTCAACAGCATCGGCGTGTTTCTCGACTGGGGCTTGCCCAAGGATCTGTTGCTGCCGTATTCGGAAGAAAAGCGTCAGATGACCGCTGGCGAATACTGCGTGGTGCACGTTTATCTCGACAAACACACCAAGCGCATCACGGCCACCGCACGCCTGGACCGCTACCTGGACAAGACGCCTGCCAATTACCAGGTGGGCCAGGAAGTCGACCTGCTGGTGGCCGAAGCCACCGACATGGGCTTCAAGGCGATCATCAACAACAAGCATTGGGGCCTGATCCACAAGAATGAAGTGTTCAAGTTCCTGCGCCCGGGCAAGGAAGAAAAAGGCTTTATCAAGGAGATCCGTGCGGATGGCAATATCAGCCTGAGCCTGCAACCGGTTGGCCAGGAAGCAGCCTCGAGCCTGAACTCGAAGATCCTTGCCAAGTTGCGTGAAAACAACGGCACCTTGCCGGTCAGCGACAAGAGCGACCCGGCGGTGATCAGCAACTTGTTCGGCGTGAGCAAGGGTAACTTCAAGAAAGCCATTGGTGCGCTGTATAAGCAGGGCCATATTGTGATTCACGCGGATCGCATTGAACTAAGCTGAGTACGCTTTGCTCTTCTGTAGGCGCCCGTTGGCGCTTACAGAGGTGCATCAATGACCAAGAAAACATCTTTCGCCTACCTCGGCACGTTGCTGGCTTTCCTGGTCCTCGACGGCCTTTGGCTCGGCGTGCTCATGGGGCCAACCTACAAGTCCCTGCTGGGCCCGCTGATGCTGGACCAGCCCCGCCTATTGCCGGCTCTGCTCTTCTACCTCCTCTATGTGTTCGGTTGCGTGGTATTCGTGGTTCTGCCCAGTGCCAGTTGGCAGCGCGCTGCGCGCAGGGGGGCGTTGCTTGGGCTGGTCGCTTATGGCACCTACGACCTGAGTAACTGGGCCACGCTGCAGGGCTGGTCAGCCCAGTTAGCGATCATGGACATGGCCTGGGGCACCTTCCTGACTGCCGCGTGCTGCACGGTGGGTCATTGGTGTGCACATCGAGTGCACCGCTGATTGTGTACAGGATTTCGGTGCACCGTTGCTGAGCATCGTCCCATGTCTATACCCATATCAATCCCTTTGGAGCGCCGTGCCAGAGGGATTGCGTTCAATTGGCACGTATTCTGCTGACTCTCTCGTATACAAACCATGCCGCCTTCCGTATGCACACCGCGACGCACGTGCAGGCTGGTATTTCGAGGAGCCCAGCGATGACCGAACAATTGCCCAAAGGCTACAGCCCGCGCCTGTATAACCAGGACCTTGGGCCACTGCCGCAAAAGTGGAACTGGTACAACATCTTCGCCTTCTGGATGAGTGACGTGCACAGCGTCGGCGGTTATGTGTTTGCCGCCAGCCTGTTCGCCTTGGGGCTGGCCAGTTGGCAGGTGTTGATCGCCTTGCTCGCCGGTATCTGCATTGTGCAATTGATCGCTAATCTAGTGGCCAAGCCGAGCCAGCAAGCCGCAGTGCCTTACCCCGTCATTTGTCGGTTGGCGTTTGGGGTGTTCGGCGCGAATATTCCTGCGGTGATTCGCGGCTTGATCGCGGTGGCCTGGTACGGAATTCAGACGTATTTGGCGTCGAGTGCCTTGATCATCGTGGTGCTGCGTTTCTTCCCACAGATGGCCGTGTACGCAGAGCCGCATTTCGCTGGGCTTTCCTACCTCGGTTGGTTTGGTTTCCTCAGCCTGTGGCTGTTGCAAGCGGCGGTGTTCTGGGCGGGCATGGAGTCCATCCGCCGTTTTATCGATTGGGCGGGGCCGGTGGTGTATGCGGTGATGTTTGCCTTGGCCGGCTGGATCGTGTGGAAGGCCGGTTGGTCGAACATCAGCTTTACCTTGGCGGAGAAGTCGCTGTCGGGATGGCAGGCGTTTGGCCAGGTGATCGTGGCGACGGCGCTGGTGGTGTCGTATTTCTCCGGGCCGACCCTGAACTTCGGTGACTTCAGCCGCTACTGCCGCAGTATGAACGACGTACGACGCGGCAATTTCTGGGGGCTGCCGGTGAATTTCCTGGCGTTTTCCCTGGTCACCGTCGTGATCGTCTCGGGCACGTTGCCGGTGTTTGGTGAAATGCTCCACGACCCGATCGCCACGGTTTCGCGCATCGATAACAACGTGGCGGTATTGCTCGGCGCCTTTGCGTTTGTCACTGCGACCATTGGCATCAATATCGTTGCCAACTTCGTCTCCCCGGCGTTTGACTTCGCCAACGTCGCCCCCAGCAAAATCAGCTGGCGCGCAGGCGGGATGATCGCTGCCGTGGCATCGATCTTCATTACACCGTGGAACCTGTTCAATAACCCGCTGATGATCCACTACACCCTGGATATCCTCGCGGCCTTTATCGGACCGCTGTTCGGGATCCTGTTGGTGGATTTCTACCTGATCAAAAAGCAGAAGATCGATGTGGATGCGCTGTTTGATGAGAGCCCCAGCGGGCGCTATTACTTCGACGGTGGCGTGAACTGGACGGCGGTCAAGGCGTTGGTGCCCGCGACGCTGGCGGGCGTTGCGATCACCTTCACCCCTGCGTTGCAGGGCATGGCCAACTTCGCCTGGTTTACCGGATGCTTCCTGGGTGGGCTGTTTTTCCTGGTGCTGGCACGGCGTGAACAGGTGCGCGCACCTGCGCCTTTGGTTGCCGGCTGACCAACACCGAACCCGCCACCAGCAAGCCTGCACCGGCGACTACCAGCGCCGGTTGCAGGCCGCCGCTCAGGTGGCTGCTCACCGATGCCAACAAAGGGCCGCTCAATTGGCCGATGGCAAAGCTTGCGGTCAGCAGCCCGGTGCTGCGCTGGTAGCCGTGGGGCGCGACGTCCCGCAAACGTGCCATCACGAGTTGCATGCACGCCAGGAATGGCCCGCCGCACAGCAACACCCCCAATGCCAGGCCCCAGCCATTGCCCAGCAAGCAGGCAAACACGCCGGCCGCTTGCAGCCATAGGGTGGTCATCAGCCAGCGGCGAGTCGTGTGCGGATCCTTGCGGCGCAGGGTCGCCACGCCGACGCCCATCGCGGCTGCCAGACCAAAGCACGGCCAGAACAGATCGGCCTGCCAGGCGCCCTTGAACTGCGCACTGGCCATCTGCGACAGGAACGTCGCCGGGATGATGTAGCCAAGGCCGAACAACACATAGATCCAGCACAAATGCGCAATGCTGCCGTTGCTGCCCGCGTCCGTAGGGCTGGCAACCGCGGCACTGGCGGCAGAAGGCTTGGGCAGGAACGGCAGAATCGCCAACAACATCACCAGTGCCACCGTGCCGTACACCCACCACAAGGTTGCCGAGCTTTGCCCCAGCAAGTTGGAGCCCAACGCCAGCAACCCGGTCAGCAGGATCCCCAGTCCGGGCCCGGCGAATACCAATGCGCCCAGGCGCGGACGCCCGGCGGCAATCGCCAGTGGCTGGCTCAGGCTGGTGATCATCACCAATGCCCAGGCACTCGCGACACCGGTACCAAAGCGCAGCAACAGATGCGGCCAGAAGCCATGAGCCCAGTACGACGCCAGGGTCAGCAGCACACACAGCCACAACCCGCCGTACAAGCGCCCACGCACATGCTGATGGCTGCGCGCAAAGATCGAATCCACCGCCCCGACGAAGTAGCCCAAGTAGTTGGCGGCGGCGATCAGGCCAGCGCCGGTCAGGTCGATCTGCCCCTCGCTGAGCAGATGCGGCATTTGTGGGGTGAGGGCGAAACGGCCGATGCCCATCGCCATCATCAAGGCGACACCACTGGCAAGTAAGCGAATCAAGGGGGACATGGTCAGGTTTCCTGCGGATAAGCGAATACCCTCAGGCTAAAGCGCATTGACTTTCTGTAAAATTGAATAATAGTGAGCAACTTGTTCAGTTTTGGAGAAAGGTATGGAGTTCAGTCAATTGCGCATTTTCCAGGCGGTGGCGGAAGAGGGCTCCATTACCCGTGCCGCCGAGCGCCTGCATCGCGTGCCGTCAAACCTGTCGACCCGGCTCAAGCAGATGGAGGAACAGCTCGGTGTAGAGCTGTTCGTGCGCGAGCGCCAACGCCTGCAGCTTTCTCCGGCGGGCAAAGTGTTGCTGGACTACAGCGCCCGACTGCTGGCCCTGCACGACGAAGCTCACGGCGCCGTGCAGGGTGGGCAACCGGCTGGCGACTTTGTATTAGGCAGCATGTACAGCACGGGCGCCGTTCATTTACCGAAGCTGCTGGCGCGTTACCACAAGGCTTACCCGACGGTGAACCTACAGGTGCAATCGGCGCCGAGCGGCGAGCTGCTCGAAGGCTTGATTACCGGTCGCCTCGATGCTGCCTTTGTGGACGGTCCTATCACCATCGCGTCCCTGGACGGTGTTCCCCTGTGCGAGGAGCGTCTGGTGCTGATCTGCGAAGCCGATCACCCGCCGGTACGCGGGCCGCAGGATGTGGCGGGCCGGTCGGTGTTCACCTTCCGCCGCAGTTGCGCCTATCGCGCGCGGCTGGAAACCTGGTTTTCCCACGAGCACGTGGCCATGGGGCGGGCGATTGAGATCGAGTCCTATCAAGGCATGCTCGCCTGTGTGATCGCCGGGTCCGGGGTGGCGTTGATGTCCGAGTCCATGCTCAACAGCCTGCCAGGCAAGGACAGTGTGTCCGTTCATCCGTTGACAGGGCCTTTTGCCACTGCGACCACCTGGCTGATGTGGCGAAAGGGTATGCTCGGCGCTAACCTCAACGCATGGATCGACCTGCAGCAAGCTGACAGGGCCGAGGCGCTGCACGACGCACGCGCGATTGCTTGAGCGATCCGTCAGGATTTGGATCAATTCAGTAATAGTTCGTTGTGTTTTCGTTCAAGCAATACGTAGGACTTAGGGCTACTATCAGTGTAGGAAAAGGCGAAAGAACTTGCGCCTACCAGCATTACCCTCAAAGGGGGCAACCATGAAAGAGAAAATTCAAAACTGGCTCCATGATCTGGGTGTTGCACTGGGCTTGATCGAGCCGCCGTTGCAACCCGTGCCGATTCGCACCGATGATGAGCAGCGTCGCCCACGTCGCAGGTAAGCCCTGAAGCGCTCGCGGAGTCGAATCGTGCGGGCGTTGTACTATCGGGCGTTTTTCATGGCGTGATGAGGCGCCTGTAATCCGCGCGCAGCCGGCATTTGATGCGTCCCCTGTGTGATGAGGTGCGCTTCATTGTCGGACCCTTCTGCTTACTCCGTCATCCTCACTTTTTCCCTGTTCGTGCTTCTATATTTTTGCCTTTTCATGGACGAAGAGGCATTGAAATGTCGAGCATTGATAGCGAAGGTATGCTGATTTCCGACCGAGTCGAACTCCGTCGGTTTCAAACGATTGAGCATGGTGATCTGCTGGGTGTGCGCGCTTTGGTGATCCACCAGACCGACGCACCGACGGCCCGGCACACCTTTAACGGTTACCTCTCCAAAGGTAATGGTGCGCACTTTTTGATTGAAAAAGACGGCGCCATCTACCAGACAGCCAGCGTCAAGAAGCGTTGTTATCACGTTGGGCGCTACCTGCGTTCCAAGTGCCTGGCGCTGGATAAAGCCACCTGCGATAGCCGTGAGGTCCAAAGCATTCAGGCGCTCACGTGGACATTACAGATTCGGGCGCTGGACCGGTATGAGCGCACCAAGGACTATCCTGAGCGATACCCGATGAATGCGGACTCCCTGGGCATCGAATTGGTCGGCAAACATCTGGATGCTGCACGTTATGAGGAGGTGACTGCTATGCAGAAGCAGTCTCTGCGGTGGTTGGTGTCTGAGCTGCATGGCCATTTCCGCCTGACGCCGAAAGATGTCTACACGCATCCGCAAATCTCATACAAACACCCAGGTGAAGCCAGTACTGCGGAGTGGCAATGAGTCTACGGTCAGCGTTGTTTGGCGTGTGCGCATTACTCGCCGGATGCTCATCCTCCCAGCTGGATCTCGACGACATTCGCATCTCTGGCTTTCACTCCGAAGAGCCCGAACGCTGCCGACCCAGTGACGTTGCGCTGGATGAGCGGCAGATAGCGTCCTTTTTCAAACGCGCCGCGCTTATTGATGGTCGCACGCTGCACGATGAGTTTGACTGGGCCCCTTGTTACCTTGAAGGCACGCTGAAATATCAGCAAACGGCCTGCGTCTGGCGGGTGAGGGCGGGGGCTACCGGGGAAATTGAGTGCCCGGCGACCGAGCAGTATTTTGGCTGCAAGGATTGCGGTGATTTGTTTGAAGGCGCGGCGCAATAGCGACGAATAAAAAAACGGGTGCGACATCCGACGTCGCACCCGCTGAAGAAACCGCTTTAACGCCTGTTGCTGATCAAACGGCGCGGGTCGCCACACCCTCTGGCCGGCGCGACAACACGCTCACCAGCACAAAACTCACCAGCCCAATGGCCAGGCTGTAGTAGATCGGCGTGTTCGCGTCCAGCCCATCCTTGAGCATAAACACCAGCGCGGTCACGAATCCCAGGGTCATGGAGGTGATCGCCCCCGACGTGGTCGCGCGTTTCCAGAAGATCGCGCCAATCAGTGGGATCAACATACCGCCCACCAGCAGGTTGTAGGCCAGTGTCAGTGCGCTGATCACATCGCTCACCACCAGCGCAATGCCCAGCACGGCGATGCCGGTCAGCATCGTAAACAGGCGGTTGACGGCCAGGCTCGACTGTTTGCCGCCACGCAAACGCGGCAACAGGTCTTCAGTCAGCACGGTGGAGGCGGCGAGCAGGCCGGCACTGGCGGTGGACATCATCGCTGCGAGGGCGGCGGCAATCACCAGGCCACGAATGCCGTCTGGCAGCGAGGCTTTCACGATAGCGGCAAACGCGTTGTTGACGTTATCCAGGTCTGGGATCAGCACGTGTGCCGCCATGCCGATCAACGCACAGGCCAGGCCGTAGAGGATGCAGTAGAAACCGGCGAAAGTGCCTGCGTACTTGGCGACCTTTTCGTCACGGGCGGTGAACACGCGCTGCCAGATATCCTGGCCGATCAGGATGCCGAAGAAGTAGATCATGAAGTAGGTGATGATCGTGTCCCAGCCGATCGCGGTGAAGCTGAAGCTCGACGCGGGCAGCTTGGCCACCAGCTCATCCCAGCCGCCGACGCGGTACAGGCAGATCGGCAGCAGGATAAACATCAGGCCGACGGTCTTGATCACGAACTGCACGATATCGGTGAGGGTCAGCGACCACATGCCGCCGATGGTCGAGTACACCACCACCACACCGCCGCCGAGCAGCACCGAGATCCAGAACGGCAGGCCGAACAGCACTTGCAGCACGGTGCCGATGGCCAGGATCGAGGTCACGCCGATCATCAGCGCGTAGGCCAGCATGATCACCGCACTGGCCTGGCGGGCCATGGGGTTGTAGCGTTTTTCGAGGACCTGGGTCACGGTGAAGATCTTCAGCTTCAACAGCGGCTTGGCCAGGAACAGGTTGAGCGCAATGATGCCCATGCCCAGCGCGGCACACAGCCAGAAGCCGGAGATGCCATGCACATAGCCCAGGCGCACGGTGCCGACGGTAGAGGCACCGCCCAATACCGTGGCGGCCATGGTGCCCATGTACAGCGACGGGCCCAGGTTACGTCCGGCCACCAGGTAATCTTCGTGGGTCTTGGCGCGGCGCATGCCGTAATAGCCGAGCACGAGCATGCCGGCGGCGTAGATGAGTACGACGAATAAATCCAAAGCCATGACGGCGGTTCTCCAATTATTTTTTATTGTGGTGAGCGTGCTTGCTGTGGTGAAGGCGCGTGTTGTGGCGAGGGAGCTTGCTCCCGCTGGGCTGCGAAGCGGCCCCAAAAAAGCCGGCTCCAGCTTCGCGGTCGAACGGGAGCAAGCTCCCTCGCCACAACGGTCGGCCCGTAGACAGCCGTCGGTTCCGGAAACACCCGCAGCAAGGTCAGGTACACCACCGACGCCAACCCCAGCGTCACCGGCAAGCTGATATCAATGCCATCGGCCAAATTGCCCAGCGGTCCCACAAACTGCCCCGGCAAATTGACGAAACACAGGCCCACCAATGCACTCGGAATCCACGCCCCCAACCCGCGCCAGTTCCAGCCATGGCTGAACCAGTAGCGCCCGCCGGTCTCACCGCGGGTAAACACCTGCAGGTCATCCGGGCAGTAGAAGCCGCGACGCACGATCAGGCCGATGATCATCATCACCATCCACGGCGTGGTGCAGGTGATGATCAGTACCGCGAACGTCGACACGCTTTGCACCAGGTTGGCGGCGAAACGTCCGATAAAGATGAAGGTAATCGACATCACCCCGATCAGCAGCGTGGCTTTCACCCGCGACAACAGGCGCGGGAACACGCTGGACATGTCCAGCCCGGTGCCATACAGCGACGTGGTGCCGGTGGACATGCCGCCGATCACCGCGATCAGGCACACCGGCAAGAAGAACCAGGTCGGCGCTACCGCCAGCAACCCGCCGACATAGTTATTCGCCGCGATGTAGTCCGGCGCCTTGATCGCGACGATGGTCGCGGTGGCCAGGCCAAACAGGAAAGGGATTAACGTCGCGATTTGCGCCAGCACCACTGCCAGCATGATGCGCATTTTCGGCGTCTCACGCGGGATGTAGCGTGACCAGTCACCCAGGAACGCACCGAAGGAAATCGGGTTGCTCATGGCCACCAGCGCGGCGCCGATGAAGGCGGCCCAGAAGCCCGTCTGGCCCAGGGCTACAGTGCCCGCGAAGTGGCTGTCGAACGCCGGCGCGAAGGCAAAGATGCCCAACAGGAACAACAGGCTCGCCGCCCACACCGCAATGCGGTTGACCCACAGCATGAAGCGAAAGCCGTAGATGCACACCGTCAGTACGAGAATGGCGAACACGCCGTAGGCCAGGCCCAGGGTCAAGTCGGTTTCCGGCAGGCCGATCAGACGTTTCGCACCCCCCACCAGCGCATCGCCCGAACTCCACACCGACAGTGAGAAGAAGGCAATCGCCGTCAGCAGTGAGAGAAACGAGCCGACAATCCGCCCGTGTACACCAAAGTGCGCACCGGAAGACACCGCATTGTTGGTGCCGTTGATCGGCCCGAACAGACCCATGGGCGCCAGGATCAGCGCACCCACCAGCACGCCCAGCACAATCGCCCAGACGCCGGCCTGGAACGACAAGCCGAACAACACCGGGAAGGAGCCCAGCACGGCGGTGGCAAAGGTGTTGGCACCGCCGAAGATCAGTCGGAACAGATCCTTGGGGCCGGCGGTACGTTCGTGGTCCGGGATCTGCTCGACCCCGTTGGTTTCTATCTTTCGAATACTTTTATCGTTGTTTTTATTATTCATGATCAGCTCCGATCACATTGGCTAAGGGGGCGGCAGCCCTTCCGGCATAGCGGACAAATGTTCGTGACAGGCCAGCCACAGGCCTTGTTTTTGTTGTGTGCCAGACCCTTGCCGTGTGAAGACAATGGTCTCGCGTTCCTGGCTAAAAAATTGCTCCCCGTTCATGCGCAGCTCGGTGGCCACGTCATGCATGAAAATCGCCACGTCACCCTGCAGGCTGACCACGGCGTTGCTTGAGGTGCAGGACAGCACCTCGAACCCCTCGTCCCGGCGCCAGCTGTCCCACAACGCCTGGTAGGCATCGCGACTCAGCAGCGGCTGGGGGAGGGTGTAGAACACAAAGCTCGCATCGGCGGTGAACGCGCCGAAGTAGGCGGCGCGGTCATTGCGCGCAAAGGCCGCGACCAGGTCGGCGGCGGCTTGCAGCACTTCGTGGGTGCTCATCAGCGATGGGCCACGCCAGGCAGTACGCAGAGCATTTCGTACAGCAGGTTGGCGCCCAGCAGCGAAGTGTTGCCGGTGGTGTCGTAGGGCGGCGAAACTTCGACCAGGTCGCAACCAATCAGGTCGAGGCCCTGGCAGCCGCGGATGATCTCAATCGCCTGGATGGTGGTCAGCCCGCCGATTTCCGGCGTACCGGTGCCCGGCGCCCAAGCCGGGTCGATGCCATCGATATCAAAGCTCAGGTACACCGGGCCGCCGCCGACTTTCTCACGCACTTCGGCCATCAACGGCGCGAGGGAGTGGTGCCAGCATTCTTCGGCCTGGACCACACGGAAGCCCTGTTTGCGGCTCCAGTTGAAGTCTTCGGCGGTGTAGCCCTGGGCGCGCAGGCCGATCTGCACCACACGGTCGCAGTCCAGCAAGCCCTCTTCAACCGCGCGGCGGAAGGTGGTGCCGTGGGCGATTTTCTCGCCGAACATATGGTCGTTCACATCGGCGTGGGCATCGATGTGCACCAGCCCGACCTTGCCGTGTTTCTTGTGGATCGCCCGCAGGATCGGCAGGGTGATGGTGTGGTCGCCGCCCAATGTCATCGGGACTACGTTGTGCTCGAGGATCTCGTCGTAGGCCTCTTCGATGATGCGCACGGCGTCCAGCAGGTTGAAGGTGTTGATCGCCACGTCACCAATGTCCGCGACCGACAGCGAGTCGAACGGTGCGGCGCCGGTGGCCATGTTGTAGGGGCGGATCATGACGGATTCGGCGCGGATTTCACGCGGCCCGAATCGGGTGCCGGCGCGCAGCGAGGTGCCGATGTCCAGCGGCACGCCGATAAAGGCGGCATCCAGGCCCTTGGCCGTTTGCAGGTGGGGAAGACGCATCATGGTGGCGATGCCGGCAAAGCGCGGCATTTCGTTGCCGCCCAGTGGTTGGTGGAAAATCTTGTCCACGGGAGTGCCTCATCGTTGTTTTGTTTATTAGGGGCCGATTCTGCGAAATACACCGATACGAAAGAATCGGCAGGGGCAAATACTTAGTTCAGATTTTTCTAAACTAATACCAGCGGTTAAACTACGACAGCTGGACTGTAGTGAGCGGGCTTGCCCCGCGCTGGGGGGCGAAGCCGCCCTAAACCCAGGCACCTCGGTCTCTCTGAAACACTGCGGCGTCCTCATTAGGGCGGCTTCGCCCCCCAGCGCGGGACAAGCCCGCTCACTACAAGTAGCCCGATCATCTTGGAGACCCCATGGCCAACGCCTTGCCCGACCTGAAACTCCTGCGGATCTTCGTCAGCGTCGTGCGGCACCAGGGATTCGCCAATGCCCAGCACGAACTCAACCTATCCACGTCGGCCATCAGCACTTACATGAGCCAACTGGAATCGGCGTTGGGCCTGGTGCTGTGCCATCGCGGCCGGGGCGGTTTCAGCCTGACCAGCAAAGGCGAGCTGTTCCATCAGGAAACCCTGCGGTTACTGGGCGAACTGGAAGGTTTCGAGCAATACGCCGCAGCCTTGAAAGGCGAGTTGCGCGGCACCCTCAAGCTCGGGGTGCTCGACTCCACCGTCAGCGACAAGGCGCTGCCGTTCGCCGAAGTCATCGGCGCCTACAGCCAGGAGCACCCGGCGGTGCACCTGCATTTGTCGGTGATGAGCCCCTACGAACTGCAACTCGGTGTGCAGGACAATCGCCTCGACCTGGCCATCGGTGCTTTCTCCAACCGCATGAGTGGGCTGATCTACATGCCGTTGTACCGCGAGCAGCACTGGTTGTATTGCAGCACCCGGCACCCGCTGTTCAACGAGCGCCGCATCCCGGAGCAAGTGATCACCCAGCAACGCATGGTCGGTCGCGGCTACTGGAGCCAGGCCGAACTGGCGCGCCATGGTTTCAAACACAGCGCGGCGACCGTGGAAAGTATGGAGGCTCAGTTGATCCTGGTGCTGTCCGGCGCCTATATCGGCTACCTGCCTGAGCACTACGCCCAGGCCTGGGCCGACAAGGGGGATTTGCGCGTATTGCTGCCGGCCACCTTCGGTTACCAGGCGCCGTTTTCGATGATCATGCGCCGCGGGCGCAGCCGTGAACCGTTGATCCAGACCTTCCGCGATCTGCTCAAAGCCCAGCTCAACCAGGCCTGATAATCCATGTCCAGACCCCAATGCCCGCGCTGCCTGCGACCCGCCACCCATTGCCTGTGCGCGTTGATCCCCAGCCTCGACAGCCGCACCCGCGTGTTGCTGTTGCAGCACCCGAGCGAGGTCAACCATGCGCTCAATACCGCGCGGTTGGCGGCGTTGGGCTTGAACAATGCGCAGTTGATAGTGGGTGAGGTCTTTGATGATCTGCCGGCCTTATTGAACCCGCCTGGCTATCAGGCGCGGCTGTTGTTTCCGGCTGACGACGCCCAGCCGCTGCAAGCCTATGTGCCTGGGGATCAACCGCTGTTGCTGGTGGTCCCCGACGGCACCTGGCGCAAGGCGCGCAAATTGCTGCACCTCAATCCGTTGCTGGCAGCGCTGCCACGGGTGACGCTGGCCGAGGGCGCTGTATCGCGTTATCGGCTGCGCAAAGCGCCCGGGCCGGGAGCCCTGTCAACGGTTGAGGCCATTGTGCAGGCGTTGCAGGTGCTGGAGGCACCGGCATCGTTCGAGCTGCTGCTCAAACCCTTTGAGGCGCTGATCGACGGGCAGATTGCAGCGATGGGGGAGGAGGTTTTTCAGAAAAATCATGGCGATCGGCATTTGGGCTAGGCGGGTTGTCGAGGTGCGGCCATCGGGGGCAAGCCCCCTCTTACAGTTGACCGAATTCCAGCACGAGAATGCGCGCGAATGTGGGAGGGGGCTTGCCCCCGATAGCGTCTGCCCAGCCACCACCTCGCTCGCTTATTCCTATAAGCCATAAGCACCGCACTTTGCGTGATATGGCCCGCCGGCCTTTCCCGGTATGATGTTCGCCCCCGCAGTCTGGATTGCGAATACGCCATGACCTTGCAGTACCCTACAATCGCCGATTGCGTCGGCAACACCCCCCTGGTCCGCTTGCAACGCATGGCGGGTGAAACCAGCAATACCCTGTTGCTCAAGCTTGAAGGGAACAACCCGGCCGGTTCGGTAAAAGACCGCCCGGCGCTGTCGATGATCACCCGCGCCGAGTTGCGCGGGCAGATCAAGCCCGGCGACACCCTGATCGAAGCCACCTCCGGTAACACCGGGATCGCGCTGGCCATGGCCGCGGCGATCAAGGGTTACAAGATGGTGCTGATCATGCCCGACAACGGCAGCGCCGAGCGCAAGGCGGCGATGACCGCCTATGGCGCCGAACTGGTGCTGGTGACCCAGGAAGAGGGCATGGAAGGTGCCCGCGACCTCGCCGAGCGCATGGCCGCCGAAGGCCGTGGCCAGGTGCTGGACCAGTTCGCCAACGGTGACAACCCCGAGGCGCACTACACCACCACCGGTCCGGAAATCTGGCGCCAGACCCAGGGCACCATCACCCATTTCGTCAGCTCCATGGGCACCACCGGTACCATCATGGGCAACTCGCGCTACCTCAAGGAGCAGAACCCGGCGATCCAGATCGTTGGGCTGCAACCGATGGAAGGCGCGGCCATCCCGGGCATCCGCCGCTGGCCCGAAGAGTATCTGCCGAAGATCTACAACGCGACCCGCGTGGACCGCATCATCGACATGGCCCAGCGTGAAGCCGAAGACACCACGCGCCGCCTGGCCCGTGAAGAAGGCATCTTCTGCGGTGTGTCCTCCGGTGGTGCCGTGGCCGGCATGTTGCGCTTGTCCAAAGAGGTGGAAAACGCGGTGATCGTCGCGATCATCTGTGACCGAGGCGACCGATACTTGTCGACCGGCATTTTCGACGAACCCAACTGATGGCCAAGCACGAGAGAGGCCTGCGCTTCCAGCCGACGGGCGGCAGCCGGGCCCCGCAGATTCCGGTAGGCAAGAAACAACGCTTGACCATCGAGCGCCTGGCCAATGACGGCCGCGGCATCGTGTTCTTTGAAGGCCGCACCTGGTTTGTGAACGGCGCGCTGGCCGGCGAAGACGTGGAAGCGCGCGTGCTGGGCACCCACGGCAAAATCGTGGAGGCGCGCACCGAACGGGTGTTCAAGTCCGGCGAACTGCGGCGTCCGGCGCCGTGCGCGCACTTCGGCCGCTGCGGCGGTTGCAGCGTGCAGCACTTGCCCCACGCCGAACAACTTGCCCTGAAACAGCGCATGCTCGCCGAGCAACTGTCCCGTGTGGCCGATGTCGAACCGCAAGAGTGGGCCGCACCGTTGAGTGGGCCGGAATTCGGCTACCGTCGCCGCGCCCGTGTGGCCGTGCGTTGGGACGCCAAGGCGAAACATCTGGCAGTCGGTTTCCGCGCCGTGGCCAGCCAGGACATCGTCGCCATTGACGATTGCCCGGTACTGGTACAGGCCTTGCAACCGATCATGCAGCGTCTGCCCAACATGCTCCGCCGCCTGAGCAAACCTCAGGCGCTGGGGCATGTGGAAGTGTTCAGTGGGACCTCCATCGCCGTGTTGCTGCGGCATATGGCGCCGCTGTCCGAAGCGGACCTGCACATTTTGAAAGAATTCTGCACCTTCCATGATGCCCAGCTGTGGCTGCATGGCGAGGGTCAGCCGGAACCGGTCGACGCCGATGCGGTTCTGGGGTTTCGATTGGACCAGTGGGATCTGGAGCTGGCTTACCGGCCTGGAGACTTCGTCCAAGTCAACGCCGGGGTCAACGCGGCGATGGTCGCCCAGGCCCTGGAATGGCTGGCGCCCCAACCCGATGAGCGGGTGTTGGACCTGTTTTGCGGCCTGGGCAATTTCGCCCTGCCGCTCGCTCGCCAAGTGCGGGAAGTGGTGGCGGTGGAAGGCGTACAGACCATGGTGGACCGGGCGGCCGTCAACGCCGTCAGCAACAATTTGCATAATGCGCAGTTTTTTCAGGCCGATTTGTCTCAGCCTTTGACCGACGCGGAATGGGCCAAACAGGGCTTTTCTGCGGTACTCTTGGACCCACCTCGTGACGGTGCCCTGGAGGTTGTGCGCAAGCTCGCTACCCTCAAGGCCAAGCGTCTGGTGTATGTGTCCTGCAACCCGGCCACGCTGGCGCGGGACACGGTTGAGTTGGTCAAGCAAGGCTACCGGCTAAAACGTGCCGGGATCCTCGACATGTTTCCGCAAACCGCGCATGTCGAGGCCATGGCGTTATTTGAAGCGGGCTAGGATGCCCGTTTAATCCGACTGGCCTGCATTCTCCAAGGCCGCGACCTGCCAGGGAGTGTGTGTAAGCTTTATCAAGGTAAAGCAGGTCAGCGATGATTTTTGACGCATCCAAGGTGCGTCGTAGGGAAGGTAAGCAAGATGGTACAGGTGAGAGCACACCAGCCGATCAACACCGACGGCAGTATCAATCTCGAGGCATGGCTGGATCATGCCGTCAGTGTCGACCCGGCACTGGACCGTGAAGCCTTGAAAGCAGCCTGCGAGTTCGCTCGTGAGTCTGAGCAGCAAGACAATGCGGCCAAGAACCTGTGGGCCGAAGGCACTTCAAGTTTTCGCACCGGCTTGGAGATCGCCGAGATCCTCGCCGATCTTAAACTGGACCAGGACTCGCTGATCGCCGCCGTACTCTATCGCGGCGTACGCGAAGGGCACATCGCGTTGCCCATCGTCAGCCAGCGTTTCGGCACCGTGGTGGCCAAGCTGATCGACGGCGTGCTGCGCATGGCCGCGATCAGCGCCAGCCTCAGCCCGCGTCAATCCATGGTGCTGGGCACCCAGGGCCAGGTCGAGAACCTGCGCAAGATGCTGGTGGCGATGGTCGACGACGTTCGTGTCGCCCTGATCAAGCTGGCCGAACGCACCTGTGCCATCCGGGCGGTGAAGACGGCCGACGATGAAAAGCGCAACCGCGTTGCCCGCGAAGTCTTCGACATCTATGCACCCCTGGCGCACCGCTTGGGTATCGGCCATATCAAATGGGAGTTGGAGGACCTGTCCTTCCGCTACCTCGAACCCGATCAATACAAACAGATTGCCACCTTGCTGCACGAGCGGCGGCTCGACCGTGAGCGCTTTATCGCCGACGTGATGAACCAGTTGCGCTCCGAGTTGCAGGCCACCGGCGTCGAGGCCGACATCAGCGGTCGCGCCAAACACATCTATTCCATCTGGCGCAAAATGCAGCGCAAGGGCCTGGCCTTCAGCCAGATCTACGACGTGCGTGCCGTGCGTGTGCTGGTGCCGGAAATGCGTGACTGCTACACCGCGCTCGGTATCGTCCATACCCTGTGGCGGCACATTCCCAAGGAGTTTGACGACTACATCGCCAACCCCAAGGAAAACGGCTATCGCTCCTTGCACACGGCGGTGATCGGCCCCGAGGGCAAGGTGCTGGAAGTGCAGATCCGCACGCACGCCATGCACGAAGAGGCCGAGCTGGGTGTCTGTGCGCACTGGCGCTACAAGGGCACCGACGTCAAGGCCGGGTCCAACCAATACGAAGAGAAGATCTCCTGGCTGCGCCAAGTGCTGGAATGGCACGAAGAACTCGGCGACATCGGCGGCCTGGCCGAACAGTTGCGTGTGGATATCGAACCGGACCGGGTCTATATCTTCACGCCCGACGGACACGCCATCGACCTGCCCAAGGGCGCCACGCCGCTGGATTTTGCCTACCGCGTACACACCGAAATCGGTCACAACTGCCGGGGCGCCAAGATCAACGGGCGCATCGTGCCGCTCAACTACAGCCTGCAGACCGGTGAGCAGGTCGAGATCATCACCAGCAAGCACGGCACGCCGAGCCGTGACTGGCTGAACCCCAACCTCGGCTACATCACCACGTCGCGGGCGCGGGCGAAGATCGTCCATTGGTTCAAGTTGCAGGCGCGTGACCAGAACGTCGCGGCGGGTAAAACCTTGCTTGAACGCGAACTGGCACGCCTGGGCCTGCCTCAGGTGGACTTCGACAAGTTGGCCGAAAAAGCCAACATGAAGATCGCCGAAGACATGTTTGCCGCGCTGGGTGCCGGCGACTTGCGCCTGGCGCAACTGGTCAACCTGGCCCAGCAGCTGGTCGAGCCGGAGCGCGGCAGCGAACAGCTGGAACTGATCCCACGCAAGGCCACCGGCTACAAGCCCGGCAAGCGCGGCGATATCCAGATCCAGGGCGTGGGCAACCTGATGACGCAAATAGCCGGCTGCTGCCAGCCGTTGCCGGGCGATGCCATCGTCGGTTACATCACCCAGGGCCGTGGCGTGAGTATTCACCGCCAGGACTGCGCCTCGGTGCTGCAACTGGGTGGGCGTGAGCCGGAGCGGATCATCCAGGTCAGCTGGGGGCCGGTACCGGTGCTCACCTACCCGGTGGACATCATCATCCGCGCCTACGACCGTTCCGGCTTGCTGCGTGACGTGTCGCAAGTGCTGCTCAACGAGCGCATCAACGTGCTGGCGGTCAACACCCGCTCGAATAAAGAGGACAACACCGCGTTGATGTCCCTGACCATCGAGATTCCGGGGTTGGACGCATTGGGGCGGTTGCTGGGGCGGATTTCCCAGTTGCCGAACATCATTGAAACCCGGCGCAACCGCACCCCTTGATGCGGTCATAAATGTGGGAGAGGGCTTGCCCCCTCCCACATTTGATCGTCAGCGGAAAGAGACCGATGTATTCACTCGAAGACCTGCTGCACCTGATGAACCGCCTGCGCGACCCGCAATACGGGTGCCCATGGGACATCAAGCAAACCTACGCGACTATCGTCCCGCACACGTTGGAAGAAGCCTATGAAGTCGCCGACGCCATCGAGCGCGGTGACTTCGATCACCTGCAAGGCGAGCTGGGCGACCTGTTGTTCCAGGTGGTGTATTACAGCCAGCTGGCACGGGAGGAAGGTCGCTTCGAATTTGCCGGAGTGGTCGACAGCATTACGCGCAAGCTTATCCGTCGCCATCCCCATGTGTTCCCCACCGGCGATCTGTATGCGCCGCTGGATATCCCGCACCTGAGCGAAGAGCAGGTCAAGGCGCGTTGGGAGCAGATCAAGGCCGAGGAGCGCGCGGAAAAGTCCGACGCACCGGAGCAACTATCCCTGCTGGACGATGTGCCTACCGCGTTGCCGTCCTTGTCCCGTGCCGCCAAATTGCAAAAGCGCGCCAGCCAGGTCGGTTTCGACTGGCCGTCTGCCTTGCCGGTGGTGGATAACGTGCGCGAAGAGTTGGATGAAGTGCTCGAGGCCATGGCCGATAACGATCCGTCGGCCATTGCCGATGAGGTCGGTGACCTGCTGTTTGCCGCGGTCAACCTGGCCCGTCACCTCAAGGTCGACCCGGAAACCGCTTTGCGTGGGGCCAATGCCAAGTTCGAACGACGTTTCCGATTTATCGAACAGGCATTGCGCGACACGCACCAACCCATAGAAGATTGCACCCTCGAAACGTTGGATGCCCTCTGGGGCGAAGCCAAACGTCAGGAAAAGAACGTGTCCAGCTGCGGTTGAGCAGTTGCCTAAGTGAGTAAGCACCATGAGCCTTTCCCTTCGCGACCAGTTGCTCAAAGCAGGTCTGGTCAACCAAAAGCAGGCCAAGCAGGTCGGCAAAGAGAAACAGAAACAGCAACGCCTGGTTCACAAAGGCCAGGCCGAGGTCGATGACACCCAGGCCCGCCTGGCAGCCGAGGCACATGCCGAGAAGGTCAAGCGCGACCAGGAACTGAACCGCCAGCAGCAGGAAAAAGCCGAGGCCAAGGCCCGTACGGCGCAGGTCAAGCAACTGATCGAGACCTCGCGCCTGCCTAAGCTGACCACCGAGGACTACTACAACTTCGTGGATGACAAGAAGGTCAAGCGCCTGTCGGTCAACACGCTGATGCGCAACAAGCTGAGCAACGGCTCCCTGGCGATCGTGCATCACGGTGGCAGCTATGAGGTGATCCCGCGCGAAGCGGCGCTGAAGATCCAGGAGCGCGCACCGGAGCGTATCGTGCAGCTCAACATCCTCACCGAAAGCCAGGTGCCTGACGAGGATGATCCGTACGCCGCCTACCAGATCCCGGATGATCTGATGTGGTAAGGCGGTAGCAACCCATTGTGGTGAGCGCGCTTGTCCTTTGGTGAGCGCGCTTGCCTGGGGTGAGCAGGCTTGCCCTGCGTTGGGCTGCGAAGCGGCCCCGAAAACGCAAACGCCGCATTCTCCCTGAAAGAATGCGGCGTTTTTTGTGGGGCGGCTTCGCCACCCAGCGCGGGGCAAGCCCGCTCACTACACGTTAGCTTCAGGAGCTTTGTGCCTGGCGTTTCATCTCAAGCGATTCAAGCTCGTTTTTATAATTATGAGCGTCGCTCTCATTGTGAAACATGCCGACCAGCAGGTCTTGCTGGTGTACATCCCAGATGTGAATCCCATGGCCCAGTGCTTCGTGGGACATATGTTCGTCGTCGCGTTCAGTTACTTTTACAGTCATCTGCTTGCTCCAATCTCTGGTGGATCTGCGGCAAGTCGTCGCAGGCCTTTGTTATATGTTTTGTTAGCTTGCTAAGTAAACCGACTTTTCGCGCAACAATTCATTGCAGCAAATGCAACAGTCCTGTAGGCCGCGTAAACCGCGACATTGCGCCGCAGGGTGCTGAGTTTTATGACAAAAGTTTCATGTTCGCGTCAGGGGCAGCTCAATCGACAGGCGAAAAAAAGCCCCGCATTCGCGAGGCTCCTTGTTCCATCTACCGATCAGCTACCTTTGACAGCCTTACCGTCAACGGTGCCGTCCTGCAGCATGATGTTGTATTCCTTGCCGTCGGTTTCCACCTGGCGCAGGGCAACCAGGATGCCGCCCTGGTCCTTGGCAAACCACATCTGGGTGATGCGCTTGCTTTGTGTCGGGTCACGCACGCGCTCGACCTTGATGGCGTCGATGGAGCCGACCTTGGTCTGGACCTTTTCCGGGCCGATCACGCGGAAGTCGTAGGTGTCGACGTCGGTGCCTTCGACCACGTTGTAGCTCATGCTCTTCTTGCCGGCAGCCACATCGCGCTGCAGGGCCAACTGGTAGGTCGACTTGTCGAGCATGCCGCTTTGCAGGGCGACGTTGACCGGATCTTTGTTTTCAAAACCGGTGACTTTCTTGGCGGTCTGGTCGAAGTCCAGGTTGATCTTCTTCGCCTTGCCCAGGCCACCGCGCTCGAAGGTGTAGCTCTTCGGTTGCAGGGTGTCCTTGTCAAACTGGATCACGCTGGTTTCGGTCAGGCTGGCGATCATCATGGACGCCTTGAAGTTCAAGGTCCAAGTGCCATCGCCATTCTTGGCAAGGCTGCGTTCGGCCGAACCACTCATGGGCAACTGTTTCCAGTCGGCGGTGTAGCTGACGGAGAAAGGGTGTAGGTCTGCTGCTTGCACGGCAGGCAAGGCGAACAGCGCAAAAGCGAAGAGCAGGGCGCGACGCATAAAATCTCCTAGGTTCGAATCAAGTGGCCGCTGGCCGCAAGTAACTGACCGTCCAATAATGCACCCTGGTCACCGAGAATCAACCGCCCCTCGGCAAACCAGCGAACGGCCAGCGGGTAAATCCTGTGTTCCTGGGTGTGAACCCGTTGCGCAAGGCTCTGCGCCGAGTCGTCAGACTCTACCGGAACCACTGCCTGTACGACCAGAGGCCCGCCATCGAGTTCCTCGGTGACGAAGTGCACGCTGCAGCCATGCTCGCTGTCGCCGGCGTCGAGCGCACGCTGGTGCGTGTGCATGCCTTTGTACTTGGGCAGCAGGGAAGGGTGGATATTGAGCAGGCGCCCTTCGTAATGCCGCACGAAATCAGCGCTGAGGATGCGCATGAAACCGGCGAGTACCACGAGTTTGGGGTTGAAGGCGTCGATGAGTTCGATCAAGGCACTGTCGAAGGCCTCGCGGCCATCGAACGTCTTGTGATCCAGAGAGCGGGTTTCGATACCCGCGTCCCTGGCGCGTTGCAGGCCGTAGGCGTCGCTGCGGTTGGAGATCACCGCAGCAATGCGCACCGGGCTGTCGCCGGTGCGCGTGCTGTCGATCAAGGCCTGCAAGTTACTGCCGGTGCCGGAAAGCAGCACCACGACATCACAGGTCTGAGGCATCAGTGAGCCTTGAGGTTCTTCAGTTCGACCTGAGCTGCGCCTTCCGGGGCAGTGGCGATCTGGCCGATGACCCATGGCTGCTCGCCGGCTTCACGCAATACGTTCAGCGCGGTTTCAACGTGTTCTTGCGCCACGCAGATGACCATGCCGACGCCGCAGTTCAGCACGCGGTGCATTTCGGTTTCGTCAACGTTGCCTTTCTCTTGCAGCCAGTCGAATACCGCAGGACGCTGCCAGCTGGCCACGTCGACGATCGCCTGGGCGCCTTTTGGCAGTACGCGCGGGATGTTGTCCAGCAGACCGCCGCCAGTGATGTGGGCCATGGCTTTGACTGCGCCAGTGTCCTTGATCAGCTTGAGCAGTGGCTTGACGTAGATGCGGGTCGGGGCCATCAGCAGGTCGGTCAGCGGCTTGCCGTCGAGCTGGGTGTTCTCGATGTCGGCGCCGGACACTTCGATGATCTTGCGGATCAGCGAGTAACCGTTGGAGTGTGGGCCGGAAGAGGGCAGGGCCAGCAGGGCGTCACCGGCAGCGACTTTGGAGCCGTCGATGATTTCGGCTTTTTCCACCACGCCGACGCAGAAGCCGGCCAGGTCGTAGTCTTCGCCTTCGTACATGCCTGGCATTTCAGCGGTTTCGCCGCCGACCAGGGAGCAACCCGACAGCTCGCAACCCGCGCCGATGCCGGTGACCACTTGGGCAGCGGTGTCCACGTTCAGCTTGCCGGTGGCGTAGTAGTCCAGGAAGAACAACGGCTCGGCGCCGCACACCACCAGGTCGTTGACGCACATGGCAACCAGGTCGATGCCGATGGTGTCGTGCTTGTTCAGGTTCAGTGCCAGGCGCAGCTTGGTGCCCACGCCGTCGGTGCCGGACACCAGGACAGGCTGCTTGTAGCCGGCCGGGATTTCGCAGAGGGCGCCAAAACCGCCCAGGCCGCCCATGACTTCGGGGCGCGCAGTGCGCTTGGCGACGCTCTTGATGCGTTCGACCAATGCTTCACCGGCGTCGATGTCTACACCGGCGTCCTTGTAGCTCAGGGAGGGTTGCTTGCTCATGATCCAGGCCTTTAGGGGGGATTCAGGGGTAACGACCGAGCGGGCAGGCGCTTTTGGTAAAAGGCCCAGCCGTTGACGGTCTGCGAAGGCGCGCGATTTTATCAGGCTTGAGGGGCAGCGGCCATCCTCGGGCCGACGGGCAGGGCCATATAGGTTAAAAAAGCCGGTTAAAAAAATGCTGATGGGGTCTGCTTCGGCGCGTATTAAGGTATAGCCTTTAACCCGCTATCGTTATGACAGTACGAAAACTTACCAAGACCCTGTGAATGTTTTACCGGTGGCTGTGGTCACAGCCTTGCCAAACCGAGTTCACGCGGTCTGTTTCAGCCGCTAAATTTGTCGTTCGGGAATCTTCCATGCGTCTGTGTAAATTCTTCTTTGTAGGCTGCTTGTCGTTGGTCAGCCTGGCGAGTCATGCCGAAACCCTCAATGGCCTTTATCAAGTACTCGAACCCGTCAGCAGCCAATCGCCGCAAGAGCGCGACCAAGCCACCCAGCGTGCCGTGCAGACCCTGGTGATCCGCCTGACCGGCGACGCCAAGGCCGCCGATGGCCCGGGCCTGGCGGCGGTTCGCAAGGACCCGCAACAAATCATCAGCCAATACGGCTACGACGCCGGCCCGCCGGAAAGCCTGCAAGTGGATTTCGACCCGGTGAGCACTGATCGCGTCCTGCGTGAAGCGGGCCTGTCGATCTGGGGCAGCAATCGGCCATCGATCCTCGGCTGGTGGCTGAACGACTCCACCGAAGGCAGCAGCCTGGTGGGCGATGGCCAGACCGTGGCCCAGGCGCTGCGTCGTGCGGCACAACACCGTGGCCTGCCGCTGCGCCTGCCGCTGGGTGACTTGGATGAGCAGGTGGTCGCCACCGCACCGAATCTGGAAAGTGCTGACGCCACACCTTTGCGTGCCGCTTCCGAGCGTTACGGCGCCGACGCCTTGCTGGCTGTGCATGCGCGCCAGGAAGGGAGTCAATGGCAAGCCAAATGGCGTTTGTGGTTGGGCGACAAGAGCGAGCAGGGCACCGCCCAAGGGGCCGACACCGGCGCCGTGGCGGATGCGGTGATGCTGGCGGTCAGCCAGAAGCTGGCGCCACGTTTTGCGGTCAAGCCGGGTGTGAGCACGGAACAACTGCTCGAAGTGCAAGGCATGACCCTGGAGCGCTATGCAGCGCTGGGCCATCTGCTGGAGCCTTTTGGCGGCCAACCACAGTTAGTGGATGGCAATCGCATTGTGTATCGCGTCAACGGCAGTGCCGATCAGTTGCGCACCCAGTTGAGCTTGGCCAAGTTGCAGGAGATTCCCGCAGGCGAGGCGCCGGCCCAGCAACCCGTGACAGATGGCACGCAGCCTGCGGTAGCACCTGAGCCTCAGGCGCAGCTGCGTTTTCGTTGGTAGAAGTTTTCTTCTTTATATAGGTGGAGTGGTATATGGCGGATACGCGTCGTTGGGTGTGGCTTGGCGGGATCGTCCTGCTGTGCGTTTTTGTCTTCTTGCTGCATTCGATCCTGACGCCGTTCCTGGTCGCGTTGCTGCTGGCCTACCTGTTCGATCCGGTGGTGGATCGCTTGGAGAAGGCCGGGCTGTCGCGGACCTGGGGGGTGGTGGCGGTGTTCGCGCTGTTTACCTTGATTATCACGGCGTTGGTGTTGGTGCTGGTGCCGATGTTGGCCAAGCAGCTGTTCCGCTTGTATGAATTGGCGCCGCAGATGCTCGATTGGCTGCAGCACACGGCCATGCCGTGGGCCCAGGCTAAGTTAGGCCTGGCGGATGGCTTCTGGAAGTTCGACAAGGTCAAGGCGGCCATCAGCGAACACATGGGGCAGACCACCGATATCGTCGGTGTCATTCTCAGTCAGGCAACCGCATCCAGCCTGGCGCTGATTGGCTGGTTGACCAACCTGGTGCTGATCCCGGTGGTCGCGTTCTACCTGCTGCGCGACTGGGACATCATGATGGCCAAGATCCGCAGCCTGCTGCCGCGCAACCGTGAGGAGCGAATCGTCTCGCTCGCCGAGGAATGCCATGAGGTGCTCGGTGCATTCGTGCGTGGGCAGTTGCTGGTGATGCTGGCCCTGGGGATCATCTACGCGGCCGGCTTGATGGCCATCGGCCTGGAACTGGGCCTGTTGATCGGCCTGATCGCCGGCCTCGCCGCGATCGTGCCGTACATGGGCTTTGTGATCGGTATCGGTGCGGCACTGGTGGCCGGGCTGTTCCAGTTTGGCGGTGACCTGTATCCGATGCTGGGCATTGTGGCGGTGTTCATGGTCGGCCAGGCCCTGGAAGGCATGGTGCTGACGCCGTTGCTGGTAGGCGATCGGATTGGCCTGCACCCGGTGGCGGTGATCTTTGCGATCCTGGCGGGCGGGGAGCTGTTCGGCTTTACCGGCATCCTGCTGGCGCTGCCGGTGGCGGCGGTGATCATGGTGCTGGTGCGTCATGTGCATGATCTGTACAAGGATTCGGAGGTGTATACAGGGGTCGAAGACCCCGACCTGTAACCGCTTCTTTGCAAACCCGGCCCAGGCCGGGTTTGTTGTTTCTGGAGCGGCGGCGTCAAACAATCTGCGTAAATCCAACAAGTTAACGCAAACCTTTGATTTTGCTTGGGGTCTGTTGCATTGTGCGCCCGGCGTCACGGGTATAAACTTTGCAAACTTTACACAGAGGCCACTAACGGTTCGTTTGGAGCCGTTCAGTCAGCATGAAACCGATTCAGCTGCCCTTGGGTGTGCGTCTGCGTGATGACGCCACCTTTATCAACTACTACCCAGGCGCCAATGCCGCTGCACTCGGCTATGTCGAGCGGCTTTGCGAAGCCGACGCCGGGTGGACCGAAAGCCTGATCTATCTGTGGGGCAAGCACGGCGTAGGGCGTACCCACCTGTTGCAGGCCGCTTGCCTGCGTTTCGAGCAGATGGGTGAGCCGGCGGTTTACTTGCCTCTGGCTGAGTTGATGGACCGTGGCATCGGCATCTTCGACCACCTCGAGCAATACGAGCTGGTATGCCTGGACGATCTGCAAGCGATCGCCGGCAAGGCCGATTGGGAAGAAGCGCTGTTTCACTTATTCAACCGCTTGCGGGACAGCGGTCGGCGCCTGCTGATTGCGGCGTCCAGCTCGCCACGTGAGCTGCCGATCAAGCTGGCCGACCTCAAGTCACGGCTGACCTTGGCACTGATCTTCCAAATGCGCCCGCTGTCCGACGAAGATAAGTTGCGTGCCTTGCAACTGCGCGCCTCCCGTCGCGGCCTGCACCTCACCGACGAGGTCGGGCATTTTATCCTCACCCGTGGCACGCGCAGCATGAGCGCGTTGTTCGACTTGCTCGAACAGCTCGACCAGGCTTCTTTGCAAGCTCAACGAAAATTGACGATCCCTTTTCTCAAGGAAACGTTGGGCTGGTAACTCGTTGAATTTACGGGTTTCGCCAGTTTTCAGGCGCCAGGAAACCTGCGTTTGAGCCGCGTTGGCTACGCATTTGAACCGATAAATGGAATTACGGCTTAGATGTCATAGTCCAATCGCGAAGTCACATAGATCACGATTGAATTTGCAAATCGATGTGATAGTGGGCATAGTCTCGACTTCTTTACATATCAGCCACGGTCGTGCCCATGCTAAATCGCTTCGCACCCCTCGTGCCTCTCGCACTCGTTACCCTGTTGTTTGGTTGCGCCTCCCACCCTCAGCAGGTGGCGGAACAGCAAAAACCACAGGTTCAAAATCAGGCAAAGTTCGTTGCTGCACAGTCTGCTTCTGTTTACGAAGAAGAAATGGCAACCGAAAAAGAGCTGGCCAACTTCGCCGGCAGCAAGCCTTATCAGCTTCCTGTGCTGGCCGACAGCATCCTCGAACGCGGCATGTCCCTGATCGGTACCCGTTACCGTTTCGGTGGTACCTCTGAAGCCGGTTTCGACTGCAGCGGCTTCATCGGTTACCTGTTTCGCGAAGAAGCTGGCATGAACCTGCCGCGTTCTACCCGCGAAATGATCAACGTGAATGCACCGTTGGTCGCACGCAACAACCTCAAGCCCGGTGATCTGCTTTTCTTCAGTACAGCTGGCCGTGGTCGAGTGAGCCATGCCGGTATCTACCTGGGCGATAACCAGTTTATCCACTCCAGCAGCCGTCGCAGTGGCGGTGTTCGAGTCGACAACCTGGGTGACAGCTACTGGAGCAAAACCTTCATCGAAGCCAAGCGCGCACTCGCCATGGCCCCGACTACGGTTACTGCTAGCAAGTAAACTTAAAGTGATACTTGAAGTTTGACGTGTAAGCGCTAGAATCCCTGGACATTGTTGTAATCCGTTCGCGCGAGCTTTGCTTGCGCGTTCTGGTTTTCAGCGTTCGGCAGCGAAAGCCGCATCCAGACCAGGATTGTTCTGCACATGTCGACCTCGGCCCGCCTGATTCTTATTGTTTGCGCCGCGCTGCTCAGCGCCTGCGCAAGCCGTCCACCGCCGCCCGCGCCTGTCGCGGTGAAACCTAAGCCGGTGTTCAACTACTCCACCCAGAATTTCTCGCCTGCGGCCGAAGACGTGCTTTTTCGTGCGCTTGGCCTGGTTGGTACGCCGTACCGTTGGGGGGGGAATACCCCGGACTCGGGGTTTGATTGCAGCGGCCTGATTGGGTTTGTCTTCCGTGATGCTGCCGGGATCTCCTTGCCGCGTACCACCCGTGAACTGATTGTGATGCGCGCCCAGGATGTCAGCGAGCAAAACCTGCAGACCGGCGACCTCTTGTTCTTCGCCACCGGTGGCGGTTCCCAGGTCAGCCATGCCGGGATCTACGTGGGGGAGGGCCGCTTTGTGCACGCGCCGCAAACCGGCGGTACGGTGAAGCTGGATACCCTGTCCAAGGCGTATTGGCAGAATGCCTACCTGAGCGCCAAACGCGTGTTGCCGGCGAATCTGGCGCGTAATCCCTGAATTAAACCCAGGCCCAAAGGTGGGCTTGCTGTGGTGAGCAGGCTTGCCCTGCGCTGGGCTGCGAAGCGGCCCCACCGGATCCTCAGTGAACCCGGCGGGGGACAAGTCGAATCGTCGCGCCTCCCTAATCACAGCAAACCTCCTCCCACATTGGCTTTGCGGTGTTTATTTAGCCGCCGACACGCGCCACACCTTATTCCCCACGTCATCCGCCACCAGCAAATCCCCCTGCTGATCAATCACCACACCTACCGGCCGGCCCATGGCTTTCTCATCCTTGTCGAGGAACCCGGTCAGCACGTCCACCGGCTGTCCTTTGGGTTGCCCACTTTCGAACGGCACGAAGATCACCTTGTAGCCACTGTGCGGCTTGCGGTTCCACGAACCATGCTGGCCGATGAACGCGCCGTGGCTGAATTGCGCTGGAAGCTTGCTGCCCTCTGCGAATGTCAGGCCTAACGACGCCGTATGCGGGCCTACCGCGTAATCCGGTGCAATCGCTTTGGCCACCAAGTCGAGATTCTGTGGGTTGACGCGCACGTCTACATGCTGGCCGTAGTAGCTGAACGGCCAGCCATAGAAGGCGCCATCCTTGACCGAGGTGATGTAGTCCGGCACCAGGTCGCTGCCGATCTCATCGCGCTCGTTGACCGCTGTCCACAGCTTGCCTGTCTGCGGTTCCCAGGCCATGCCGTTGGGGTTGCGCAGGCCGGAGGCGAAAATGCGGTGCTGGCCGCTGGCGCGGTCCACTTCCCAGATCGCCGCACGGCCCTGTTCCGCTTCAAGGCCGTTTTCCCCCACGTTGCTGTTGGAACCGACACTCACGTACAGCTTGCTGCCATCCTTGCTGGCCACCACGTTTTTCGTCCAGTGGTGGTTCAACGGCCCGCCTGGCAGGTCGACCACCTTAGTACCGGCTTGCTTGATCGCGGTTTCGCCCGGTTGATAGGCAAAGCGCAACAGCTTGTCCGAGTCCGCCACGTACAGGTCGTTGCCGACCAGTGTCATGCCAAAGGGCGAATTAAGATTTTCCAGGAATACCGTGCGGGTTTCCGCGACGCCGTCGTGGTCGGCATCACGCAGCAGTGTGATGCGATTCGGGCTCGGTACCCCGGCACCGGCGCGGCCCATGACCTTTTCCATGACCCAGCCACGAATGCCTTTGGAATCATCCGGCTTGGGTGGCGCGTTGGTTTCCGCCACCAGCACGTCGCCGTTGGGCAGTACATACAGCCAGCGCGGGTGGTCGAGGCCCTCGGCGAACGCCGCCACCTGAGTGCCGGCAGCGGCGGTTGGCTTCACGCCTTCGGGCCAGCCGATGGCGGGCGCGATATTCACCGTGGGGATCAGGGTTTTGTTCGGTTCCGGCAATTTGGGCGAAGGCCCGGTGCCGTCGGAGACCTGGAGGGTGGAGCTTTCACCGCAGGCGGCGACGGTGCCGGCGACCATGATGAGTAGGGCAAGTCTGGTTTTATGCATGGTGTTCTCCTTAATACCTGTAAGGGTAGAGGAGGTAGCCGAGGCGTTGGTTCAAGTCCAAAGCCAGCTTTAATTGACGCTCCACCCCCAACCCACTAACCTTCGCGGCTTGTTCCAGGTGCTCCGTGACCCATGGGTCGACGGAGTGAAACAGGGAAGCCGGTGAGTGAGCGCACTTGTACACAGTGCTGCCGCAATTCCGGCGCTGCCCCCGCAACGGTAAATGAGTCAAGACGGTGCCTTTTGCCACTGTATCGCCAGCGATATGGGAAGGCGCACCGTCGGCCTGCCTGCTTGATTAACGCAAGCGCCACTCATGAGCCCGGAGACCGGCCTGAAACATCCAACAGCATCACGGTGGGCGATGCTTGGCTGTCTGTGTTTCTTTTTCCTGCCCGCCGTTTTTGTCCAGCCCCAACGGAGAGCTGCCATGACCGATTCCCCCGAACGCGACGAACGCCACCTGGCGCGCATGCTGCGCAAAAAAGCCGTGATCGACGAACGCATCGCCAATTCCCCCAACGAATGCGGTTTGCTGCTGGTATTGACCGGCAACGGCAAAGGCAAGAGCAGCTCCGCGTTCGGCATGCTGGCGCGGGCCATGGGCCACGGCATGCAGTGCGGCGTGGTGCAGTTCATCAAGGGGCGCAACAGCACCGGCGAAGAATTGTTCTTCCGCCGCTTCCCCGAGCAAGTGCGCTTCCATGTGATGGGCGAAGGCTTCACCTGGGAAACACAGGACCGCCAGCGCGACATCGCCGCCGCCGAAGCCGCCTGGGCGGTTTCCCGTGAATTGCTGCAAGACCCGACCATCGGCCTGGTGGTGCTGGACGAATTGAACATCGCCCTCAAGCACGGCTACCTTGACTTGGACCAGGTCCTCAGCGACCTGCAAGCCCGCCCGCCGATGCAACACGTGGTAGTCACCGGCCGTGGCGCCAAGCCTGAGCTGATCGAAATGGGCGACACCGTCACCGAAATGGGCATGCTCAAGCACGCGTTCCAGGCCGGTATCAAGGCACAGAAGGGCGTCGAACTTTGAATCAGCCCCGTCATTGCCCGGCCGTATTGATCGCCGCACCGGCGTCCGGCCAGGGCAAAACCACCGTCACCGCCGCACTGGCCCGTTTGCACCGCAACCTGGGGCGCAAGGTGCGCGTGTTCAAATGCGGCCCGGACTTCCTCGACCCGATGATCCACGAACGTGCCAGCGGTGCGCCGGTGTATCAATTGGACATGTGGATGGTCGGCGAGCAGGAAAGTCGCCGTTTGCTGTGGGAAGCGGCAGGGGAGGCGGACCTGATCCTCATCGAAGGCGTGATGGGCCTGTTCGACGGTACACCCTCGAGCGCCGACCTGGCGCGGCACTTCGGCGTGCCGGTGCTGGGTGTGATCGACGGCACCGCGATGGCGCAGACGTTCGGCGCGCTGGCGTTGGGCTTGGCGCGTTATCAGCCGGACCTGCCGTTCGCGGGCGTGCTGGCCAACCGCGTCGGCACCCTGCGGCATGCGCAATTGCTTGAAGGCAGCCTCACCGAAGGCTTGCGCTGGTACGGCGCATTGTCCCGCGAGACCGGTATCGAATTACCCAGCCGGCACCTCGGCCTGGTGCAGGCCAGTGAACTGAATGACCTCGATGTGCGCCTGGACGCCGCTGCGCAAGCGCTGGGCAGCAGTTGCGAAGTGGCCTTGCCGCCACCCGTGACCTTTGCCGCGCCGCAAATGATCCCCGCTGAGCCGTTGCTCAATGGCGTGCGCATCGCTGTGGCCCGCGACGAAGCCTTTGCCTTTACCTACGGCGCCAGCCTCGACCTGCTACGTGCGATGGGGGCCGAGTTGAGCTTCTTCTCGCCGATCCACGATCGCGAATTGCCTGACGCCGACAGTCTCTATCTGCCGGGTGGTTACCCGGAATTGCATCATCAGGCGCTGTCGGAAAATACCTCGATGCTTGACGCCATCCGTGCCCATCACGTGGCCGGCAAACCCTTGCTCGCCGAGTGCGGCGGCATGCTCTACCTGCTCGACTCGTTGACTGACGTTGAAGGCACCCGTGCCAAACTGCTCGGCCTGCTGCAGGGCGATGCCGTGATGCAAAAGAAACTGGCGGCCCTGGCGCTGCAAAGTGTCGAATTGCCGGAAGGCACCCTGCGCGGCCATACCTATCATCACTCCCTGACCAGCACCGAGTGGCAACCGATTGCCCGTGGCCTGAGCCCCAACGGTGGGCGCGGGGCCGAGGCGGTGTATCGGCAGGGACGGATGACGGCTTCCTACGTGCATTTTTATTTCCCGTCGAATCCGGCCGCGGTGGCCGCCTTGTTTGCGCCGGACCTTGAGACCGCCATCGCAGGCAAGCCAGCTCCCACCGCGACAGTGTTCACAGATCAACCTGTGGGAGGGGCGGTGCGAGGATTCGACTTGCCCGCGAAGAGGCCATGACCGACAACGCCTTCCCCGAGGCCGACCGCCAGGCCGTCTACCGTGCCATCGCCGAACGCCGCGACATGCGCCACTTCAGCGGCGGCACTGTCGCCCCCGAATTGCTCCACCGCCTGCTGCAGGCTGCACACCAGGCCCCCAGCGTTGGCCTGATGCAGCCCTGGCGCTTTATTCGCATCAGCGACCGCGTGTTACGTAGCCAGATTCAACAGTTGGTGGAGGAAGAGCGCGTGCGCACTGCCGAGGCCCTGGGCGAACGTTCCGACGCGTTCATGAAGCTCAAGGTCGAAGGTATTCACGATTGCGCCGAAGTCTTGGTGGCGGCGTTGATGGACGATCGCGAGCGGCACATCTTCGGCCGGCGTACCTTGCCGGAAATGGACATGGCGTCGTTGTCCTGTGCAATCCAGAACCTGTGGCTGGCGACCCGCGTCGAAGGCCTGGGCATGGGCTGGGTGTCGCTGTTCGAGCCTCAGGCCTTGGCCGATCTGCTGGGTTTGCCGCCCGGCGCGAAACCCTTGGCCGTGCTGTGCCTGGGGCCAGTGGACGCGTTCTACCCGGCACCGATGTTGCAGCTCGAAGGCTGGACCGAACCTCGGCCATTAAGTGACATGTTGTATGAGAATGTGTGGGGAGTGAGTCAATGAGTGTGGCCTTGCTGTGTGTCGCTGCCGTGGCGCTGGACGCGCTGCTGGGTGAACCGAGGCGCTGGCATCCGCTGGTGGCGTTCGGCAATTTCGCCGGGCGCATCGAGCAACGTTTCAACAGCGGCGGTCGCGGCTGGCGCAGCCATGGCGTGACCGCGTGGGTGATCGCCGTGGTGCCGTTGACGCTGCTGGCCACCGCCTTGTCGTGGGCGCCGTATATCGGTTGGGTCCTGGAGATCCTGGCGTTGTACTGCGCACTCGGCATGCGCAGCCTCGGCGAACATGTGATGCCCGTGGCCCAGGCCCTGCGCAGCGATGACCTGGAGGAAGCGCGCAAGCGTGTGAGCTACCTGGTCAGTCGCCAGACCAGTGAGCTGGACCGCACCGAAGTCGCCCGCGCCGCCACCGAGTCGGTGCTGGAAAACGGCAGCGATGCGGTATTCGCCGCGATTTTCTGGTTTGTGGTCGCTGGCGTGCCGGGCGTAGTGCTTTACCGCCTGAGCAACACCCTGGATGCCATGTGGGGCTATCGCAACGAGCGCTTTGAACGTTTCGGCTGGGCGGCGGCAAAAATCGACGATGTGTTGAACTACATTCCCGCGCGCCTGGTGGCGTTGACCTACGCCGTACTCGGCAAAACCCGACTGGCGCTTCAATGCTGGCGCACTCAAGGCCCGACGTGGGACAGCCCCAACGCCGGTCCGGTGATGGCTGCCGGTGCCGGCGCCCTGGGCGTGGAGCTGGGCGGCGCGGCGATCTATCACGGTGAAGTGCACCAGCGCCCGCCATTGGGCGAAGGCCCGGCGGCGGATGCCGATTCCATCGACCGGGGCTGGCAACTGGTGCAGCGCGGCGTATGGTTGTGGCTGCTGATCCTATGTGCGGGGGCGCAATTCTATGCTTGAACACGGTGGCCGGCTGCGCAAGGCAGCGATTCAGTACGGGATAGCCGAAGCCAATTGGCTTGACCTGTCCAGCGGCCTCGCGCCCTGGCCCTGGCCGATTCCCGAGATCCCCTTGCGCGCCTGGGCGCGCCTGCCGGAAACCGACGACGGCCTGGAGCAGGCTGCCGGCGAGTATTACGGCGCTGCGCACCTATTGCCGGTGCCGGGCTCCCAGGCGGCCATCCAGTTGCTGCCACGCCTGCGCCGCGCCGGCAAGGTCGGGGTGTTGTCGCCGTGCTATGCCGAACACGCCGAAGCCTGGCGCCGTGCCGGTTACGTGGTGCGCGAAGTGCAGGAGCAGGAAGTCGATTTCTTTCTCGATAGCCTCGACGTGCTGGTGGTGGTCAATCCCAACAATCCCACTGGCCTGAGCCTCACCCCGCAACGCTTGCTGGACTGGCATTCGCGGCTGGCCCGGCGCGGCGGCTGGCTGGTGGTGGACGAAGCCTTCATGGACGTCACCCCGCAACTGAGCCTGGCGGGCCAGGCGCATCAAGTCGGCCTGATTGTGCTGCGCTCGTTCGGTAAATTCTTCGGCCTGGCCGGCGTGCGACTGGGCTTTGTATTGGCCGAACGCAAGCTGCTCAAGCTGCTCGCCGAACAGGTCGGGCCTTGGGCCGTCAGCGGCCCGACGCGGGTGTTGGGCCAAGTGTGCCTGCGCGACACCGCCGGGCAGGCGCGGCAACGCGTGCGTTGCATTGAGGCGGGACAGCGTTTGTTCGCCTTGCTTGAGCGCCACGGCTTTCAACCCCAGGGCGGCTGCGCCTTATTCCAATGGCTGATCACGCCCCACGCCGAACGCCTGTACGAATTCATGGCCCAGCGCGGTATTCTGCTGCGCCTGTTTGTTCACGACAGTAGCCTGCGTTTTGGCTTGCCCGGCACTGAGGTCGACTGGCTGCGCCTCGACGAGGCCCTGGCCGCCTATAAGGAAGCTGCATGAGTACGCTGATGGTGCAAGGCACCACCTCCGACGCCGGCAAAAGTACCTTGGTGACGGCGCTGTGCCGCTGGCTGATACGCCAGGGCGTGGCGGTCGCGCCGTTCAAACCGCAGAACATGGCGCTCAACAGCGCGGTGACGGCCGAAGGCGGCGAGATCGGTCGCGCCCAGGCGGTGCAGGCCCAGGCCGCCAACCTGGCGCCGCACACCGATATGAACCCGGTGCTGCTCAAGCCCAACAGCGACACCGGCTCCCAAGTGATCATCCATGGCCGCGCCGTGACCAGCATGAACGCGGTGGCCTATCACGACTACAAAGCCATCGCGATGCAAGCGGTGCTGGCCTCCCACGCACGGTTGAGCGAGGCCTACCCGGTGGTGATGGTAGAAGGCGCAGGCTCTCCGGCCGAGATCAACCTGCGCGCCAATGACATCGCCAACATGGGCTTCGCCGAGGCGGTGGATTGCCCGGTGCTGCTGATCGCCGACATCAATCGCGGCGGTGTTTTTGCCCACCTGGTCGGCACCCTGGAATTGCTGTCGCCCACGGAACAGGCGCGGGTCAAAGGGTTCATCATCAACCGTTTTCGCGGCGACATTGCATTGCTGCAACCGGGATTGGATTGGCTGGAAGCACGCACCGGCAAACCGGTGGTGGGCGTATTGCCTTACGTGATGGACCTGCACCTGGAAGCCGAAGACGGCATCGACCGGCGTCAGATCGACAAGGCGGCGCAGGTGCTCAAGGTGGTGGTGCCGGTGTTGCCGCGTATCAGCAACCACACGGATTTCGATCCGCTGCGCCTGCATCCCCAAGTGGATCTGCAGTTCGTCGGCCCAGGCCAGCCGATTCCTGCCGCCGACCTGATCATCCTGCCAGGCTCAAAAAGCGTGCGCAGTGACCTGGCCTATCTGCGCGCCAACGGCTGGGAAACCGCCGTGGCACGGCACCTGCGCTATGGCGGCAAGGTGCTCGGTATTTGCGGCGGTTTGCAGATGCTCGGCGAGCAGGTGCATGACCCGCTGGGCCTCGAAGGGCCCGCCGGTTCCAGCGATGGCCTGGGGTTGCTGGCGTTCAGCACCACGCTGGAAGAAGAGAAGCAGCTGCGCAACGTGCGCGGGCGTTTGTTGCTCGAGGATGCGCAGGTCAGCGGGTATGAGATCCATGCGGGCGTGACGACCGGCGATGGCTTGTCGAATGCTGCGGTGTTGTTGGATGACGGGCGCAGCGATGGTGCCCAGAGTGCGGATGGGCAGATCCTTGGCACTTACCTGCACGGTTTGTTCGAAACAGCGGCGGCGTGCAGTGCTTTGCTGCGTTGGGCGGGGTTGGAGGATGTGCAGGCAGTGGACTATCACGCTTTGCGCGAGCGTGATATCGAGCGTCTGGCTGACTTGGTGGAAAACCATTTGGATACTGAACTGTTACGTGAGCTATGTGGGATTTGACGGTGTGCACGCGATTCCAGTGTGGGAGCGGGCTTGCCTGCGATAGCGGCGTGATAGCCGACCCCTATTTAACTGATGCCCCACGTTCCAAATGTGGGAGTGGGCTTGCCCGCGAAGGCGTTGGGTCGGTGTACATATCCATTCCTGTGGTAACGGCTGCTGGTGGTTCCGCTCTTACAGCGGGTCACTTTTGGAAGGACCCAAAAGTAACCAAAAGGTCCTCGCCCCACCACTCGGCAC
>NZ_JBYVMD010000070.1:0-21716 GCF_058145955.1 Pseudomonas sp. A39
GGCCTTGTCCATGGACTCGCCCTTGATGTCGCCGATCTTGATGAAAATATCAACAGCCATGTTTTCTCCCTGTGTGGCGTGGGCCACGATATTTGGTTATGCCCAATGGAGCATTGCTTTTGTGTGGGAGGGGGCTTGCCCCCGATGCAGGCGACGCGGACTTTCAGTCAGACCGAGTAGATACCATCGGGGGCAAGCCCCCTCCCACAGAAGAGCCAGTTGGTTATGCACTCTTGGCCGAAGGCAGCTTCGATACCAAACGCAGCGACACGGTCAGCCCTTCGAGCTGGTAGTGCGGGCGCAGGTAGAACTTGGAGTTGTAGTACCCCGGGTTGCCTTCGACTTCTTCCACGATCACTTCGGCAGCCGCCAATGGGTGCTGGGCCTTGGTGGTTTCGGTGGAGTGCGCCGGGTCACCGTCCACGTAGTTGAGGATCCAGTCCTGCAACCAGCGCTGCATCTCGTCCTTCTCTTTGAAGGAGCCGATCTTGTCGCGCACGATGCACTTCAAGTAGTGGGCGAAACGGCAGGTGGCGAACAGGTACGGCAGGCGCGCGGCCAGGTTGGCGTTGGCGGTGGCGTCCGGGTCATCGTATTCGGCCGGTTTCTGCAGCGACTGCGCGCCAATGAACGCGGCGAAGTCGGTGTTTTTCTTGTGCAGCAGAGGCATGAAACCGTTCTTCGCCAGTTCCGCTTCACGGCGGTCGCTGATGGCGATTTCGGTCGGGCACTTCATGTCCACGCCACCGTCATCGGTAGGGAACGTGTGCGCCGGCAGGTTTTCCACTTCGCCGCCGGACTCGATACCACGGATGCGCGAGCACCAGCCGTAGTGCTTGAACGAACGGTTGATGTTCACAGCCATCGCGTACGCGGCGTTGGCCCAGGTGTACTTGGAGCTGTCGGCACCGTCGGTGTTTTCTTCGAAGGCGAAGGCTTCCACCGGGTCAGTCTTGGCGCCATACGGCAGGCGCGCCAGGAAGCGCGGCATGGTCAGGCCGATGTAGCGCGAGTCTTCCGATTCACGCAGCGAGCGCCAGCCTGCGTATTCCGGGGTGGTGAAGATCTTGGTCAGGTCGCGCGGGTTCGACAGCTCCTGCCACGAGCCCATGCCCATCACGGTCGGCGAGGCCGCAGCGATGAACGGGGAGTGCATGGCGGCGCAGACTTTCGACAGCTCGCCCAGCAGCTCCACGTCGGGTGGCGACTGGTCGAAGTAGTAGTCGCCCACCAGGCAACCGTACGGCTCTCCGCCGAACTGGCCGTATTCTTCTTCGTACATCTTCTTGAAGATCGGGCTCTGGTCCCACGCGGTGCCCTTGAATTTCTTCAGGGTCTTGTGCAGGTCAGTCTTGGAGATGTTGAGCACGCGGATCTTCAGTTGCTCATCGCTCTCAGTGTTGTTGACCAGATAGTGCAGGCCACGCCAGGCACTTTCCAGTTGCTGGAAATCGGGGTGGTGGATGACCTGATTGACTTGGGCGGTGAGCTTGGCGTCGATGGCGGCGATGATTGATTCGATCGACTTGATGGCGTCGTTGGACACCAGGTCGGTCTGCGCCAAGGCCTGTTCGGCCAGGGTGCGCACGGCGGTTTCGACGGCTTCGCGAGCGCGTTCGGTCTTGGGTTTGAATTCTTGCAGCAGCAGGGAGGCGAACTCGCTGGCTTCTTCGGTGGTGCCCAGTGTCTGAGCGTCTGCACGTACTGAATCGGTCATGATCATTCGTCCTGATTAAGCCTGAGGCTCGGCTGGCTTCGGCGCACTGGCAAGCGCCTGGAGCAGCGCCGGATCCTTGATGGCCTTCATGATGATTTCTTCGGCACCGGTCTTGCCGTCCATGTAGGTCAGCAGGTTGGCCAGTTGGGTGCGCGCTTCGAGCAACTTGTTCAGCGAGTCGACCTTGCGCGCCACGGCGGCCGGGCTGAAGTCGTCCATGCTTTCGAAGGTGATGTCCAGGCTCAGGTTGCCTTCGCCGGTCAGCTCGTTGGGCACGTGGAACGCGACGCGTGGCTGCATGGCCTTGAGGCGCGAGTCGAAGTTATCGACATCCACTTCGAGGAACTTGCGATCGGCCACAGGCGCCAGAGGCTCGGCGGGCTTGCCGGCGAGGTCCGCCATCACGCCCATGACGAAGGGCAACTGGACCTTTTTCTCGGCGCCGTAGAGTTCGACGTCGTACTCGATCTGCACTCGAGGCGCGCGGTTGCGCGCGATGAATTTCTGAGAACTTTGCTTCGCCACGTTGCTGCTCCTGGTCGCTTGAGCGACGGTGTTGTTACTGCACAGTCGGGCGGCTTACTCGCCGTCCGGGCCACGCAGGTTTTCAAATTGGGACATGCCGTCGGGAATCAGATTGCGCACGATGGCCGCAAAGTCGGCGTGCACCAGATTCTTCGCCCGGTTCAACAGCACCGGCAGCGGGCTCGAAGGCTCGTGCCGGGTGTAGTACGCAAGGATCTTGTCGAGGCTGCGCAGCACATCGTCGCGGCTGGCGATATCGCCAACGGGGCGCGGCGCTGCGGGGGCGGTGGCGAAGTCGACCGAGGGGGCATTGTCGTCACTGACGGCCTCGGGTTCGCTGCTGCCGGCGGTGCCTGGCACCGCTTGATTGAGTATCTGCAACGCCTGCTTGAGCGGTTGCTTCAAGGCACTCAGGTCCACGCCCTGGGCGGAACCGACCTGGTCGTTGACGTGTTGTTCGATGGCTTCGCACGCCGCACGCGCCGCAATCAGGGCGTCACGGGTGGCTTGCAGTTGCTCGGGGTCGCTGTCGAGGAACGCGGCGGTGAGTTGCTGGGCGCCGAGTTGTTCATCGGGGAAGCTCAACAGGCCGCTGGCGTTGAGCGCCGCGCGCAGGGTCACGGGGCCGAAGGTGCGTGAGCGCGTGAGGATGCTTTCGCGCAGCAAGCGAATGTTGGTGTCGCAGGTCAGGCCGGTGAGGGCGTTGATGCGTACGGTGGGGTCGTTATCGTCGTCGGCGTCCAGGCGTGGATGCAGGTCGGCCCAGTAATCGCGCAGCAGGGCGTCGATCAGCGTCAGCGCTTCGGCCAGGCCGGTCACGCCTTGGAGGGCGAGGGCGCTTTGCAGCAGGAAATGGGTGATGCGCAGGTCTTTGCTGCGCGCCAGCAGATCGAGGCTTTGCTGCTGGATGCTGCGCCATTCCGGCGGCTCGGCGGGCAGGATGGCGTCGCCCATGCTGCGCTCGGGTTGGCCCTTGGCATCACGCTCCAATTGCAAAAATTGCGCGTCATATTCCATGTCTTCGCCACATGGCGAAGTCGCGGAAACGGCGGTGAGCAGCAACGGCACATCCACTGAAATCGATCTCCCTATCGGCCCGTTAGATGGCGGGCAATTCATGTATTAGTTGCGCGAGGAACTTTGCATGTTTTCTTGGTCATATATGCAAGATGCCACTAATGTGCCATCACTGGTATTCAAGAAGTTGTGCATTTTTGGTGTAGTAGTTAGGCCTTGTCAAGGTAAGCTATTCGCCCTCTGTGACAGATGTGCGGTGCTTAACAACCTGCGCGACTGGTGGGTCGAACGACGCACCGGGACAGGATTTTTGTCATAGAGCCCAGTTAAGATCAGCGATCATGCTGGAAAAGCAGGTTGTAGAGGGTCGATTGCACGACCTGATGGGGATTCTCGGGAACCGTTGTCCTGGGAGTCGACCGCGCGCGAAGTATCAGCAAGGAGGCAAGATGTCGCTGTGTTTGACTATCACTAGTTATCACAAGATTACCCCTGGGCAGTGCTCGGAAAAGTCCATGAATCAGGGCGCGATGGCTATCGGCCGCAGCTCGGATAATGACTGGGTATTGCCTGATCCTGAGCGGTTGGTGTCTTCGCAACACTGCGTTATTCAATACAAAGATGGCCGTTATTATTTAACCGATAACAGCACTAACGGTGTGGAGTTAGTGAACGCCGGTATTCGTATGCGCCGGGGTAATAGCGAGCCACTGCAAGACGGCGAGCTGATCCGTATCGGCGATTACGAGATCCAGGCGCGTATCGACTTCAACGTGCAAGCCGTTGATAGCCAGGCCTTTGCCGGCGATTCACCGAACAGCTTTGAAGCGCTGATGGGCGCCGTGGTGAACAAGCCCACGCCAGTCCCCACGCCAGCGATTGCACCGCAGTTCCAGGGCGCTTCGTCGATGGACACGCTGCCGGACCTGTTTGATTTCCTCAGCCCCACCGCCGTACCGCCACCGACCGTGCCGGACCACGTGCCTTCCGAGCAGCACGACTTTCGCCCACCGGCACCGGTCGTCGTGCCCGCGGCCGAGCCGCCCGCGGTGTCGGGCTCGGTGATTCCCGAAGACTGGGACCTGTTTGGCGATACGCCTGCGCCTGTTGCCAGCGCTGCGCCGCCGCCGCCACCTCCACCGCCGATCATCCAGCCGCCTCCCGTGGTCGAGCCCGTGCTCCCCGTGGCAGACAGCCAACAACCCGACCTGCTGCAAGCCTTCCTGCGTGGCGCGGGCCTGGACCAACTGCGCCTGGACAAAGCCCAGGCCGAGGCACAGATGGAAAGCATCGGCCGCAGCTACCGCCTGATGGTCGAAGGCCTGATCGACGTGTTGCGTGCCCGCGCCAGCCTCAAGGGCGAGTTCCGCATGCAGCAGACGATGATCCAGCCAGCGGAAAACAACCCGTTGAAATTCGCCCCGAACGCCGACGAAGCGTTACTGCTCTTGCTTCGTCACGGCAACCAGGCGTTTATGGCGCCGGATCTCGCCGTGCGCGACAGTTTCAACGACCTGCGTGCCCACCAGTTGGCGGTGATGGCCGGTGTGGAAGCGGCGATCAAGCACTTGCTCAGTCGCTTTGAGCCGGCCCAGCTGGAGGAACGCATGGGCAAGCCCGGCGGGCTGTCGAGCATTTTCAATGGCTCGCGCCAGGCCCAGTACTGGCAGCAGTTCACCGAGCTCTACAGCAATATTTCCCGCGAGGCCCAGGAAGACTTCCAGGACCTGTTCGGCCGCGAATTCAGCCGAGCCTACGAAGAGCACAGCGCACGACAGCGTCGGTAACACCGCGCCGCGACACATGGATCAACGGATAGCTAAGTACGTCATTGAGGACGCAGGATGATTCCCAGGTTTTTACTCGCAATTGCCACACTGCTTTTGCTGACGGCGTGTGCCAAAGACGCCGCCAAACCCGAAACCGCCGCCGAGGCTGAAGCGGATACGGCCGCCGTCGAGCTGCACTTCCACGCGATCAGCGGGCTTAACCCCGGCGCCAACGGCCAGGCCGCGCCGGTGCGGGTGCGCATCTTCGAACTGAAAAACGCCGCCACCTTCGCCCGTTCCGATTACTTCGCCCTGGCTGACCGGGCGCAATCGACCCTGGGCCTGGACCTGCTGGACCAGGACGAAGTGATGGTGCAACCCGGCGAGCAACTGAGCATCCAGCGCGACCTCGACCCGTCCACGCGCCAGATCGGGCTCTTGGTGGGCTATCGCGAGTTGGACCGTGCGCAATGGCGCACGGTGATCAACGTGCCCGCGCGCCAATACACCGAATACCAGATCAGCCTCGATGTACGCGCCGTGCGCGCCGACGTCGTGGTCACCCCATCCAGCCCTGCCCAATAAGAAGCAATCGGAGCCCCCATGTCCTGGAACAATCGCGTGGTCTGGTCGGAAGGCATGTTCATCGGAACGCAGCACTTCCAGCAGCATGACCGTTACCTGGAAAACCTGATCGACGCCCGCAGCCGCCCGTTGTCCGCCGGCGCCTGGGGGTTTTCCGAGCTGCTGATCGACCAGGGCCTGCTGGCCCAGGGCAAGCTGGCGATCGTATCGGCGCGCGGCCTGCTGCCGGACGGTACGCCGTTTAACATCCCCCAGGACGACCTGGCACCGAGCCCGTTGAATATTGACGACAACCTGCGCGACGGCCTGGTGTACCTGGCGCTGCCGCTCAAGCGTGCCGGCGCCCGCGATACCGTGGATGAAGGCGAAGCCCTGGAAGCGGCGCGTTACGTGAGCCAGGTCCGCGAAGTGCGCGACGACAACGCCCCGTTCGAAAATCGCGCCCCGGTGGCCGTGGGTTCCCGCGCCCTACGTCTGCTGACTGCCCAGGATGGCATCAGCGATTACGCCGCCGTGGGCTTGGTGCGTATCAAGGAAAAGCGCGCCGACCGTGCGCTGGTGCTCGACGACACTTACATTCCGCCGGTGCTGGACGTCGCCGCGAGCAAGCCGCTGACGGCGTTTCGCAGTGAACTGCTCGGCCTGCTGCACCAGCGCGGCGAGGCCTTGGCTGGCCGCGTAGTTGCCTCGGGCGCCGGTGGCGCGTCGGAGATTGCCGACTTCATGCTGCTGCAACTGGTCAACCGTGCCCAACCGCTGATCCAGCATTTGAGCCAGTTGAGCCCGCTGCACCCGGAGCGTTTCTTCAGTGAGTTGGTCAGCCTGGCCGGCGAGTTCTCGACCTTCTCCACCTCGGGCCGTCGCCCGCAGGAATACCCGCAGTACCAGCACGACGACTTGGCCCTGAGCTTTGCCCCGGTGATGGCGGCGTTGCGTGAAGCGCTGTCGATGCTGATCGACAGCAAGGCCACGCCGATCCCGATTGTCGAGAAAGCCTACGGCGTGCACGTGGCGATGCTGGCCGACAAGACCCTGCTCGACAACGCCAGCTTCATCCTCGTGGTGCGGGCCGACGTGCCCGGTGAAACCCTGCGTGCGCGCTTCGGCCAGCAGAGCAAAGTCGGCTCGGTGGAGCACATCCGCGACCTGGTCAACCTGCAACTGCCGGGCATCAGCCTGTTGCCTCTGCCGGTGGCGCCACGCCAACTGCCGTACCACGCCGGCTCGACCTATTACGAGCTGGATCGCGGCAGCGAGGCCTGGCAACAGTTGGGCAACTCCGGCGGTTTTGCCTTCCATATCGCCGGGCAGTTCCCGGGCTTGAACCTGGCCTTCTGGGCGATCCGAGGATAATCCGCGATGCATCCCAATGATGATGACCGCACTCAGTTCATGCCGCGTCCGGGTGGCCGGGCGCCGGAACCGGTGCGTGCCGAACCTTCGCCGCTGGCCATGCCGGCCGCGCCGATGCTCACCGGCAAGAGCCAGGGCCTCAACCCGCTGGAAAGCGCCGCCGGCCCCTTGCTGGCGCTGCTGACGCGCCTGCGCAACACCATCGCCCACCCGGCACCGGCCAGCCTGCGCGCACAGTTGTTGGCTTACTTGCGCCAGTTCGAAGAGCGCGCCGAAGCGGCCGGTATCGCCCGCAACGAAGTGCTGCTGGCCCGTTACGCGCTGTGCACCGCGCTGGATGAAGCGGTATTGAGCACGCCTTGGGGCAGCACCAGTGATTGGGGCAAGCAGAGCCTGCTGATCACCGTGCACAACGAAGCCTGGGGTGGCGAAAAAGTCTTCCAGTTGCTCGACCACTGCCTGCAAAGCCCGCGGGAACGCCTGTACCTGCTGGAGTTGTTGTACCTGTGCATGTGCCTGGGTTTCGAAGGCCGCTACCGCGTGATGAACGACGGTCGCAGCCACTTGGAAGCCCTGCGCGAGCGCACCGCCGCGGCCATTCGCAGTGCGCGTGGTGAACACGAGCGTGAGCTGTCGCCGCACTGGCGCGGCGTGACCGTGGCCCGTGATCGCCTGGCGCAATTCATGCCGCCGTGGATCGCCGTGGCCATCGGCGTCGCGCTCCTGCTGGCGTTGCTGTTTGGTTTGCGTTTGAAGCTGGCGTCGGATGCCGAGCCGGTGTTCAAGAATATCCATGCCCTGGGTGAGATCCCGGTGCAGGCCATCGACCGTCCGGTGGCGCAGCCTAAAGTCATCGAGCGCCCACGTCTGGCCGGCTTCCTGGTGGAAGACATCAAGGCGGGGCGCGTTGCCGTGGAAGATGCGGTCGACCGTTCGGTGGTCACCATCCGTGGCGATGAGCTGTTTGCGTCCGCCAGCTCCAGCATCGTCGATGACTACCAGCCGCTGATGCTGCGCATCGCCGACGCCATCCGCAAGGTCAAGGGCCAGGTGCGGGTGACCGGGCACAGTGACAACCGCCCGATTGCCACGCTGCGTTTCCCGTCCAACTGGGCGCTGTCCGAAGCGCGGGCCAAGTCGGTGCTGGACATCCTCGCGGCCAAGACCGGCCAGGCAGACCGCTTCAGCGCCGAGGGCCGCAGCGACACCGAGCCGGTGGCGACCAACGCCACCGCCGAAGGCCGTGCCCGCAATCGTCGGGTTGAAATCACCGTATTGGCGGAGGGCGTCGAGTGAAGGCGTTTTTCAGTTTCATGATTCGCTGGGTGATCCCCGTGCTGGGCCTGATCGCCCTGAGCCTGATCATCTGGTTTGTCGGGCCGTTGCTCGATGTGCTGGTGCCGGAAGGGCGCCGTTGGGCGCTGATCATCCTGGTGTTTGCGGTATGGATTGCCTACCGTGTGTTCCGCATCATCCAGGCCCGCCGCCAGGCCGCCGAAGTGATGCGCAGCCTGGCCGCGCAAACCCCGGCCGACCCCAACAGCACCGCTACCGCCGAAGAACTCACCACCCTGCGCCAGCGCATGGACGAGGCCCTGGCGCTGCTGAAAAAGGCCAAGCTGGGTGGCGATGAACGCCGCAACCTCTACGAGCTGCCGTGGTACGTGATCATCGGCCCGCCGGGTTCGGGCAAGACCACGGCGCTGGTCAACTCCGGGCTGCATTTTCCGCTGGCTGCGCAGCTGGGCGCCGGTGCCGTGCGCGGCGTCGGCGGTACGCGCAACTGCGACTGGTGGTTCACCGATCAAGCCGTATTGCTCGACACCGCCGGCCGCTACACCACTCAGGACAGCAACTCCACGGTGGATAAAGCCGCGTGGCTGGGCTTCCTCGACCTGCTGAAAAAGCAGCGCTCGCGCCGCCCGATCGATGGCGCCTTTATCGCCATCAGCCTGTCGGACCTGTTGCTGGGCACCGACGCCGAACGCGCCGCCCATGCCGCCGCCATCCGCTTGCGTATTCAGGAGCTGTACACCCAACTGGGCGTGCGCTTCCCGATCTACCTGATGCTGACCAAGCTCGACCTGGTGCCGGGCTTCATGGAGTTCTTCGACAACCTCAGCAAGGAAGAGCGCGCCCAGGTGTGGGGCATGACCTTTGCCCTGGACGACGGCAAGAACACCGACAGCCCGCTGGCGCATCTGCAAAGTGAGTTCGCCGGCCTGGAGCAGCGCCTCAACGAACGCCTGGTGGAGCGCCTGCAACAGGAACGCGACCCCGCGCGGCGCGACCTGATCTACGGCTTCCCGCAGCAGTTCGGTGCGTTGAAGGATTGCCTGCAAAGCTTCCTCGAAGGCGTGTTCAAACCCAATGCCTTTGAAGAGCGCGTGTTGCTGCGCGGCGTGTACTTCACCAGCGGTACCCAGGAAGGCAGCCCGATTGACCGTCTGATCGGTGCGATGGCCCAGAGCATGAACCTGGACCGCCAGCACCTGGCGCGCCAGAGTGGCACCGGGCGCAGTTATTTCATCGAAAAACTCTTCACTGCGGTGGCGTTTGCCGAGCGTGGCCTGGTGGGGGTGAACCCGAAGGTCGAGCGTCGGCGCAAATGGATTGCACGCGGTGTGCTGGCCGCCACCGTGGCGCTGGTCGTGGTGGTCAGCGGCCTGTGGTGGGTGAGTTACCGCGCCAACCAGGCGTATATCGCCCAGGTCGACCAAAAGGTCGCACCATTGGGCCAGACCGTGCAGAACCTGAGCCCGGCGCAGCGCGACGTCCTCGCCGTGCTGCCGTTGCTCAACGCTGTTAAGAACCTGGCGGGCGACTCGCCCAGCTGGTCCGAAGGCCTCGGGCTGTACCAGGGCGACATGCTTGAAGCCGAGTCCGCCAGTGTTTACCGCAAGCTGTTGATCGCGGTGTTCGCGCCACGCCTGGTGACGCGCATCGAAGAACAACTGCACGGTGGCGGCAATTCCGACTTCCTCTACGAAGGCCTCAAGGCCTACCTGATGCTCGCTGACACCGAGCATTACGACCCGGACTTCATCAAGGCCTGGATCGCCCTCGACTGGGACCGCAACCTGCCCCGCGATCTGCCGGCGGACCAACGGCAGGCCCTGGCCGGGCATTTGCAGGCGCTGTTCGAACGTCATCCGCCGAGCGCACGCCTCGACCCACGTTTGATCGATGACCTGCGTCGCCAGTTGCAACAACTGCCGGTGGCCCAGCGCGTCTACGACCGGGTCAAGCGCCAGAAACTGCCCGAAGGCATCCCGGACTTTCGCATCAACGAAGCCGCCGGTCGTGACGCAGCGCTGGTGTTCAGCCGCAAAAGCGGCAAGCCGCTGGGCGAGCCGTTGAGTGGCTTCTTCACCGCCAAAGGCTATCGCCAGGCGTTCCTGCTGAGCAGCCTGAACCAGACCGGCACCCTCGCTGAAGAGCAGTGGGTGTTGGGCCACGAACAGGCCGACCAGCAGAACGTGGTGAGCCTGGCCGCCGACGTGCGCCGCCTGTATTTCCAGGATTACCAGCGCCAGTGGGATGCCTTGCTCGCGGACATCGACTTCGTGCCGATCACCAGCGTGGCCCAGGCGGCCGACGTGCTGCGGGTGATTTCCGGCCCGACCTCGCCGCTGAAAAAACTGCTGGTGGCCGTGGCCAAGGAAACCGATCTGCAAGCCGAAGAACGCCAGCTGGCCGCCAAAGGTGTGCCGGTGGAAGGGGGCGTCGACAAACTCAAGGAGCGCCTGGGCAGCCTGCTCGGCCAGGAGCAACCGACCGCCAATACGCCCGTCGCTGCGGATGATCCGGTGACCGCGCACTTTACCGAACTCAACAGCATCGTCAGCAAGAACGAAGGCGAGCCGGCGGCCATCGATGGCCTGCTCACCGACATGAATGCGCTGTATGTGCAGGTCAGCGCCATGGTAGGTGCCAGCGGCGATGCGTTGCTCGGCGAAGCAAAGAACCAGGCGGCGGCTGCGGCCACACGGGTCAGCCTGAATGCCGAGCGCCAGCCGCCGTTGGTGCAGGGCATGGTCAAGTCGGTGGTCAACTCCACCACCAACAGCATGATGGGCGGCGTGCGTAACCAGTTGAACGCGGCGTGGGTCAGTGAAGTGGTCAACGTGTATCGCCAGTCGCTGGCCGGGCGTTACCCGATGTCGCCGGGCAGTGCGCGGGATGCCACTCTGGATGACTTCGGCCAGTTCTTCGGGGTGGGCGGGGTGATGGACAACTACTTCCGCAAATACCTGCAGCCCTACGTGGACACCTCCGCGCAGACCTGGCGCTGGCAGCCGGGCGCCGCACAGAAACTCGGGATTGCACCGGGTGTGCTGCAAACCTTCCAGCGTGCGGCGACGATCCGCGATGCGTTCTTCCGCGCCGGGGGGACCCAGCCGATTGTGCGGTTCGAACTCAAGCCGGTGTCGATGGACCCGACTATCACGCAGTTTTTGCTTGACCTCGACGGCCAGCAATTGAGCTACGACCACGGCCCCAGCCGCCCGGTGGCGATGCAATGGCCGAACCCTGGCAGCATTGGCGTGGTGCGCATTTCGATCATGCCGCCATCGGCCAGTGGCCGTTCGGGCGTGACCCTGGACGGGCCGTGGGCCTGGTTCCGCTTGCTCGAGCAATCGGACCTCACCGCCGGTAATTCGCCGGACCGTTTCAACCTGCGCCTGCGCGTCGACGGTGCGAGCATCGCCTACGAGCTGCGCGCCAACAGTGCCTTCAACCCGTTCAAGAGCCGCGTGCTCAGCGGCTTCAGCCTGCCGGAGCGGCTATGACGGCGCTGGGTTTCTACGGCAAGTTGGCCAGCCGCGGCGATTTTGTCAGCCGCGCCTTGCCCCAGAGTTTTATCGGCCCGTGGGACAGCTGGCTGGCGGCGGGTTTGCTTGCCAGCCAAAACAGCCTCGGCGCTGATTGGCTCAACACGTACCTGGTCAGCCCGCTGTGGCGCTTTGTACTGGCGCCCGGCGTGTGTGGGCCGGACGCGGCGGCGGGCGTGGTGATGCCGAGCATCGATCGGGTCGGCCGCTACTTTCCGCTGGCGGTGGTGGCGTTGCTCGATCACGCCACCAACCCAGCCTCGCTGGTGGGCGGGCCGGACAGCTGGTTCGAGCAGGCCGAAGCGCTGTTGCTCAGCACCCTGGATACCGGTGCCACCTTCGAACGCTTCAATGACGGTCTCGATAGCCTGGGTTTCCCGGCGAGCGAGCTACGCGCGCAGGACAGCCGTTTCGCCGGTCTGCAGCGGGTGGCCGCCACCGAACCGCACCAGCGCATGACCGCGCTCGCCGAACTGGCCTGCGACGGCGCGAGCCTGTGGTGGGGCCGGGGCTCGCAGGCGATTTCCCCAGGTTTTTTGCGGTGTCAGGGCCTGCCTGCCGCCAGCGATTTTGCGCAGTTTTTGCTCGGACAAGAAGGTGTGGTGTAGATGGGGTCGACGTACAAATCCGCGAGCAAAAGCCATGTGGGCATGGTCCGCCAGGTCAACGAAGACGCCTGCCTGGACCTGCCGGAAAATCGTCTGTGGGTGGTGGCCGACGGCATGGGCGGGCATGCGGCGGGGGACTATGTGAGCAGCCTGATCGTCGACAGCCTGCGCAGCGTGCCGGTGGGGCGCTCGCTGGATGAATACACGGCGGCGCTGCGCAACGACCTGATCCGCATCAACGCAGCCGTGCGCGAAGAAACCGCCCACCGTGGCGTGTCCATGATGGGCAGTACCGTGGTGCTGTTGGCCGCCCGAGGCCTGCGCGGCGTGTGCCTGTGGGCCGGCGACAGTCGCTTGTACCGCTTGCGCGACGGTGTGCTCGAAGGCATCTCACGCGACCACAGCTACGTCCAGGACCTGCAAGACAGCGGCCTGCTCAGCGAAGCCGACGCCCGCGTCCACCCACGCGCCAATATCGTCACCCGCGCCATTGGCGTGGAGGCTCACTTGGACCTGGCGGTGGTCGACCTGCTGATCGCCCCCGGTGACAGCTACCTGCTGTGCAGCGACGGCTTGAACAAGACCGTCGAAGACCATGAGATCCGCGAAGTGCTCAGCCATGACGCACCGGATGAAATCGTGCGCAGCCTGGTGCACCTGGGGCTCAACCGGGGCGCGCCGGACAACATCACCGCCATCGTCGTGAAGGTATCGCCATGAACATCGTCATCCCCGGCTACGACATCGAAGGCGAGATCGGCGAAGGCGCCATGGCCAGCGTGTACCTGGCGACCCAGCGCTCGCTGGAGCGCAAGGTGGCGTTGAAGGTGATGGCGGCGGCGCTGGCGGCCGACCCGAGCTTCTGCGAACGCTTCCTGCGCGAGGGTAAGACCCTGGCGCGCTTGTCGCACCCGCACACGGTGACCATCCATGACATCGGCAACGTCGGTGAGCTGTATTACATGGCCATGGAATACCTGCCCAACGGTACGCTCAAGGAGCGCATCGCCGCAGGGTTGACGCCGGAGCAGGGCGTGACGCTGATTCGCCAGATCGCCTCGGCGCTGGGCTATGCCCATGCCCAAGGTCTGGTGCACCGCGATGTGAAACCGGCGAACATTCTGTTTCGCGCTGATGGCACGGCGGTGCTGTCCGACTTTGGTATCGCCAAGTCGCTGGACGACCGCACCCAGTTCACCCAGGCCGGGTTTGCCGTGGGCACGCCGAGCTACATGAGCCCGGAACAGGCGCGGGGCCAGGAGATCGACGGCCGTGCCGACCTGTACGCGTTGGGTGTGGTGCTGTATGAAATTCTCGTCGGCAAGCTGCCGTATAGCGGCACCGACGCGCTGTCCACGGCATTGGCGCACCTGACTGAGCCATTGCCGGAACTGCCGGTGCACCACGGTCGCTACCAGGAGGTGCTGCGCAAGCTGTTGGCCAAGGACCCGGCGGAACGGTTCCCGGATGCAGCGGCGTTGTTGCAGGCCCTGGATAACCTGCCGGCGGAGTCGCCGGAGGCCACCTTGGTGCGGCCGCTGCCCATCCCGCTGAGCTTCGACCTGGCGGGTATGACCCCGGTCACTATCGATATTCCGACCGATAAACCACAGCCGCAACCTGTCGCGCGCCAGCCGGTGGTGACACCGACGCAACACAACGCCGTGTCCGAGCAGCGCCGTGGGCCGGTGATGGCGCTGGCGGCGGTTGCGGTGGCGGTGGCCTTGGCCATCGGTGGTGCCAGTTACTGGTGGTTGAGCGGTAGCGATAAGCCCGTCGCCAAGCCGCCGGCTGCGGTGGTGCCGACGGTGGCGCCGCCTGTTCCCGACGTCGACGGCGGCCAGCGTCCGTTACTGATGGCAGGTAAGAAGACACTGTTCCAGCGCGTCCTGAGTAAGCCGGGCGCCAAGCTTTCCTCTGACGCAGGCAGCGCGCCGGGCAAAGCCCTGCCGGCGTTTTCCGTGCTCTATGTCTACCAACGCAAGGACGTTGACGGCAGCCCGTGGGTACGCGTCGGTGCCGCCACCGATGGGCGCAGCGACGGTTGGCTGCCGGCGTCACACGTCAGCGACTGGAAACAGAGCCTGGTGCTCAAGTTCACCGAACGTTCGGGCCGGGCGCCCGTGATGTTCCTGCGCCAATCCGGCGAAGTAGAGAAGTTGTTGGCCGACCCGGCCGCCGCCAAAGGCGTGCTGGCCAAGGCGCAGAAAAACAGCGAAGACAACAGCCAGATACTGGCCCTGGAACCGACGGCCAGCGCGGTGCCGCAGAACCAGTTCTACCTGTTGCCGATCTTCGATTCCAAAGAGAGCTTTGACGAAAACGGCCAGCCGGTGCAGCTGCTCAATGTGGCCTCCATCGACCCCGGCAGCAGCGCGGCCGCCAAGCCCTCGACGCCGGTGATCAAGGCCAACGCCGACGCCTTCCGTACCGCCGTGGTGTTGGTGGTCGACACCACCGTGTCGATGCAGCCCTACATCGACCAGATTCGCGACGTGGTGCACGAACTGCAAACGCGCATTGCCGAGCGTGGCGAGTTGGACAGTGTCAGTTTCGGCATGGTGGGCTTTCGCAGCAGTATCAAGAAAACCCCAGGCCTGGAGTACGTGGCCAAGACCCTGATCAGCCTCGACCAGGGCCGCGACCCGCAACGCTTCCTCGACATGGCGCGCCAGGTCAAGGCGTCCACGGTGTCCAGCCATTCGTTCAACGAAGACGCGTTCGCCGGGGTGATGCAGGCGGTGGATGGCATGGATTGGTCCGGCTACGGCGGGCGCATTATCCTGCTGGTCACCGACGCTGGCGCGCTGCGCAAGAACGACCCGTTTGCCGCCACCCAGATGAACGAAGCCGAAGTGCGCCAGGCGGCGCTGGGCAAGCAGATCAAGATCTACGCCCTGCACCTGCGCACCGACGCCGGCAAGAAAACCCATGCCGGTGCCGAGAGCCAGTACCGCATCCTTACCGCCGACGCCAACCCGCAGATCGGCGACCTCTACACGCCGGTGCCGGGTGGCGACGTGCGTAAATTGGGCGAGCGTGTGGACGAAATCGGCACGGTGTTCGCCAACCTTGTTCATCAGGTACGCAGCAATACGCCGCAGCCAGTGCCGTTGTTGAGTTCCGCGCCCACCTTGGCGGATAAATCCGCAGCCGTCGGTTACGCCATGCACATGGATTTCCTCGGTCGCAAAGCCGCGAGCCAGGCGCCGCAACTGGTCAGCGCCTGGACCGCCGACCGCGACCTGACCAACCCGGCACTGCCGGCGTTCCAGGTGTGCGTGATGCTGACCAAATTGCAGCTCAACGACCTGCAACAGTCGTTGAAACTGATCATCGACGCGGCGCGCAAGACCCAGACTTCGCCCAAGGACTTCTTCCAGGAAATCGCCAGCGCCTCGGCCTACATGAGCCGCGACCCGCAGGCCCTGCGCAAGGGCGGCAACCTGGCCGACGGCGGCATTCTTGGCGAATACCTGGAAGGCCTGCCGTACCGCAGCAAGTCGCTGAACATGACCCAGGACTTGTGGTTGTCGTTGAGCGTGGCCGAGCAGGAAGACTTTATCGACGAGCTGGATTCGAAGATCCGCCTCTATGAAACCTTCCACAATGACGTGGCCAACTGGGTCCGTTTCGGCGATGCCGAGCCGGGCGACGCGTTGTACCGCGTGCCGCTGTCGACGTTGCCGTGATGCTGAACCTGAGCGCGGTGCACAAGAGCCGGGGCGTCGGTAGCCAGCGCTATCGCTTGGTGATCCCGGCGTTGACGCTGCGCGTGGGTGAGCAATTGGCGATTGTCGGGCCCAGCGGTTGCGGCAAAAGCACGTTGCTGGACCTGCTGGCGCTGGTCTTGGCGCCGGACCAGGTCGGGCAGTTCGATTTCCATCAGCACGACATCGCCGGGTTGTGGCGCGGCGAGCAGCAGTCCACGTTGGCCGCGCTGCGTAGCCAGCATCTGGGGTATGTGCTGCAGACCGGTGGCCTGCTGGGGTTTCTCGACGTGCGCGGCAACATCGCCTTGTCCCGGCAACTGCTCGGCTTGACGGACGACGGCAGCGTGTTGCGCCTGGCCGAGCAACTGGAAATCAGTGACCAGTTGGCCAAGAAACCGGCCGCGTTGTCGGTGGGGCAGCGCCAGCGCGTCAGCTGCGCCCGCGCCCTGGCCCATGCGCCGCAGCTGGTGCTGGCGGATGAACCCACCGCGTCCCTTGACCCGCTGAACGCCGAGCGCGTGATGCAGGCGCTGCTGGCCCAGGCTCGTGAGCACCGCGCCGCGTGTGTGATCGCCACCCATGACGAACCATTGGCCCGCGCCAGTGGCTTGCAGGTGCGGCGCATCAGTTGCCGTCGCGACACCGACGGCGGCGTCACCGCGACCCTCGGGGAGGCGTGCTGATGCGCATCGGCTTGGTCGCGTCGCTCGCCTGGCAGGATTACCGCAACGACGCGTGGCTGTCGGCCTGTTCGGTGCTGGCATTGGTCGCTGTGATCGCCCCGTTGCTGGTGTTATTCGGCCTGAAATTTGGACTGGTTAGCAGTTTGACCGAACGTTTGGAGACTGACCCCGCCACCCGTGAAATTATTCCGCTGGGCGGTGGTCGATTCAGCAGCGCCTTTATCGAGCAGCTCGGCCAGCGCAGCGATGTAGCGTTTGCCGTACCGCGCACGCGGCAGATTGCGGCAACAGCGCAGGTGGGCTCGTTGAGCTTGGAGATGCTGCCGACGGCGTCGGGCGATCCGTTGTTGAACGGCTTGCCGTTGCCTCGGGGCCTGGACCAGATCGTGCTGAGTCACACCGCCGCCGAGAAGCTGGCGGCGCGGCCCGGGGATTGGCTGGAAACCAGTTTTGCCCGGCAAGTGGCGGGGCGCGTGGAAGCCCAGCGCACGCGCTTGCAGGTGCTGGCGGTACTGCCGCTGGAGGCCTTCGCCCGTGACGGGTTGTTTGCCGATTTGAAATTGCTGGAAGCAGCAGAAGATTACCGTGATGGTCGTGCAGTACCGGCGCTGGGCTGGGTCGGGGAGGCGGTTGGTGTGACCGAGCAGCGTGTGTACCCGGCGTTCCGCCTGTACGCCCGTCGCCTCGTCGATGTGGAACCGCTGCGGGTGTTTTTCGCCGGTCAGAACCTGTTGGTGTCGACCCAGGCCCAGACCATCGCCCAGGTGCAGTCGTTGAGCCGCAACCTGTCGATCGTGTTTTGGATGATTGGCGGTTTGGCGGTGGCGGGTGCGTTTGCGGCGATCTTTGCCGGGGCCCTCGCGGCTGTGGCGCGCAAGCGTCGGGAATTGTCGGTGTTGCGCCTGTTGGGGTTCTCGACGGGTGGGCTGTTGCTGTTTGTGGTGGTGCAGGCGCTGTACAGCGCAGGTTTTGCTGCCGTGCTCAGTGCCGGCCTGTATGGCGTGGCCGAGGCGGCGTTGAATCAGTTATTTGTGCAGGTGCCGGGCGAATACGCCAGCCATCTGTTGGCGCGTCATTACGGCCTGGCCCTGGTTGCAGTCATGGGCGTCAGCGCCGTGGCGGCGGCCTGTGGTGGTTGGCGAGTGGCGCGGATCCAGGCTTCTGAAGGAATCAGAGATGTATAAGTTACTGGGCGCCTGCGTGGCGCTGACCCTGGCCTCGATGGCCTGGGCCGATGAGGCGAGTGACAAGCTCGACAACCCCAAACCGTTGGAAGGCGACGTCAGCCTGCCGCTGCCGTGCGAAGGCAACATGGTGTTCCGCTACGCCTACGTGTTGGCCCAGGGCACCCTGGATGACCGCGAGATCAGCCTCGGCTACCCCTTTGCCGAAGGCGAGGCGGGCTATCAGCAGTCGTTTATTTCCGGCTACCGCCGTGACTTCATCAACGGCCAGTTCACCCTCAAGGACTTGCCCAAAGACTGGAACAAAGTCATCGCGCCGCTGATGCCGAAGACCGACGCCAAGACCCCGCTCAAGCCGATGCTGTACTTCATCGGCAAGTACGAAGTGACCGCCCGCCAGTACGCCCAAGTGATGTCGCAGGCACAGTCGCTGGCCAGCGGCGAACCGGCACCGGCGTGCGATGCGCCGACCGGCATGGCCGGGCGCTTGCCCAAGGTCAAGCTGTCGCGCTTTGAAGCCGAGCGCTTTTCGGCGGTGTACAGCGCCTGGTTGATGAAATACCACCGTGAGTTGCTGCCGGTCAGCGGTCGTGGCTCGTCGGCGGATGACGGCGGCTTGGGCTTTGTGCGCCTGCCCACCGAAGTGGAGTGGGAATTCGCCGCGCGCGGTGGCCATGCGGTCAGCCGCCAGGACCTGGAAGGGCGCCTGTTCCCCCGCCGCGTCGAAGGCAGTGACAGTGACGGCCCGCTCGGCGATTACGCCGTGTTCAACCAAGTGGCCGGCGGCACTGGCCAGGCTGCGCGCCTGATGCCCATCGGCACCAAATTGCCCAACCCGATCGGCCTGTTCGATGTGATCGGCAACGCGGCCGAAATGGTCCAGGAGTCCTTCCAATTGGTCCACGCGGGGCGCCGTCAGGGCACCTACGGCGGCTTTGTGGTCAAGGGCGGCAACTACCTGGAAGGCGAGGGCACGCTGTTCACCGGCATGCGCCGCGAGTACCCGCTGTTTGCCGCCGACGGCACCGAGCAAAGCAACGAGACCACGGGTTTCCGCGTGGCGATTGGTGCGCTGTCGGCACCGCGTTCGCGCTACAAGGAGCTGTTCGCGCAGTGGCAGAAAGAGGGCCGCCTGGCCTCGCTGACCGACGCCATCGACGACGCCCAGGACCCGACCAAGCGCCTGGACAGCATCATCGCCGCCAGTGTCGATCCCAAGCTGCAAGCTGAGCTGGGGCTGGTCAACGAAGAGCTCAAGCGCAATGTCTCGCTGATCGCCCAGCAACGTGAAGAAGCGGCGGGCAACCTGATTCAGTCGGCCGCGCTGGTGGCCGAGACCATCGCCAACTACAACATTCGCCTGGCCAACCTGCAGAAGAGTCGCCAGCAGGCCCTGGACAACAAGGACGAGGCCAGCGCGCAGCTGTTCGACATGGCCATCGCCAATGGTCGCAGTGCGCTTGATGGCGCGGTGGCGATTTATATCGACAACCTGGCCACCGGCACGCGTTACACCGATGCGGTGATCCAGGCGCAGTTTCAACGGATCAAGGAAGAGTTGGATCGCAAGCCTGTGCTCGGCAAGAGCCTGGTGACGCGCGCAACACTGTTCGTTCGCCATGTCGGCAACTACCGCAAGCAACAGCGGGCCGACCCGGCGACGATCTTGAAGGAATTGCTCGCAGCGAGCGGTCAGCGATGATCGCTGGCTGTATGGCGAGCTTGGAAGGGACTCAGGCGGCGGTGAGCCGTGCTGGGCAAGTCAAACTTAAACGAGATCACACCTATGCTTTTTTCCCGTAAGGCGGTTTCCAAGCGTCACTTGCTGCTGATCGCAGCCGGTTTCAGCACTGTGCTGACCGGTTGCGCCACGTCGCCGGCCTCCAAGGTCACGTCGAGCACCAAGGTCGAGTACTACCCGAACTGCTACGAGCCGGTGCAGCACCTGCGTGCGACCGATTCGGACATGACCAAGTCGGTCGTGACCGGTGCGGCCATCGGCGCTGCCGGCGGTGCACTGCTGGGCGCCCTCACCGGCGACAAGGAAAAACGTGGCCGTAACGCCGCCATCGGTGCTGCAGGCGGCGCGTTGGCCGGCGGCGCGGCGGGTTACTACACCGAACGTCAGAAGCAGATCGCCGATGACAACCAGCGTATTGCCTCGTATGCCGCTGACGTGAACAAAAGCGCCTCTGACATCGACCGCAGCACTGCGTACGCCAAGGCGTCCCAGCAGTGCTACCAGAGCGCGTTCACCAAGTTGGTGGCTGATCGCAAAGCCAAGACCGTCAACGACACCGAAGGCCGCAAGCGCCTGGCGGAAATCGTCTCGGGCCTGAAGGAATCCAATGACCTGATCGTTGCGGTCAACGGTAAAGCCGCCGAAGACCTGAACAACTACACCCAGGCCTACGAGAAAGACCTGCAACAGGTTGGCGTACAGCGTACCGACGTGGTCACCGTGGCCAAGGCCGATGTAACCCCCGCTGTGACATCGGGCAAGAAGAAAGGCACCGGCACCAAACCGCCTAAAAAGCCGGTTCTTCCAACCGTACCAACAGAAGCGGTGAGCACCGAGAAGACCTTCCAGACCGCCCAGACCAAGCAAGATGAAAGCAAGAAGGTCGCCAGCGCCGGTAAAGCTCAGCTCGAAGGCAGCTGCCGCGATCCGAACCTGGCCGACTGGGCGCCGGTACCTTGCCCAAACGTTTAAGTAAAATGCTGCTATAAGCGTCAAACGCCAGCCGATCTTCCGCTAAAGCGCTAGATCGGTGGCGTTCTTTTTGCAAATCGTTAAACTGCTGCGGCCACTCAATAATTACACCGAGGCCGTGTGCATGAAATTTCGTCTTCTCCTGTGGGTGCTGGGCCTGATGATGGGCAAAGCCAGCCGCACCAATCCCGCCTTCCAGCAGCAACTGGGTGACAAAGACCTGGCCTTCCAGCTGCAGACCCTCGACGGCAAGGTTGCCCGTCACTTCATCGTCAAAGACCAGCGCATCACCAGTCGCTCGGGTGTTCACCCGGCGCCGGCGTTTGCTATCGCGTTCAAGGACGCCGCCTACGGCTTCGCCACGATGCAGGCGAAGAACAAGCAACTGGCGTTCATGACGGGGATTCAGGACAAGTCGATCCAGATCAAGGGCAACCCGGCGCTGGTGATCTGGTTCCAGGGGTTGACCAAGTATTTGAAGCCGAAGAAAAAGAAGTAGACCGAGGTGGATTCATCGGGGGCAAGCCCCCTCCCACACTTGACTGTGCTCGCAGATCAACCTGTGGGAGGGGGCTTGCCCCGATAGTGGCCTAACACGCTACCGATTCAGCCCTGGCTGAACTGGGACGCCAACTCGCGCAACAGCACTTCAGCATCCAGCACTTTGCCCACCACTTCCTCAGCCTTGTCACGGCTCAAGCCCAGGCGCTCAAGCAGCGCGTCCGGAATCGCCTCGTCCGGCCCGGAGCCAATCCCCCGGCTGCGCAACAAGCGCACCGCCAAGCACACTAGGTTCGGATACTCAGCATATTGCCCGTCGTAGGTCGGGTCGTGCTGGAAGCGCAGGGCGGTGGACAATTCGTCCGGCATGTCCCAGTAGCGCATCAACCAGGCACCGATCTGCTCGCGGCTGATGCCCAGCAAGTGTTGCTCGACATAGCTGTGGCACAGGTGCGGGTTGACCTCCAGGTGGCGGCAGATCAGCGAGAAGTGCGGCGGGAACACGTGGGCCAG
>NZ_JBYVMD010000071.1:0-21517 GCF_058145955.1 Pseudomonas sp. A39
CCTGCCGATATGTTTGCGCCTTTGTTAAAGAAACTTTTTGGAAGCAAGAATGAGCGCGAAGTCAAACGCATGCTCAAGACGGTGCAGCTGGTCAATGCCTTCGAAGAGCAGATGGTTGCCCTTTCGGACGAGCAATTGCGCGCCAAGACCGAAGAGTTCAAGGCCCGCATAGCTAAAGGTGAGACCCTCGACAGGCTGCTTCCCGAAGCCTTTGCGGTCGCCCGTGAAGCCGGTAAGCGTGTCATGGGCATGCGCCACTTCGACGTCCAGTTGATCGGCGGCATGACCTTGCATGAAGGCATGATTGCCGAAATGCGTACCGGTGAAGGCAAGACCCTGGTAGCAACCTTGGGTGTTTACCTCAACGCACTGTCCGGCAAGGGCGTGCACGTTGTGACGGTGAACGACTACCTGGCTCGCCGGGATGCCAACTGGATGCGCCCGCTGTATGAATTCCTCGGCCTGACCGTCGGCGTGGTAACGCCGTTCCAGCCGCCGGAAGAGAAGCGCGCGGCCTACGCTGCCGACATCACCTACGGTACCAACAACGAATTCGGTTTCGACTACCTGCGCGACAACATGGCGTTCAGCATGGAAGAAAAATTCCAGCGCGAACTCAACTTTGCCGTGATCGACGAAGTCGACTCCATCCTCATCGACGAAGCCCGTACCCCGCTGATCATCTCCGGCCAGGCCGAAGACAGCTCGCGCCTGTACACCGAGATCAACAAGTTGATCCCGCGTCTTGAGCAGCACATCGAGGAAGTGGAAGGCGTGGTGACCAAAGAAGGTCACTTCACCATCGACGAGAAGACCCGCCAGGTCGAACTCAACGAAGCCGGTCACCAGTTCGTCGAAGACATGCTGACCCAGATCGGCCTGCTGGCTGAAGGCGAAAGCCTGTACTCGGCCCACAACCTGGGCCTGCTGACCCACGTGTATGCCGGCCTGCGTGCGCACAAGCTGTTCCATCGCAACGTCGAGTACATCGTGCAGGACGGGCAGGTGGTGCTGGTTGACGAACACACCGGCCGTACCATGCCGGGTCGTCGCTTGTCCGAAGGCCTGCACCAGGCCATCGAAGCCAAGGAAGTGCTCAACATCCAGGCTGAAAGCCAGACGTTGGCCTCCACCACCTTCCAGAACTACTTCCGTCTGTACAACAAACTGTCCGGCATGACCGGTACGGCCGACACCGAAGCGTTCGAATTCCACCAGATCTACGGTCTGTCGGTCGTGGTTATCCCACCGAACAAACCGCTGGCGCGTAAAGACTTCAACGACCTGGTGTTCCTGACCGCCGAAGAGAAATACGCGGCGATCATCAACGACATCAAGGACGGCATGGCCCAGGGGCGTCCGATCCTGGTAGGTACCGCCACTATCGAAACGTCCGAGCACGTGTCCAACCTGCTCAATAAGGAAGGCATCGAGCACAAGGTCCTCAACGCCAAGTTCCACGAAAAAGAAGCCGAAATCATCGCCCAGGCCGGTCGCCCAGGCGCACTGACCATCGCGACCAACATGGCCGGTCGTGGTACCGACATCCTGCTGGGCGGCAACTGGGAAGTGGAAGTGGCCTCCCTGGACAACCCGACGCCTGAGCAGATCGCCCAGATCAAGGCTGATTGGCAGAAACGCCACCAGGCCGTGCTGGAATCCGGTGGCCTGCAGGTGATCGCTTCCGAGCGTCACGAATCGCGCCGTATCGACAACCAGCTGCGGGGTCGTGCCGGTCGTCAGGGTGACGCCGGTTCCAGCCGCTTCTACCTGTCGCTGGAAGACAGCCTGATGCGCATCTTCGCCTCGGACCGCGTGAAGAACTTCATGAAGGCCCTGGGCATGCAGTCCGGTGAAGCGATCGAGCACCGCATGGTGACCAACGCCATCGAGAAGGCGCAGCGCAAGGTTGAAGGCCGCAACTTCGACATCCGTAAGCAACTGCTCGAGTTCGATGACGTCAACAACGAACAGCGTAAAGTGATCTATCACATGCGTAACACGTTGCTGGCCGCCGACAACATTGGCGAAACCATCGCCGATTTCCGTCAGGACGTGCTCAACGCCACCGTCAGCGCACACATCCCGCCACAATCCCTGCCTGAACAGTGGGATGTTGCTGGCCTGGAAGCCGCGTTGAAGAACGACTTCGGTGTCGAGTTGCCGGTTCAGCAGTGGCTGGACGAGGACGATCACCTCTACGAAGAGACCCTGCGCGAGAAGCTCATGACCGAGCTGCTGGCGGCGTACAACGAGAAAGAAGAGCAGGCGAGTGCCGAAGCACTGCGCACCTTCGAGAAGCAAATCGTACTGCGCGTGCTGGACGACCTGTGGAAAGACCACCTGTCGACCATGGATCACCTGCGTCACGGCATCCACCTGCGTGGCTACGCCCAGAAGAACCCGAAGCAGGAGTACAAGCGCGAGTCGTTCACGCTGTTCTCCGAACTGCTGGATTCGATCAAGCGCGATTCGATTCGCGTGCTGTCCCACGTTCAGGTGCGTCGCGAAGACCCGATCGAGGAAGAAGCCCGCCTGCGCCAGGAAGCCGAGGCACTGGCTGCGCGCATGCAGTTCCAGCACGATGAAGCACCAGGTCTGGACGCCCCTGAAGTATTGGGCGAAGAGATCGATGTGGCCTTGGCTCAAACCCCGGTTCGCAACGATCAGAAGCTGGGTCGTAACGAGCTGTGCTATTGCGGTTCGGGCAAGAAGTTCAAGCACTGCCACGGCCAGATCGAATAAGATTTCCGCCTGACGCTGTAACACCCCGCGCCGCGACCGGCCTCTGCCGTCGCGGCGTTTTGCCATTAATTTCACCGTCGCTCACGACGGCACAGACATCACCTATTTTTAAGGAGCGCATTCATGGCTGTTGGTCTTGGTCCTTTGCCCACGTTGCACCCGGTTGCCGGTTTTGAACTCGGTATCGCTTCGGCCGGCATCAAACGCCCGGGGCGCAAGGATGTGGTGGTGATGCGCTGTGCCGAAGGCTCGACCGTCGCCGGTGTGTTCACCCTCAACGCGTTCTGCGCCGCGCCGGTGATCCTGGCCAAGCAACGCGTGGCCGGCACGATCCGTTACCTGCTGACCAACACCGGCAATGCCAACGCCGGCACCGGCGAGCCGGGCCTGGTGGCCGCCGCGCGCACCTGCGCCAAGCTGGCCCAGTTGACCGGCGTCGACGCTAGCCAAGTGCTGCCGTACTCCACCGGTGTCATCGGTGAGCCGCTGCCGGTGGAAAAAATCGAAGGCGCACTGCAAGCCGCGCTGGACGACCTGTCTGTGGATAACTGGGCCGCCGCCGCCACCGGCATCATGACCACCGACACCCTGCCAAAAGGCGCGAGCCGCCAGTTCGTGCACGATGGCGTGACCGTCACGGTCACCGGCATCAGCAAGGGCGCGGGCATGATCCGCCCGAACATGGCCACCATGCTCGGTTACATCGCCACCGACGCCAAAGTCTCCCGCGATGTGCTGCACAGCCTGATCCTGGACGGCGCCAACAAGTCGTTCAACCGCATCACCATCGATGGCGACACCTCGACCAACGACTGCTGCATGCTGATCGCCACCGGCCAGGCCAACCTGCCGGAAATTACCTCCTCCAGCGGCCCGCTGTTCGCGGCGTTGAAGCAGGCCGTGTTCGAAGTGTGCATGGACGTGGCCCAGGCCATCGTGCGTGACGGCGAGGGCGCGACCAAATTTGTGACGGTTGAAGTCAACGGTGGCGGCAACCATCAGGAATGCCTGGACGTGGGTTACACCGTGGCTCACTCGCCGCTGATCAAGACTGCGCTGTTCGCCTCTGACCCGAACTGGGGCCGTATCCTGGCAGCCGTCGGCCGTGCCGGCGTGCCGGACTTGGACGTGAGCAAGATCGACGTGTTCCTCGGTGATGTGTGCATCGCCAGCCGTGGCGCCCGTGCTGAGACCTACACCGAAGCTCAGGGCTCGGCGGTGATGCAGCAGGAAGAAATCACCATCCGCATCGAGCTGGGTCGCGGCGAGTGCAGCGAAACCATCTGGACCACCGACCTGTCCCACGAGTACGTGAAGATCAACGCGGAATACCGTACCTGACAGACAAGAGGAAAATCGCGGTGAAACGAGTGCATGTAGCAGCAGCGGTGATCCGCGGTGTCGACGGCAGGATTCTGCTGGCGCGCCGCGCCGATACCCAGCACCAGGGCGGTCTCTGGGAGTTTCCCGGTGGCAAGGTGGAGGCCGATGAATCGGTCGCCAGCGCTCTGTCCCGCGAACTGCAGGAAGAGCTGGGTATCCAGGTCACCACGGCACGGCCGCTGATCAAGGTGCAGCATGACTACCCGGACAAGCAGGTGTTGCTGGATGTCTGGGAGGTTTCGGCGTTTACCGGCGAACCGCAGGGTGTCGAAGGACAACCGCTGGAGTGGGTCGCTCCTCGAGACCTGATCAACTATGAGTTTCCGGCGGCCAATGCACCGATCGTTGCGGCGGCGCGCTTGCCTGCCGAGTACCTGATCACGCCAGGCGAGCTGGAAACCCCGGCGTTGTTGCGTGGCATCCAGAAAGCCATCGCGGGTGGCATCAAGCTGGTGCAGCTGCGCGCGCCCAACGGCTACGACCCCAAATACCGCGACCTCGCGGTCGACGCGGTGGGCCTGTGCGCGGGCAAGGCCCAACTGATGCTCAAGGGGCCGTTTGAATGGTTGGGGGACTTTCCTGCAGCCGGCTGGCACATGACGGCGGCGCAACTGCGTAAATACGCGAGTAAGGGCCGCCCACTGCCGAAGGATCGCTGGCTGGCGGCTTCGTGCCACAACGCTGAAGAGCTGGCGTTGGCGCAAATGATGGACGTGGATTTTGTCACGCTGTCGCCGGTGCAGCCGACTCAGACCCATCCTGACGCGCAGCTGTTGGGGTGGGCGCAGGCGGCGGAGTTGATCCGTGGGTTCAGCAAGCCGGTGTTTCTGTTGGGCGGGGTAGGACCTGCCGAGCGGGAACAGGCTTGGGAAGCTGGCGCTCAAGGTGTGGCGGGCATTCGCGCGTTCTGGCCGCAAACTTAACGCGGACATGTAGTGAGCGGGCTTGCCCCGCGCTGGGCTGCGAAGCAGCCCCAAAACCAGACGGCGTGTTGTGTCTGAGCCTACGCGGCGGCCTTGTTGGGGCTGCTTTGCAGCCCAGCGCGGGGCAAGCCCGCTCACTACAGGTTTGGCGTTTTTATTGGGTTAGTGGGGCTTCGCTGCTGCCTGCCACAACACTTCGGCTACACCCTGGCGCTTGGCGATAACCCTGGCGGCCACAAAGAGTAAATCCGACAACCGATTGATATACGCCAACCCCACGCCTTCCAGCGGCTCCAGCGCATTCAACTGCTGACACCGACGCTCCGCACTGCGCGCCAGGCTACGGCACACATGGGCCTGGGCGATCAGCGCCGAGCCACCCGGCAGGATGAAGTTCTCCAGCGGCCCCACTTCTTCATTCCAGCGGTCAATCGCCGCTTCCAGCCGATCCACTTCCGCCGCATTCAAGGCTTTGTACTCTGGCATCGCCAGCTCGCCGCCCAGATCGAACAATCGATGCTGGCAAGGAGTGAGTACCTCGATCACGTCCTGCAAACCCGGATGCTGTCCGCCGAGTGCTTCGAGATAGGCCAGCAGCAGGCCGAGCTGACTGTTCAGCGTATCCACTTCGCCAATGGCTTCCACACGTGGGTGGTCCTTGGGCACGCGGCGGCCGTCGCCCAGGCCGGTTTCGCCCTTGTCGCCGGTGCGCGTGTAGATTTTCGACAGGCGAAAGCCCATGGTCATTGCTCCAGTTGGGTAAGTTCGTAAGGCGGCAGTTGGCTGCCGGCCAGAGGCAAGCGCAAGGTAAAGCAAGTGCCTTGGCCTAGGGTGGAGTGCACTTCCATCTGGCCCTTGTGGTTATTGGTGATGATGAAATACGACACCGAGAGCCCAAGCCCGGTGCCCTGGCCGATTTCCTTGGTGGTGAAGAAGGGCTCGAATGTACGTTTGCGCACGTTCTCGCTCATGCCGATGCCATTGTCTTCCACCTGGATCTCCGCCCACGGTGGGTTGAGGCGGGTGCGCAGGATAATGCGCCCCGGCTCGCTGTCGTCTTCGCGCAGGTGGATGGCCTGGGCGGCGTTTTTAAGCAGGTTGAGCAGCACCTGTTCCAGTTCGTTGGCGGTGCCGGGTACCGGGCCCAGCTGCGGGTCGAATTGACGGATGATCGCCTGGCCCTTGAAGTCAAAGCCGATGGCCAGGTCGAAGTCGTTGCCGGCGATTTCCACCGCCTGGTCGATCAGCGCCGGTAAGTCGCACGGTGCCATCTGCCGGTTGCTGCGGCGGCTGAAGCTGAGCATATGGGTGACGATCTTCGCCGCCCGTGCCCCGGCCTGCTGGATACCATCGAGCAGTTGCGGCACTTCACGACTTTGCAGGTAGCGGTTGACGGTTTCCAGCTCGATGCCCGCCTGTTCGGCGTGTTCCAGGTTCTTGGGCAGGTCGGGAGACAACCGGCGACGGATGTTCTGCACGTTATGCAGGATTGCCCCCAGCGGGTTGTTGATCTCATGGGCCATGCCGGCGGCCAAGCCACCTACGGAGAGCATCTTCTCCGACTGCACCATCATTTCTTCCAGGGACAGCCGTTGAGTGATGTCATCGATACGGATCACCACGCCCCGCCCGGCGCCGCCCATCAGTGGGTAGAACGTCAGGGCGTAATGCTTGGGTTCATCGTCCTTGAACCACGTGACACGTTCGATGCGCTCCACGGTGTGTTGCTCGACCGCCGCCCTGATCTGCGGCAGATACGGCTTGAGTGGCAGGAAGGCGAGGTAGATCGGCTGGTTCAGGGCTTCATCCAGTCGCGTACCGGAAAGCGCGCTGGCCTCTTGGTTCCACTGTGTGACGTAGAGCTGTTCATCCAGGGCGATCAGTGCCGAGGGCATCGAGTCGATGATGCTGTTCAGGTAATTCTGGAAGCCGGTGAGTTTTTTCTCGATCTTGCTGCGGACTTGGACTTCCAGTTCCAGCTTGCGGTTGGTGTGGCGTGTCTCTTCGGCCAAGCCTTGGGCCTGATCGTAGGCGGCCTGGGAGTCGTCACGTGCACGCTTGAGCTGCTGCTCGCGGGCTTCGATGCGCGACAGCATGGTGTTGAAGGCTTCTGCCAGGCTGCCGATTTCATCGTGGTTGCCACGACCGGCGCGCAGGGCGTAGTTCTCTTCACGGGTGACTTGGCGCGACAGCTCTTCCAGTTCATGGATCGGCCGGGTGATCAGGCGTTTGATCTGGCGGGCGATGATCAGCCACAGCAACACGCTGAAAATCAGGATGCCCAGGCTGGCGGTCAGCGTGCCGGTGTAGAACGCCACCGGCAGCTCGCTGCTGGCCACCAGCAGCAGATGACCGGACGGCTGGCCCGCGCGGGGCAGGGTGATGACCTGGTTGCTGCGAAACTCGGTCACGCGCCACGCTTCGATATGCCGGTAGTTGTCGGGCAGGTGCAGGCGGTCACCGTGTTGCATCTGCGCCAGTCGGTTGCCTTCGCCGTCGTAAAGGGCGGCGGCGCGCAAGGGTGAATAGCTGGTCAGCTCATTGAGCAGGGCGTCAGCCTTGGCGGGTGATTCGAGGGCCTCGGCGGCGAGCGCGGGGTTGGACACCAGGCGACCAATGGCCTGCAAGGCCTGGGGGGCCATGCTTTCCTGGGAGATCCAGTAGGCGGCGCTGATAAAGGTCAAGTTGGCCACCAGCAATACAGTGGTCAACAGCACCAGCAGGGCGGCCAGCAATTTCTGCCCGACGGGTAGGTTTTCAAGACGCTGGCGCAGCGGCATCAGGGTTTTCCCAGGTGATAGACAGGCGGGCAGGGTAGCGCGTGGCTCAGTCGCGGGGCAATCCGCGTGCGAGCAGCTGCTCGACCAAGCGTACTTGCAGCTGGTTTAAATGCGGCAGGTTCAGCTGATGACGGGCGGCCGCCTGGCAAGCATAGCCCAATAGGTAGCTGATTTCGGTGCGGCGGCCGGCGGCCACGTCCTGGTACATGGAAGAGTAATTGGCCGCCGTGGCCAGGATCACCCGTTCCACTTCGTGCTGCAGATCCAGCGCGGCGGCGGGCTGGCCGCAGCATTCCAGCAGTTCACCGAGTTCAGCGCACAGGGTGGCGACTTCGCAGTGATGGGCTTGCAGCTCGCCATTACGGCACTGATACAGCACGGTCAGTGGGTTGATGGCGCAGTTGAGCGCCAGCTTGCGCCACAACCGCGTGAGGATATCGGCGCTCCAATCGTGGGGAATGCCAGCCGCCTGCAAGTCATCCAGCCAGAGTGGCGGGGTAGGGTGGCTCGCGTCCCCCAGCCAGGTGTAGCCATGGCCGGCAAACACCACGCGCCAGTCGCCGTCGCGAAACGCGCCTTCGGTGCTGGAGGCAAAGATGCAACGGGCCTGGAGCATTTGTGCAGCGACCGCGTCCTGGCTGCCGAGGCCGTTCTGCAGCAGGATCAGTTCCGCGTCGGGCGCCAGTCGTCGTTGCAACTGTGCGACGGCGCTTTGGGCGTCGTAGGCCTTGCACGCCACCAGCAGGCGATGAATCGGCTCCGGGCTGTCAGGCGTTTCTGCGATCACCGGGTAGGTCTGTGCTACACCGTGCTCTACCAAGGTCAGACCCTGGGTGGTCTGGTAGTTGGCCAGACGCGCCTCATCACGCAGGATCAACCTGACAGGGAGGCCCGCGCGCGCCAGGCGCGTGGCCCAGAGTGTGCCCAGGCTGCCGGCGCCGAGAATATGCCAGGTGGTCGACATCAGTTTGTGCTCCGTGGGGTCGCTCACAGTGAATGGGGCGAAAGAACCGCTATAATGCCCCGGCATTTTAGCTCGGGCGCGCTCCATCTCTACTGAGCCCGCCCCTTATATTGGAGAAATGACATGCCTTCGTTCGACGTGGTATCCGAACTGGACAAACACGAAGTCACCAACGCCGTCGAGAACGCCGTCAAGGAACTGGACCGTCGCTATGACTTGAAAGGCAAGGGCAGCTTCGAATTCAAGGAAAAGGAACTGACCGTCAACCTGACCGCTGAAGCCGATTTCCAGCTGGAAGCGATGATCGAGATCCTCAAGCTGTCGCTGGTCAAGCGCAAGATCGACGCGCAGTGCCTTGAAATCAAGGACGCCTACGCCTCCGGCAAGCTGATGAAGCAGGAAGCCGTGCTCAAGGAAGGTATCGACAAGGAGTTGGCGAAGAAGATCGTTGCCCACGTCAAGGATGCCAAGCTCAAAGTCCAGGCCGCCATCCAGGGTGAGCAGGTGCGTATCACGGGCAAGAAACGTGACGACCTGCAAGAGGCCATTGCGGCCTTGCGCGCCAAGACGTTCGACATGCCGCTGCAGTTCAATAACTTCCGCGACTGATGGCACTTTGGGGAACCTGGGGGCGTTTTCGACGTCCCACGCCCCAGCACCTGCTCCCACGATTGAGCCCTACGGGGCTCAATTGCATTTATGGCCACTCAATACACCGAACATCCGGTAAACAGGAGAATGTAGATGGATTTGAACGCTGAAATGGATCACCTGATCAAGACCTCAGAATCGTGGCTCCCGATGATCATGGAATACGGCAGCCGGTTTTTGCTGGCCATGGTCACCCTGGTCATCGGTTGGTGGCTGATCAACGTGTTGACCCACCGGGTAGGGCGCTTGCTTGCACTGCGTAATGCCGACATGGCGCTGCAACATTTCATTACTAGACTTGCGAACATTGCGCTCAAAATCATGCTGGTGGTCAACGTGGCTTCGATGATTGGGGTGGCAACCACCTCGTTCATTGCCGCGATCGGTGCCGCCACCCTCGCCATCGGCATGGCATTGCAAGGCAGCCTGGCGAACTTCGCCGGTGGCGTGCTGATTCTGTTGTTCCGCCCGTTCCGCCTTGGTGACTGGATCGAAGCCCAGGGCACCTCGGGTACCGTCGATAGCATCCAGATCTTCCACACCGTGCTGCGTACCGGCGACAACAAGACCGTGATCGTGCCGAACGGCATCCTGTCCAACGGCATCATCACCAACACCAACCGCCAGCCGACCCGCAAGGTGGTGTTTGACGTAGGTGTGGACTACGAGGCCGACCTGCAGAAAGCCCGTGAGGTGTTGCTGGAACTGTCGAAAGACCCGCGTGTGTTGGCAGACCCGGCCGCTGTGGCGGTGGTGTCGACCTTGGGCGACAGTTCGATCACCGTATCCCTGCGTTGCTGGACCAAGACGTCGGATTATTGGGACGTGGTGTTTATGCTGAACGAACTTGCACGTGATCGTTTAAAAGAGGCGGGGATTGATATTCCATTTCCGCAGCGGGTTATTCGTGTGATGCAGGAAACAGTCGCCAAGTAGCGTGAGCCAATAGTCTTGAACTTGGCCGTCAGGTCAGGTTCGAGGTGCAAGTGTCAATCTCGTTAGCTAGCTTGCTAGTTATTCCCGTGCTGAAACATTACAGCCATAAAAAAGCCGCTCCCTTGTTTAACAAGGGAGCGGCTTTTTATTTCAGGCCGAGGCCTCAAGTCATCGTTGTAATCAAACCGTCAATTACAAGATGTTCAGCGGGTAGTTCGCGATCAGACGCAGTTCGTCGATCGAAGGCGAACCGTAGTACACGCCATCGCCGGAGCGATAAGTGGCTTGACGCAGACGCAGGCTCAGGTTTTTCGCTGGGCCGCTCTGTACCACGTACTTGGCTTCGATGTCGCGTTCCCACTCTTTACCGTTCGACGTGGTGGCAGTGTTGGCGCCGCTACCGGTGACATAACGAGTCATGAAGCTAAGACCAGGAATGCCAAAGGTCGCCATGTTGATATCGTAGCGAGCTTGGTAGGACTTCTCGCCTTCGGCGTTGAAGTCGGAACGGGCAACGGAGTTGGCCAGGAACACGCTACCGCCGCCGTCTACGCCGTAGCCGTAGTCGCCGTCGCCGGTGACTTTCTGGGCTGCCAGGGTGAAGGTGTGAGCGCCGATGGTGTAAGCGCCCTGCAAGCTGAACGCGCGGTTGTCGAGCTTGGTGGTGCCATCTTTCTCTGCGCGTTGCAGGCCGGCACCTTCGCTCTTGGTGTCGTAGATGTTGAAGTCCAGGGCGAAGGACTGATCGTCGCTCAGCGCGTGGGTCCAGTTCAGGTTGCTGTAGTACTTACGGAAGTAATCTTCGGTCTTCGCGTAGTACAGGCTACCGGTGAACTCAGGCGTAAAGGAGTACACACCACCGACAAAGTCGGTTTTGGTCAGGCCCAGGCTGTCATGGTAGGTCTGGTTTTGCGCGACGCTGGAGGTGAAGTGACCGCCTTCCAGCTTCAGGCCCTTGATCTCGTTACTGGTGATCGAGATACCTTGTGGCAGCTCTGGCAGCAGGCGGCTATCGTCAGAAGCGAACACAGGAGCCGTGGTGTACTGGTCACCGATTTTCAGGACCGTATTGGAGATACGGAACTTAACGGCACCGCCGCCTTTGGAGTAGTCATCCTGCGAACGACCGTCGGAACCGGTTGGGAACAGACCGGTACCGGCGCGACCCTTGCCGCTGTCGAGCTTGACGCCCAACAGGCCGATCACGTCAACACCGACACCGATGGTGCCTTGGGTGAAGCCCGATTCGTATAGGGCGTTGAAGCCCAGGCCGGTTTCTTCTGCACGGCTCTTCGTGCCCGGGCCCGACGGGTTGTTACGGAAGTCGCGGCTGAAATACAGAGCGCGGGTATTAATGCTGAAAGTACTGTCTTCAACAAAGCCCTTGGAATCGTCCTGAGAGGACGCCGTTGCCAACTGTGAGGTGCCTGCTGCCGAGACAGCCAGGGCGATCATGCTCCACTTCATCACGCGCATCGTGATTTGCTCCTTTGGTTTTAGGAAGAGTACTGCCGTCCCACCTGTATTTTTGTCTGGGCGGCTCTTTCTTTTTGTGTCGGCGCAAAGTTATATCACGCTGACAATATTGGCGATACTTGCCCAACTTTCCTTTCAGCTTCTTTACGAGCTTGTCGTAGATTGCTATATCCATGTCGCAAATTCACAGCCTCACTGTAACGAGACTGACAACTTCAATACTGTTTCTAAACCGTTAAAAGAGCGTAAAAAACGTGACTTTAAAAGTTTGAAATCGTCCTTGGCGCGCATTGAACCGCTGTTGTTTTCATCGCGAAACACCTGATTCCCTTCTGGTGCCGTTGCCGACGATAAGAGGATGAATGCAGCAAGCGTGCCCAAACCGCAAACCGAATGTCATTTTTTCGTGAAAAACGTCGTCGCTCCGTGAAAACCGCATAAGCACGGGGTTTTTACGCCGATTGGTTTGGCCCGGACGCCCATGCTCCGCATCTGTGTAACGGTGCGCACATCCTGAATCTGGAGAAAACGTTACCCATTCACCCCAGTCGGTGGGTAGACGACGGATCTCTTTGAGGCATAAATGGGTCATTTTGGTGCAGGCCCCCAGATATCGCTTGATTGCGGTGATGGCTCAATGCCTTGTTTCTTGAGGCCTCTGTGTCGCGGGTCTCGCCATAATCTTTTGATCAGTGTTTGGCCAATCGCAGCAGGATTGGTCATTGAGCGTAGTCGAAATATTCGCCTGTCTCTAAATGGTGCACTTTTTTTCATTGCGCCATGTTCATGCGCGCAGGCGCTGGCGTGAAGCGTGGGCGATTCGCAGGTATGCTGGGGGCCTTGAACCTGACCTGCCGAACGGAGTGCCTGCAGTGTTCGCTTTAGATCAACGCCTTCAACAAGACACGCTGGTCATGGGGGATTTCCCCCTGTGCCGCCTGCTGCTGTCCAATGACTCGAACTACCCTTGGTTCATTCTGGTGCCGCGTATCAACGCTATCAGCGAAGTGTTTCAGCTGGATGTCGCCGATCAGCAGCGGTTGTGGCAAGAGACGACGGCCCTGGCCCAGTCGCTGAATGACGGTTTCTGCGCCGACAAAATGAACATCGGCGCCCTGGGCAATGTGGTCAGCCAGCTGCACGTGCATGTGATCGTGCGCAAGCGTGACGATGCCGCCTGGCCGGCGCCGGTATGGGGCAAACATCCGGCGCAGCCTTACACCGATGCGCAAGTGGCAGCCATCCGCGGCCGTCTGCGCGAGTTGTTGCCCGCCGACTTCATCTTTACCCAGGGTTGAATCATGGATCTGCAAGACCGCGTCACCGACCTGGAAAGCCGCCTGGCCTTCCAGGACGACACCATCGAGACCCTCAATGACATCCTCGTCACCCAGCAGCGTGCTGTCGAGCGCCTGCAATTGCAGATGACCGCGCTACTTAAACGCCAGGAAGAAATGGGCGGCCAATTCGAAACCTCCGAAGAAGAAGCGCCGCCGCCTCATTATTAACAGGCGCGCATAAAAAAACCGCGACCCAGCCAAGCTGGATCGCGGTTTTTTTTTGCTGCGAGCGCGGGTATCAGCGACGCGGCAGTGCAGCGATCACGTCTTCGGCCTGCAGGCCTTTGTCGCGATTCATGACGGAGAATTCCACGCGCTGGCCTTCCACCAGGACGCGATGACCTTCGCCGCGAATGGCCCGGAAGTGGACGAAAATGTCGTCGCCCGAATCACGGGAAATAAAGCCGAAGCCTTTGGAGGTGTTGAACCACTTGACGGTACCGGTATCCCGATTGGTCATGTCGTAGGTTTGCGACGAGGCCGCAGGGGAGGAACGGTAGAAGCTGATGGCCAGGTGAAGAACGATGGCGACCACAGCAATCACCAGGCTGAGCAGGATGGCCGGGTGGCCGCCGACTTCAGGCATAGGTGCCAGGAGGGTGAGGGTTTGTACGACCACGGTCAGTACCAGCAGCGCGCTGACCAGGTTTTGCAGTTGATGACGTATGCCTTTGTTCCAGTAAGGGATCACCGGTGCCAGCGTCAGGTTAAGAAGGCCGAACAAGGCCAGGTACAGAGCGTCGTGTTGTTCCAGGTAGGGAGGGCTTCCCTGTTGCAAGCTCGGTATAAAGGACAGCAGCAACGCTGCAACGCCCGTTAGCAGGTGGACGATTTTCAACATTTTGATTAACTCACTTTAAGACGGATCACGAGGAAGAGCTGACTGGCACGGTTCGCTTCTGAACAATGGGAGGCGTTGGGCACGTGCGCGGGGTATCAGCCTATGCCGCTGCCGCAGAAAGTAACGGCGACGACACGCCGCCTATTTAACAGCAAAGGCTGTGCCTACTCAAATCAAGCATTTCGGGGTGTTGCAAGGATGACGGCATTTCTGTGTCAAACGCTTGTCCTAGACACGTGCAGGCTTTTCAAACGGGTTGCAGGGATATTTCCTACTTGGGCCAGAGGCCCGGCCGCACCGTTTGAACGGCCACGCCGGGGCGAATTGCCGCGCCGGGCTGCGCATCACCGGCACTCTTGCTAGAGTGGTCCTGCACCTGATCAATGAATGCTTGTCAATTGAAGGGGATAAACATGGCAATCGATATCGGTATCAGTGAAGAAGATCGTAAATCCATCGTCGACGGGCTTTCACGGCTGCTTTCCGATACCTATGTACTGTATCTGAAGACCCACAACTTCCATTGGAACGTCACGGGCCCCATGTTCCGTACGCTGCACTTGATGTTCGAGGAGCAGTACAACGAGCTGGCGCTGGCAGTGGACTCCATTGCCGAGCGTATCCGTGCCCTGGGTTTCCCGGCACCGGGTGCCTATTCCATCTATGCCCGCCTGTCTTCCATCAAGGAAGAAGAAGGCGTGCCCAGCGCAGAAGAGATGATCAAGCAGTTGGTGGCAGGCCAGGAAGCGGTCACTCGCACCGCACGTGGCATCTTCCCGCTGCTCGACAAGGTCAGCGATGAACCGACGGCCGACCTGCTGACCCAGCGTATGCAGGTTCACGAGAAAACCGCGTGGATGCTGCGCTCCCTGCTCGAAAATCAGTAAACACCTGCCCTGAGTGGCGCCTTCCTGGCGCCGCTCGCTTGTTTCCGCGCGTTTCCTGGCGTTGTCCTACGTCTATCAACTCCCCGTCTTCTGGCTGCCTGCCTCTGCCTGCGGTTTTATAAGGCCATCGCCCAATGGGACAACCCATGGGCTGCTGTTTGGCAATGGAGTGTCAGGTGTATGTCACGCGGAGTGGGTAATGGAGTGATGGAAACCGGTGGTTTTCATAGGATAAAGATCGACCCTTTTGCGAAAGGGTTCGATATGGGTCTGGCCAAGCCATTGTCCCGGTCGGTAAGGCTCAACGGGTTTTCCACGTGCCTGCGATTGGAGCAGATCTACTGGAATATCCTCACGGAGATAGCCAGGATCAACGCCTGTTCAGTCAGTGCGTTGCTGTCCTATGTCGACCGGGAAGTGCACTTGCGTTATGGCGGTGTGAAAAACTTCAGTGGGTTGGTCAGGGTGGTCTGTGTGGTTCACGCCTTGAAAGGGGGTGTTGAACCGTCCTGTTCACCGGAATAGTGCATTGAGCACCGGCACCTGCCCTTGTAGTGAGCGGGCTTGCCCCGCGCTGGGCTGCGTAGCGGCCCCAAACCAGGCGACCCAGGCCTATCCTGGACCTCGGGTGTCCTTATTGGGGTGGCTTCATTGGCGCGGCTTCGCCACCCAGCGCGGGGCAAGCCCGCTCACCACAAGGTCGTACGCTGAGATGGGCAAGGCTCCGGCAGAAAGCCGGCTGCGCTGCCTCGATTTACCAGATATAATCCCGCGCTTTGCTACGCATGCTGCGGAACCCGTAGGGCAGGCGTGGCGCAGTAACGATCTGATCGCCGAGACATCTCCATGCCCATGTACGACTATCAATGTGCTTCCTGTGGTCATCAGTTGGAAGCCATTCAGAAGATCAGCGCCGCGCCGCTGGTCGATTGCCCTGCCTGCCAGGCACCGGAGCTCAAGAAGATGTTGTCCATGCCGGGCTTCCGCCTGAGCGGCAGCGGCTGGTATGAGACCGACTTCAAGACCGGCGCCAAGAAGAACCTCGCCGGCGGCGACAAAGCAGACTGAGTTGAACTCTACGCGCAGGCTCCTGCATTATCCGTCCCCTGCTTTAATGTACGGTGACGAGGCAGGCCTCCACCGAATTTCGAATTACGAGAAGTGAAACCACTACCATGATGCGCAGCCATTATTGCGGCCAACTGAACGAGACCCTGGAAGGTCAGGAAATCACCCTTTGCGGATGGGTTCACCGTCGCCGCGACCACGGCGGGGTGATCTTCCTCGATATCCGTGATCGTGATGGTCTGGCCCAAGTGGTGTTCGACCCTGACCGCGCCGAGAGCTTCGCCGCCGCTGACCGCGTGCGCAGCGAGTACGTCGTGAAGATCACCGGTAAGGTTCGCCTGCGTCCGGCGGGTGCCGTGAACAAGAACATGGCGTCCGGCGGCATCGAAGTGCTGGGTTACGAGTTGGAAGTGCTGAACGAATCGGAAACCCCGCCGTTCCCACTCAACGAATACTCCGACGTGGGCGAAGAAACCCGCCTGCGCTATCGCTTCCTGGACCTGCGTCGTCCGGAAATGGCCGAGAAGCTGCGCCTGCGTTCGCGCATGACCACCAGCATCCGTCGTTTCCTCGACGAGAACGGCTTCCTGGATGTCGAAACCCCGATCCTGACCCGGGCCACCCCGGAAGGCGCGCGTGACTACCTGGTGCCTAGCCGTACCCACGCCGGTTCTTTCTTTGCCCTGCCGCAATCGCCGCAACTGTTCAAGCAATTGCTGATGGTGGCCGGCTTCGACCGTTACTACCAGATCGCCAAGTGCTTCCGCGATGAAGACCTGCGCGCTGACCGCCAGCCGGAATTCACCCAGATCGACATCGAGACCAGTTTCCTCGATGAAAAAGAGATCATGGGCCTCACCGAACAAATGATCCGCAACCTGTTCAAGGAAGTGCTGGACCTGGAATTCGGCGACTTCCCGCACATGACCTTCGAAGAAGCCATGCGCCGCTACGGTTCCGATAAGCCAGACCTGCGTAACCCGCTGGAACTGGTGGACGTGGCCGACCAGCTCAAGGACGTCGACTTCAAGGTGTTCAGCGGCCCGGCCAACGACCCGAAATGCCGCATCGCCGCCCTGCGCGTGCCTGGCGGCGCGAGCATGCCGCGCAAGCAGATCGACGACTACACCAAGTTCGTCGGCATCTACGGTGCCAAGGGCCTGGCGTACATCAAGGTCAACGAGCGCGCCAACGGTGTTGACGGCCTGCAATCGCCGATCGTGAAAAACATTCCGCTGGACAACCTGAACGCGATCCTCGACCGCGTCGGTGCAGTCGACGGTGACATCGTGTTCTTCGGCGCCGACAAGGCCAAGATCGTCAGCGAAGCCTTGGGCGCGCTGCGGATCAAGCTGGGTCACGACCTGAACCTGCTGACCTGCGAATGGGCCCCGATGTGGGTCGTTGACTTCCCGATGTTCGAAGAGAACGACGACGGCAGCTTCAGCGCCTTGCACCACCCGTTCACCGCGCCGAAGTGCTCGCCGGCTGAGCTGGAAGCCAACCCGGCCGGCGCCCTGTCCCGCGCCTACGACATGGTGCTTAACGGCACCGAGCTGGGTGGCGGTTCGATCCGTATCCACCGCAAAGAGATGCAGCAAGCGGTCTTCCGCCTGTTGGGCATCAACGAAGCGGAGCAGGAAGAGAAGTTCGGCTTCCTGCTCGACGCCCTGAAATACGGCGCGCCGCCGCACGGTGGCTTGGCGTTCGGCCTGGACCGCCTGGTGATGTTGATGACCGGCGCCCAGTCGATCCGTGAAGTGATTGCCTTCCCGAAAACCCAGAGCGCTGCGGACGTCATGACCCAGGCTCCGGGTGTGGTGGATGCCAAGGCGCTGCGCGAGCTGCACATCCGCCTGCGCGAGACGCCGAAGGCTGAGTAAGGCTGCTGCGTGAAAGCGCACTGAGGTTTACGCAGTCTAAAAAGGCGCATCTTCGGATGCGCCTTTGCGTTACAAGGGTTGTGTTTTAAAGAGAGAAGTCCTGCCTGGGGCGGGATTGATAAGGTTTCTACAGAATTTCGGAGTTGTGTTATGGCTGGCCATTCCAAGTGGGCGAACATCAAGCACCGCAAAGAGCGTCAGGATGCCAAGAAAGGCAAGATCTTCACCAAGTGGATCCGCGAACTGACCGTCGCCGCGCGCCAAGGTGGGGGTGACCCAGGCTCCAACCCGCGTCTGCGCCTGGCGCTGGACAAGGCCCTTGGCGCCAACATGAGCCGCGACATCATTGATCGCGCCGTGGCCCGTGGCGCCGGTGCCGCCGACACCGACGACATGGTCGAACTGACCTACGAAGGCTACGGCCCGGGTGGGGTAGCGGTGATGGTCGAGTGCATGACCGACAACCGTAACCGCACCGCGGCAGCCGTGCGCCATGCGTTCAGCAAGTGCGGCGGTAACCTCGGTACTGATGGCTCGGTGGCCTACTTGTTCGAGCGCAAGGGGCAGATCTCCTTCGCGCCGGGCACGGATGAGGATGCACTGATGGAAGCCGCAATGGAGGCCGATGCCGACGACGTGGTGACCAATGAAGATGGCTCCATTGATGTATTCACGTCGTTTGCCGGGTTCTATGCCGTGCGCAATGCGTTGGAAGCCGCCGGTTTCAAGGGCACCGATGCAGAAATCGTCATGCTGCCGACCACCAGTGCCGAACTGGACCTGGACGGCGCGCAGAAAGTGCTGAAGATGCTGGACATGCTTGAAGACCTGGATGATGTGCAGAACGTGTATTCCAACGCCGACATCCCAGAGTCAGTAGCCGAACAACTCGCTTAAGCATGATGAAATCCAGTGGGGAAGCGGGCTTTTGTGGCGAGGGAGCTTGCTCCCGCTGGGGTGCGAAGCGCCCCCCAAAAACCTGCGCCTGCTACGCAGTCGAGCGGGAGCAAGCGCCCTCGCCACAAAAGCAGCTTCCACATTGGATCTATGTGTTTCCACAAAACTGCAGGCGTTATGACTTTAATCCTAGGTATCGACCCCGGTTCGCGCATCACCGGTTTTGGCGTGGTGCAACAGACCCCGCGCGGCTGTGTCTACGTCGCCTCGGGCTGCATCCGCACGGGTGCGGGCGAGTTGGCCGAGCGCCTGCAGATCGTCTATCGCGGCGTGCGTGAAGTGATCCAGACGTACGGGCCGGTCACTATGGGCATCGAAAAGGTGTTTATGGCGAAGAACGCGGACTCCGCCCTGAAGCTGGGCCAGGCCCGTGGTGCCGCCATCGTTGCCGGCGCCGAAGAGGGCATGGAAATCGCCGAATACACTGCGACCCAGGTCAAGCAGGCCGTGGTTGGCACCGGTGCCGCCAACAAAGAGCAAGTGCAGATGATGGTCATGCACATGCTCAAGCTCACCTCAAAACCGCAGATCGATGCGTCCGACGCCCTGGCCATTGCCATTTGCCATGCGCACACACGCTCCAGCCTGCTGCCTCATGGCCTGGGGACGGCACGCAGTCGTGGCGGGCGCCTGCGTCTCTGATAGCATCAGCGCAATCGTTATTTCCGGTCAGGCCTTGATCTGACCCCAAGCTTTAAGGATCTGAACCGTGATTGGACGTTTGCGCGGCACCCTGGCTGAGAAACAGCCGCCGCACCTGATTCTGGATGTGAACGGGCTGGGGTATGAGCTGGAAGTGCCCATGACCACCCTGTATCGCCTACCGTCGGTCGGTGAGCCGATAACGCTGCACACGCACCTAGTGGTGCGCGAAGATGCGCAACTCCTCTATGGTTTCATTGGCAAGCGCGACCGCGACTTCTTCCGCGAGCTGATCCGCCTCAATGGCGTGGGCCCGAAATTGGCGCTGGCGTTGATGTCGAGCCTGGAAGTCGATGAGCTGGTGCGTGCCGTTTCGGCCCAGGACACTTCGGCGCTGACCAAGGTGCCGGGCGTCGGCAAGAAGACCGCCGAGCGCCTGCTGGTGGAGCTCAAGGACCGTTTCAAGGCATGGGAAGTTGTGCCAAGCATGTTTGCCCTGGTGCCGAATCAGCCAGATATGCCGGCGGGCCAAGTGGCCAGTGCCGAAAGCGATGCGGTCAGCGCGCTGATATCCCTGGGCTACAAGCCACAGGAAGCCAGCAAGGCCGTGTCGGCCATCAAGGACAAGAACCTGAGCAGTGAAGACATGATCCGCCGCGCCCTGAAGGGAATGATTTAAGTGATTGAAGCAGATCGTCTGATTGCGGCCACCGGCCCGCGAGACCGTGAAGAGGTCCAGGACCGGGCCATTCGCCCCCTGAGCCTGGCCGACTACATCGGCCAGCCCACCGTGCGCGAGCAGATGGAACTGTTTATCCAGGCTGCCCGGGGGCGCAGTGAGTCCCTGGACCACACGCTGATCTTCGGCCCGCCGGGTTTGGGTAAAACCACGCTGGCCAACATTATTGCCCAGGAAATGGGCGTGTCGATCAAGTCCACCTCGGGTCCGGTGTTGGAGCGTCCGGGTGACCTGGCAGCGCTGCTGACCAACCTTGAGCCGCATGACGTGCTGTTTATCGACGAGATCCACCGGCTTTCGCCGATCGTCGAAGAAGTGCTGTACCCGGCCATGGAAGACTTCCAGCTCGACATCATGATCGGCGAAGGCCCGGCGGCCCGTTCGATCAAGCTCGACCTGCCGCCATTCACCTTGGTAGGCGCGACCACCCGTGCCGGCATGCTGACCAACCCGCTGCGAGACCGTTTCGGCATTGTTCAACGTCTAGAGTTTTATAGCACCGCGGACCTGGCGACGATCGTCAGCCGTTCGGCGGGCATCCTGGGTTTACCGCTGGACCCGGAAGGCGCGTTTGAAATCGCCCGTCGGGCCCGTGGCACGCCGCGGATCGCCAACCGTTTGCTGCGTCGCGTGCGGGACTTTGCCGAAGTGCGTGCCAAGGGGCATATCACCAAGGCCGTGGCCGACCTGGCCTTGAACCTGCTGGACGTGGATGAGCATGGCTTCGATCACCAGGATCGGCGTCTACTCTTGACCATGATCGAGAAGTTCGACGGTGGCCCGGTGGGTGTCGACAGCCTGGCGGCGGCCATCAGCGAAGAGCGCCACACCATTGAAGACGTGCTGGAGCCGTACCTGATCCAGCAGGGCTACATCATGCGCACGCCAAGGGGGCGGGTGGTGACGCGGCACGCCTATCTGCACTTTGGGTTAAACATTCCGTCACGATTGGGCGAGATGCCTGTAGTAGACGAATTCCTCGATGCAGTGGACGATTAAAAGCTTCACGCCAGACGATTTATCCAAGGTTTGTGCTGTCCTAGTGGCTGGTGTCGTCTTTCAGTCAGTAGAAATATTCTTCAGGATGAAGAGTGATAATGAAAAAACAGTTGCGGGCCGGATTGGCAACCTGAGGAGTAAGCACTAGAGTATGCGCGCGCAAAACGGGGATCAGTCGTTCGCACATCGCTGTCGCGTTTATTACGAGGACACCGATGCCGGCGGCATCGTGTATTACGTCAATTACCTCAAGTTCATGGAGCGGGCTCGAACCGAGCGGCTACGGGAGCTGGGCTTTGCCCA
>NZ_JBYVMD010000072.1:0-20560 GCF_058145955.1 Pseudomonas sp. A39
CAGAGCGACCGGATCATGGTCGACCGCATCAGCGACATCGCCCGTGAGTGCGAAGTGCACCCGTCGGCCATCGTGCGCTTCTCCCAGCGCTTCGGTTTCAGTGGGTTCAGTGAGATGCAGGCGCTGTTTCGCGAGGCCTACACCCACAAGACCACACCGGTGCAGAACTACCAGCAGCGCATCCGCAGCATGATCGCCAACAAGTCGCAGAAAGCCAGCGGCGGCGACCTGGCGCGCGAGTGCGTCAACGCCACCCTGTCCGGAATCGAGCGCCTTGGGCTGGAACTGGATGACGTGGCCTTCGACAAGGCCGTGGACCTGGTGGTCAACGCCGACAACATCTACGTGGTCGGCGTGCGCCGCTCCTTTGCGGTGGCCGATTACCTGGTCTACAACCTGCAGCACACCAACAAGCGCATCCACCTGATCTCGGGCCTGGGCGGCAGCTACCGCGAGCAGATGCGCAGCGTGCGCGCCAATGACCTGGTGATCGCCATCAGTTTCACGCCCTACGGCAAAGAGACCCAGCACTGCCTGCGCATCGCCCAGCACCACCAGGCCAAGACGCTGATCATCACCGACAGCAACCTGTCGCCCCTGGCCAAGCGCGCGAACGCGGTGCTGTTGGTCAATGAAGGTTCGTCGTTTGCCTTCCGCTCGTTGAGCGCCACCCTGTGCCTGTGCCAGGCGCTGTTTATTGCGGTGGCGTACCGATTGGAGTTGAAAGTGGACGAGATCCACGAGCAGGTTGGGTTTGATGACTGACCTGCTGCCCCACCTTGTGATCAGTAAATAGCTGCCAGCGCGCGGCCGTGGTGACAAGTTGGCTGGCGCTACACACCACCCAATGTGGGAGCGGGCTTGCCCGCGAAAGCGTTGTGTCAGTCAACTCATGAGTCACTGATACACCGCATTCCCGAGCAAGCCCGCCCCCACAGTTTTTTACCGAGTAAGACGTGCTATCAGTGCACGAATATCGCGATCAGGATGATGATCGGGATTGGGATACCGAGGAACCACAGAAGTAATGAGCGCATGATGTTCTCCTTGAATTAACGTACGAAGTGTTCGGTTTCGACATACACCACGGCATCGCGACGGCGACCGCCGAAGGTGGCTGCGAAGCTGGCGAAGAATGCACCGATCAACAGCGCGATAAAGGTCCACAGCGAGGTATACGCAGCGACTTTGGCGGCAGTGTCAGCGGCTTGCTTGGCTTTGAGCTTGGCGTCTTCAACGGCTTTACGGGCATCGCCGTAGACCTTGTCGATTCGCGCCTCGGCATCCGCCTGGCTGAGGTTGGTGCGTTGGCTGATCAGTTGGGCCAGGTAGGCACGATCTTCGGCGGCAAGCTGGCCGTCGTTGCTCAGGGTGCGAGTGAAGATGCGTGCAACCACGCCGTGGGCCGCGTCTTCACTGACGGCAACCGGGCGATCATCGCGGAACAGGCTGTCAACGTAGTAATCGAAGTCGCCGCCGTTGACGCCCTTGGCGGCACTGCCGGCCGCTTGGGTGATACCACTGGCCGCGCCCGCTGCAACGCTCGCGCCGGCTTTGACGCCACCGCTGACGACACTGCTGACCGAACCCACCACCAGCATCGCCGTGATCAGTGTGGCAACAGCCCAGGCCAGGAAGCCGTGGGCGGTGTCGCGAAAGTACACCTCATCGCCGTGCATATTGGCCCACTTCACGCGCAACCGACCGGCGATATAACCGCCCAGCCCGGACGCGACGATCTGCGTGAACGCCAGCCAGACAATCGTGGAAATGCCAAGCCCCTTGGCACTGATACCGCTGTCGGCCCACGGCGACACCGCCGAAAAGCCCAGGCCGAAGCCCAGCAGTACCAGGATCAGCGACAACGCAGCCGCGGCAGCGGCCCCGGCAAAGATCGCCCCCCAGGAAACCCCGGAGAGCGCGCTCGACTCTTGCAGCGTGGATGAGGATGTGATCATTGTTGTTTTGCTCCAAGGCAGAAAAATAGTGTTACAAGTCTCAAAAGGGACAGTGCAGTCACCATGCCAGTCGCGATTAAATTTAAAATCTTTATAGATCAATAGCTTAAGTATTTTGAACTTACCAAAACCATGCAAGTTGCAAGAATCGATCGTTTAAGGCGGGCGTTATGCATTCCATGCACTGAGCGGTGATGAAATCTGTGTCAGTTTTGCCAAGATGAAGTTTTATTTAGGAAGCATTCAGGCATTTCTTGGCAAAATGTGTCCACTTCTAGTGTCAATCGCTCACCAGGTAATCCTATGACCCGTATTTTGACCATCGAGGATGACGCCGTAACAGCCCGCGAGATCGTCGCCGAGCTGAGTAGCCATGGACTGGATGTAGACTGGGTAGACAACGGCCGCGAGGGCCTGGTCCGCGCAGTGAGTGGGGATTACGACCTGATCACCCTCGATCGCATGCTGCCGGAACTCGATGGCCTGGCTATCGTCACGACCCTGCGTACCATTGGTGTATCAACACCGATCCTGATGATCAGTGCCCTCTCCGATGTTGACGAACGCGTGCGCGGCCTGCGGGCCGGGGGTGATGATTACCTCACCAAGCCGTTCGCCTCGGATGAAATGGCCGCCCGTGTCGAAGTGCTGCTGCGACGCAAAAGCACGGTCAAGGAATTCGAAACCGCCCTGCGCGTGGCCGACCTGGAACTGAACCTGATCAGCCGCGAAGCCAGCCGCGCCGACCAGCCCCTGAGCCTGTTGCCCACCGAATACAAACTGCTCGAGTTCCTGATGCGCAACACCGGGCAGATCCTGTCGCGGATGATGATTTTCGAGGAAGTCTGGGGCTATCACTTCGACCCAGGTACCAACCTCATCGACGTGCACATCGGTCGCCTGCGCAAAAAGATCGACCCACCGGGCCTCACACCGCTGATCCGCACGGTACGAGGTTCCGGTTATGTCATTGCTGAACCCCTCTAAAGGCTGGCGCTCCTCCAGCAGCCGTTTGCTGGCGCTGTACAGTTCGTTGTTCGTGGCCTGGAGCTGCATCCTGATGGGGGTGTTGTATTACGAGGTCTCCGGGTACCTGGGCGACCTGTCGCGCCATTCCCTACTGCAGCGCCAGCACTTGTTCCAGCGTTTTGACGGCGAAGAACTGGTGGAAGCCCTGACCACCAGCATGACCTTCGACATGAAGGGCGTGGACGCCTACGGCCTGTTCGACGAGCAGTTCCGGCCCTTGAACGGGCCGATCCGCGCGATGCCGCCGGACCTGCCCCTGGACGGCAAGATTCACGCCCTGGCCAATTGCGTCGACTCCGACGACCCCAAACTGCCCAAGGACAGCTGCGACGCCGTGGCCACCCACACCGACGACGGCCGCTGGGTGGTGCTGGTGCGTGCCAACGGTTCGTTGTTTGGCGTGACCCGCATCATCTGGCATGCGCTGTTGTGGGCGCTGTCGCTGACGATCATCCCCGGTGCCGCCGGCTGGCACTTGCTGCGCCGCCGTCCGTTGCGGCGCATTCGCGGCATCCAGGCCAGCGCCGAAGCCATCGTCGCCGGTGACCTCACCCACCGTCTGCCGCTGTCCGATCGGCGTGACGAACTGGACATGCTTGCCGCCATCGTCAACGCCATGCTCGACCGCATCGAGAAGCTGATGAACGAGGTCAAGGGAGTGTGCGACAACATCGCCCACGACCTGCGCACCCCGCTCACGCGCCTGCGTGCGCAGCTGTATCGCATCAAACAGGAGGCTGAGGCGGAGTCGGACTATGCGGTGAAACTGGACGACGCGATTGCCGAAACCGACACCCTGATGGCGCGGTTTCGCGGGCTGTTGCGGATCTCCGAACTGGAAGACCACCAGCGGCGCTCAGGTTTCCTGGTCATGGACCCGTTACCGCTGCTGCGCGAACTGCATGACTTCTACCTGCCCCTGGCCGAAGAAGGCGAACTGCAACTTAAGTTGGAAATCCCGGAGTCCCTGCCGTGGATCACCGGCGACCGCGCCCTCTTGTTCGAAGCCCTGGCCAACCTGCTGAGCAACTCGATCAAGTTCTCCCCTCCGGGCGGCGAAGTGATGCTGCGCGGGGTCAATGATGCCGGCAGTACACGCATTGAAGTGCATGACTCGGGGCCGGGTATACCCGCGGCGGAGCGTGACGCGGTGTTCCAGCGTTTCTATCGCGTGGATGAAAGCGACCAGCAAGGCGGGTTCGGGCTGGGCTTGTCGATTGTGGCGGCGATCATCAACTTGCATGGGTTCAAGTTGGAAGTGGGTACGAGTGCCCAAGGGGGCGCGCGCCTGATTCTGGAGTGCCGCCAACAGTTGATGCCTGAAGCCTGATCCATCAGGCAGTGAGGTCCACAGGTGGGAGGGCCTGAAGGATGGAATCAGGCCGGGAAGTTGGCCCGCAACGCCTCCAACCCACCGCTGTAGACACCGGCAAACAACTCCTCCACCGCCGAATCCGTAGTCCCCACCGCCGGGGTGAACACACCGGACCAGGTGACTTTCGCCGACGTCTCGCTCAGCGCTTCAACCTGCAACGTCGCCAGGTACGCACTCACCGGAAACGGCGACTGCTCGATGGTGTAGCTGTAAGTACGCCCCACGTTATCGAAGGTCTGCAAACGCTCGACCACCACGCCGCCATCGGCGGTTTCCAGATGCCGCACACGACCGCCATCGCTGGGCTCGCTCTTGACGATAAACGGCAGCCAGTCCGGCAGGCTGTTGAAGCCGCCGACCAATTGCCAGACCTGATCGGCCGAAACCGGAACTTCAATGACCGAAGACGCTGTTGCCACGATTAATACTCCCTAAAATGAAAAACAATTCAGATTGCCATGCTGTCGACAACACCACCATCGACCCGCAACGCGGCACCGGTGGTGGCAGAAGACAGGGGTGAAGCAATGTAAGCCACCAAGTTGGCGACTTCATCCACATTCGCCGCCCGCTGGATGATCGACGTCGGCCGCGCATGACGCACGAAGACATCCGCCTCGTCCCGCGCACTGCGCCCGGATTTCTGGGTCGCGTCCTTGAGCATCTGCTCCAGGCCATCGGTGAAGGTCGGGCCCGGCAGCACGGCGTTGACCGTCACACCCGTCCCTGCGAGGCGCTTGGCCAAGCCATGGGACACCGCCAGGTTGGCGCTTTTGGTCACGCCGTAATTGATCATGTCCGCCGGCGTCGCCACACCGGATTCCGACGACACGAAGATCACCCGTCCCCAGCCTTGCTCAACCATGCCCGGCACGTAATGGCGCGCCAGGCGTACGCCGGAGATCACGTTGACCTCGTAGAAGCGCGTCCACTCACTGTCCGGCGCTTCAAAGAAATCCACATCGTTGAAGATGCCCAGGTTGTTGACCAGGATGTCGGCACGCGGTTCGGCGGCGAACAGTTTTTCTGCGCCTTCGACCGTGCCGAGGTCCGCCACCCACCCGCGCAGGTCCGCGCCTGGCACGGCCTGACGGATGCTCGCCAATGCATCATCCACCTTGCCGGCGTCACGTCCGATCACCACCACCGTGGCGCCGGACTGTGCCAGCGCGAGGCTGATACCCAGGCCGATACCGGCGGTGCTGCCACTGACGATGGCCACTTTACCGCTTACATCAATTTTCATCGGTTGAACTCCTGAAGTTAACGCGGCAGTGGTGCACGGTCCGAAATCAATCGGGCATCGCGCAGGGCCTGCCAGAAGGCTGCCGGGATTTTCTCTGACAACGCCACGACGTCTTCGGCAATCCGCCCCGGACGACTGGCGCCTGGAATCACCGCCGCCACGGCCGGGTGCGCCAGGGAGAATTGCAGGGCCGCGGCTTTCACGCTCACGCCAAACGCTTGGGCAATCGCCTTGATCTGCTCGACCTTTTGGATGATCGCCGGGCTGGCCTGCTGGTATTCGAAATGCTCACCACCGGCGAGAATGCCGGAGCTGTAGGGACCACCGACGACGATCTCGACGTGCTGCGCCAGGGCCGCGTCCATCAGGCGTTGCAGGGCACGATCATGGTCCAACAGAGTGTAGCGGCCGGCCAGTAAAAAGCCGTCGGGTTGCGCTTCGGTCAGGTCCAGGGTCAGTTCGCAGGGCTCGACGCGGTTCACACCCAGGCCCCAGGCCTTGATCACACCCTCTTCGCGCAGCCGGGTGAGGACTTTGAACGCGCCGGTGCGGGCTTGGTTGAAGTATTCCAGCCACTGGTCGCCGTAGAAGTCTTGGGCGATATCATGGATCCACACGATGTCCAGGCGATCGGTCTGCAGGCGTTCCAGGCTGTCTTCAATCGAGCGCATCGTTGCATCGGCGCTGTAGTCGTTGACCATCTTGTTCGGGCGACCGTGTTCGAACACGCCGCTTTTTTCGCCAAGGTCACGGGGGCTTTCTTCGACTTCATCAAGAATCACCCGGCCGACTTTGGTGCTGAGCACGAAGTCATCGCGGTTGTACTGCGACAGCGCCTGGCCCAGACGCAATTCGGAAAGGCCCGAGCCATAGAACGGCGCGGTGTCGAAGTAGCGCACGCCGGCGTTCCAGACGGCCTCGACAGTGGCCTGGGCTTCTGCTTCGGGGATGGCGCGGAACATATTGCCCAGCGGTGCGGTGCCGAAGCCCAGAACGCCGGGCAGTGTGTCTTTCAAACTCATGGTGGGATCCTCAATCGGTTCGTGGTCGCGGTGACCGTTGAGCAGAGGCTAGATTGCCTAGATCGGACCGTCCAAGACATACTGCGACCAACTTGAGTCGCTACAGGTCTTAAAGAAAAGGTCCAACATGATCGATCTCCGTCAACTGCGCTATTTCGAAGTGGTCGCTGAAGAAGAACACGTCGGCCGGGCCGCCGAGCGCCTGCACATCTCCCAATCGCCGCTGAGCCGGCAGATCGCCCAGCTCGAAGAGCGCCTGGGCCTGACCCTGTTCGAACGCAGCCAGCAACGCATCCGCCTGACCCGTGACGGCCAGACCTTCCTGGCGGAAACCAAGGCGCTGCTGACCCACGCCAATCGCCTGGAGTCCCTGGGCAAGCGCCTGGGCCGCGGTGAAGAAGGCGGCCTGTGCATCGGCTATATCGAAAACGCCATGCATGCCGGCGTACTGCCCAACGCCTTGCGCGTCCTGAGGGATGACCGGCCCACCGTGCATATCAAGCTGTACAACCAGCCCTCCCTCGAACAACTCGAAGGCCTGCGCCAACGCAGCCTGGACATTGCCCTGGTCGGCGAACCACCCGCCGCCGATGACCCGGACCTGACCGCGCTGCAGGTGCTCGACGACCCCATGCTGCTGGCACTGCCCGAGCATCATCCATTGGCCCGCCAAAACGCGCTGTTGCCGCAACACCTGGCCGACCAGGAATGGATCGGGGTGCAGCGCAAACCCGGCGCCAACCCCGCCGACGACTTCGTCGCCGCCTGCATCCGCGCCGGTTTCACCCCGCAGATTCCCATGGAGGCCGGTGAGCCGTTTACCGCCTTGGGGCTGGTCGCTTCGGGGCTGGGCGTGGCAATGGTGCAAAAAGGCCTGAGCCGCAATGCACCGCCGGGCGTGGTGTTGCGGGAGTTGCCGTGGATGACCTACACCACGCCGCTGTGGGCGGCGTGGCATCGGATAAACCTCCGGCCGTTGGTAGAAACCTTCCGAAAGGTACTCACCGCTCCCCAAGACTGATGGGATACAAAATGTGGGAGGGGGCTTACTCCCTCCCACATTGGATTGTGACTAGAGCCATTCCCGCAACCGATACCACATCATCCCCAGTGCCAACAGCGGCGAACGCAGCGCCTTGCCGCCGGGGAACGTCATGTGCGGCACTTGGCTGAACATATCCAGGCCCGAGCTATGACCGGCGTGGATACCCTCGGCCAGCAGCCTTGCACACCAGTGCGTTACGTTCAGCCCATGCCCCGAATACCCCTGGGCATAAAACACATTCGGGTACTGCTTCAACCGCCCCACCTGCGGAAAACGGTTGGCCGTGATGCCGATCTTGCCGCCCCACTGAAACTCAATGGCGGTCTGGGCCAATTGCGGGAACACCTTGAGCATTTTCGGCTGCATATAGGCGGCGATGTCCGCTGGGTCGCGTCCGGAGTAATGGCAGGCGCCGCCGAACAACAGGCGTCGGTCGGCGGACAGTCGGTAGTAGTCCAGGCCGACTTTCTGGTCGCACAGCGCGAGGTTTTGCGGGATCAACGGGGTGGCGATGTCCTCCGATAACGGCTCGGTGGCGATGATGTAGCTGCCGGCCGGAAGCACCTTGCCGCTCAAACGGGGCTCCAGTTCCTCCAGGTGCGCATTGCACGCCAGCACCAGGCTGGCCGCGCGCACGGTGCCACCGGCGCAGCGCACCTGCACGGTGTCGCCGTGGAGCAGTTCCAGCACTTCGGTGTGCTCGAAAATCCGCACGCCGAGGGACTCGGCCAGCCGTGCTTCACCCAATACCAGGTTCAGCGGATGCAAATGCCCGGAGCCCATGTCCACCAGGCCACCGGCATACACTGTCGAGCCCACCACCTGTTGCATGTCCTGTGGGCCGACCAGACGGGTTTCATGCACGTACCCCAGGTCGGCCAGGTGTGCCTGCTCGGCCTTGAACGCGGCGAACTGTGCCGGCGTATTGGCCAATTCACAAAAGCCCCAGCGCAGGTCGCAGTCGATGCTGTGCTCGCGAATGCGCTCGCCCACCAGCGCCACCGACTCAATCCCGGCGCGTTCCAGGTAACGCACGCCCTCCTCGCCCACATGCTTGGCGAACCCCGACACGTCATGGCCGATGCCGCGAATCAACTGCCCGCCATTGCGCCCGCTGGCGCCCCAGCCGATGCGCCGGGCTTCCAACAGGACTACCGAGAGCCCACGCTGGGCCAGTTCGATGGCGGTATTGACGCCGGTGAAGCCGCCGCCGATCACGCACACGTCAGCGGTCAGGTCGGTGCCCAGTGCCGGACGCTCCGCCAGGGCGTTGGCCGTGGCTCGGTAGTAGGAGTGGGCGTGGTCAGTTGACTGGATCATTTATTGGTTTTCACTTTGCTCCACGCGCGGGTCATCAGGCGCATGGTCGCCGGGGTGGGCGTGGTGGAAATGTAGAGTTTGTCGAGCACGGCCTGTGGCGGGTACACCTCGGGGTTGTTCACCAGTTCCGGGGCCATGAAGGCCTTGGCGGCCGGGTTGGCATTGGCATAACCCACCGAGGCGCTGACCTTGGCGATCACTTCAGGGTCGAGCAGGTAATTGATGAACGCGTGGGCTTCTTTCGGGTTACTCGCGTCGGCGGGAATCGCCAACAGGTCGAACCACAGGTTGGAGCCTTCCTTGGGAATCGAATAAGCGATGTTCACGCCGTTCTTGGCTTCCTTGGCGCGGTTGGCGGCTTGGAACACGTCGCCGGAATAACCGAAGGCCACGCAGATATCGCCGTTGGCCAAGTCCGAGATGTACTTGGAGGAATGGAAATAGGTGATGTACGGCCGCAGCGTCAGCAGCTTGGCTTCTGCCTGTTTGTAGTCCTCGGGATTCTCACTGCGCGGGTCCTTGCCCAGGTAGTTGAGGATCGCCGGGAACAGCTCGTCCGCCGAATCGAGGAAGGCCACGCCGCACTGGTTGAGCTTCTTGATGTTCTCGGGCTCGAACAGCACCGCCCACGAATCGATACGGTCGACGCCGAGCACCTGCTTGACCTTGTCGACGTTGTAACCGATGCCATTGGTGCCCCACAGGTACGGCACCGAGTGTGCGTTACCGGGGTCGTTTTTCTCCAGCAGCGCGAGCAGCTTGGGGTCGAGGTTCTTGAAGTTGGGCAGTTGCGTACGGTCGAGCTTGAGGAACGCACCGGCCTTGACCTGTCGCGCCAGGAAGTGGTTGGACGGCACCACCACGTCATAGCCGGTGCGCCCGGCCAGCAACTTGCCCTCCAGGGTTTCGTTGGAGTCGAATACGTCGTAGACCGGCTGGATCCCGGTCTTGGCCTGGAAATCGGCCAGGGTGGTCTCGCCGATGTAGTCGGTCCAGTTGTAGATGCTCACCGTCGGTGCCGCCTGGCTGGTGCTGCTGAATGCCGCCACCAGTGCCAGCGGGAGAAGCTGTTTCACAAGACGCATATCGACACCCCTTTATTGGTTGTTAGACGCTCAACAGCACGACCCCACACGCCCAGGCACTGCTTGAGCCTGTCGCAGTCCATGGCTGGGGGACTGGCGTCGGCTTGTACACCTGGCGCATTGAGGTCTATCTTGAGGCCGCTGCCCGTCGGAATCTATCCACTTTGCACGCGCCACAACGCACCATTAGAGTGCGCCCAGGGTATCCCATGACACAGTCGACAGCGTTGCGCGTACAGGCCTTCACCACCGGTGATGTGGCCGCTCAATGCGGTGCGACACCCGGCTGGGTGCAGCAGTACCAGCAGATGTCCCCAGGGCATTTCGCCGGGCAGATCCGCTACCTCGACCTGCAAGGCGTGCAGGTGTACGAAGAGCGCATGAACACCCGCGTGGAGCAGCATTTCAACGCGCCGTCAGGGTCGTTGGCGTTCTGCTTCGACGGCAGCGACAACGCGCTGTACGTGCTCAATGGCGAAAGCCGCAACACCTGGATCACCCCGGAAAACTACCGCGAAGTGGCGGTGGTGTTCGGGCCGCAATTTGTGCAGCGTCATGGGCTGGATGTGGCAACACTCGAAGGCTTGTTCATGGCCCCGCTGACGTGCCAACAGAACGCGCTGTTCAGCCGTTGGTTAAGTAGCACGCTGACACGCTTGCCCACGGTCACCGACCCCGCCCCCCTCACCCAACAGCTGCTGGACGATTGCCTGTTCATCCTCGACAACGCCTGCGTCTGCCTGGACCGCCACGCGTTGCAGCGGCGCAGCGACGAACGCCAGTTGATGGCGCGCATTGGCGAATGGGCGGCAGACGTTCCGGACGAAACCGTCAACCTGCTGGAACTGGCCCGGATTGCCGGCGTGCCGTTGCGACAGTTGCAGCAGGGCTTCAAGACCTACACCGGCATGAGCCCGGCGCAGTGGTTGCGGCTGCGACGGTTGAATGGGGCGCGACGGGAGTTATTGAACTCACCCGGCACCACGGTGGCGGAGGTGGCGATGAATTGGTCGTTCTGGCATTTGGGGCGGTTTTCCAACAGTTATCGCGCGCTGTTCAAGGAATTGCCCAGTGAAACGTTGAAACATCGCCACTAACGGAGAAACCTTCTCAATACCTTGTAAAACCTGGCCGATATGCCTAGCTTATGCGCCCCCCGCCCTGCGCTTTAAGGCCTTGCCCCCATGGTTTCGCGTTTTCGTCCCGTCGTCACCTCACGTTTCGCCCTCGGCCTGCTGCTCAGTGGCGGCATCGGTAACAGCCTGGCGGCTGAAATTGAGCTGCCGGCGGTGAAGGTCCAAGGCCAGGACACGTCAGGCTACCGCAGTGAAACCGCCTCGGTCGGCAGCTTCGATGACGCGCCGCTGCTGGACACCCCGGCCTCGATCACCGTGATCAACGCCGCGCTGATCAAGGACCAGCAAGCGCGCCTGCTCAGTGAAGTGCTGCGTAACGATGCCTCGGTGGGCGACAGCTATGCGCCCATCGGCTATTACGAAAACTTTGTGGTGCGCGGCTTCTCGCTGAACGCGGCCAGCAGCTACAAGATCAATGGGCGCACCATCACCGGCGAGCAGAACGTTGCCCTGGAAAACAAGCAGCAGGTGGAAGTGCTCAAGGGCCTGGCGGGCCTGCAAAGCGGCATCTCCGAACCCAGCGGCGTGATCAACTACGTGACCAAGCGCCCGGAAGATGTGCGCTCGGTGACCGTGTCCACCGACGATCGCGGCAGCGGCTATGTCGCCACCGACGTCGGCGGCTGGTTCGGCAGCGAGCAGCAGTTCGGCCTGCGCGCCAACGTCGCCCATGAAGACCTCAATTCCTATGTGGAACACGCCAACGGCCAGCGCGATTTTGTGGCCCTGGCGTTCGACTGGAACATCAGCCCGGACGCCCTGCTGCAACTGGACGCGGAGTACCAGGACAAGCAACAGCGCTCGGTGCCGGGTTACCAATTGCTGGGCGGCACGGAGGTGCCACACGGCGCCTCGCCGAAGAAACTGCTGGGGCATCAGACCGGCTCCAAACAGGTGGGCATCGACTCGCTGAACCTCAATGGCACGTTCGAATACCGCTTCAGCGATCAGTGGAAAGGCCGCCTCAGCGCGGCCCGCAGCAAGGTGGTGATCGACGATTACAGTTCGTTTGCCTGGGGTTGCTATGGGTCGACCCGTTGCACGTCAAGCGTACCGAACTACTTCAGCCCCGAAGGCAATTACGACGTCTATGACTATCGCAGCCCGGACGACACCCGCCGCGACGATGAGGTGCAGGCCGCGCTGACCGGGCTGTTCGACACCGCCGGCCTCGGCCATGAGCTGACGTTCGGCACCAGTGCGTTCCGCCGGGTGATCGACAAGCGAAAATCGGTTAACGAACTGATCGGCACCGCCAACATCGACGTGGACGCGCCCTCGTTCACGCCGACCGACAAACCCCTCAACGCCAGCCATCGCACCCTCGACAGCCGCCAGTACGGCCTGTTCGTCACCGACCGCATCCGCGTCAACGAGCAATGGCAGACGATCCTCGGCGGCCGCGAAGTGCGGCTGGACGAAAAGTCCTTCGACGGTGCCACTGGCAGCCAGGCGCGCCACACCCAGCAATACGTGTTCCTGCCGCAGGCATCGTTGATCTACAAACCGGTCGAGAGCATTTCGCTCTACACGAGCTACAGCAAAGGCCTGTCCCTGGGCGGTACCGCGCCATGGTTCGCCAGCAACGCCGATGAAACCCTGGCACCCACCACCTCGCGGCAACTCGAGGCCGGGGTCAAATACGACTGGCGCCGCATCAGCTTTGCCGCCGCCGTGTTCCAGACCCGCCAGGCCTACCAGTACGCCAAGCCTGATGGCGCCGGCAACTTCACCTACGTGCAACAGGGCGAGCAGAAGAACACCGGGCTGGAACTGTCGGCCAACGGTTGGGCCACCGAGCGCCTGCAAATCGCAACCAGCGTGGCCGCGATTCGTGCGCGGGTCACCGGCAGCGGTACGCCGGACTATGAAGGCCACCAGGCGATCAACGTGCCCAAGCTGCGCGCAAGCGTGTATGCGGACTATGCGTTGCCATGGGTGAACGGCCTGGCGGTGCTCGGTGGCGTGCAGTACAGCGCCAAGAAGTCCGCCAACCGCACCGGCACTGTCGAGGTGGGAGATTACGCGGTGGTGAATGTGGGCAGCCGCTACACCACCCAAGTGGACGGCTATGAGACGGTGTTTCGCCTGAGCGTCGACAACCTGTTCGACAAGCGCTACTGGCGCGACGCGGGCGAGTACATGGGCGATGACTACCTGTTCCAGGGCGCGCCACTGACGGCGCGCCTGAGTGCATCGGTCAACTTCTAAGGATTACTTGGGCATCTTGCGAAAACCCACGGCCAGGCGGTTCCAGCTGTTGATGGTGGCGATCGCCACGCTCAGGTCGACCTGCTCCTGAGCGCTGAACTCGGCGGCCAACGTGTTGAAATCTTCATCCGGGGCATGGGTCTGGCTGAGCAGGGTCAGGCTTTCGGCCCAGGCCAGGGCAGCACGCTCACGTGGGGTGAAGAACGGCGTTTCGCGCCAGGCCGACAGGGTGTACAAGCGGCGCTCGGTCTCGCCGCCCTTGCGTGCATCGGCGGTGTGCATGTCGAGGCAGAAGGCGCAGCCGTTGATCTGCGATACGCGCAAGCGCACCAGTTCCAGCAGTGGCAGCTCGATGGACAGTTTGCCGACGGCGGCTTCCAGGGCGCGCATGGCTTTCATGGCGTCTGGGGAGGCGGTGTAGAAATCGGTACGGGTTTGCATGGTGATATTCCGGGGCAGTGGGGATTGATGGCTAGGTTAGTCATCGGGGCTTTGGGGAGGAATATCCAATTTTGGGTAAGACGGGGTGACCAATTGTTTGTGTGTGTGTTGGGTACATATTCGTTATTGGGGTAACGGCTGCTATTGGTTCCGCGCTTACAGCGGGCCGCCCGGTGTGCCCGTCATGCGACAGGGATTTGGGGGCCGCCCAAGCTCAAAAGCAGATCAAAAACAGGCTGATATCTACCTGATGTATGAAGATCAAACTGTGGGAGGGGGCTTGCCCCCGATGGCGGTGGGGCATTTGCAGATGTATTAGCTGACACACCGCAATCGGGGGCAAGCCCCCTCCCACATTTGACCGAGATCGACAGTAAGAAACCGGCCGGCTCCAGGCCGCCGTGCTCTTGCTTTTGATCTTGATATTAGGCGCCCCATCACCCCGGCAACGGAATAACCCGCAAAGCCCGCACCGACTTATAAGAAAAACTCGAATAAATTTCCTTAACGCAAGGCAGCGTCTGCAACACCTCCCGCGCAAACTCACCAAACGACTCCAGGTCCCTAGCCACCACTTCCAACAAAAAATCATACCGCCCCGACACGTTATGACACGCCACCACCTCGGGAATCTCCAACAACCGTTGCTCAAACGCCCTGGCAATCTCCTGGGTATGACTCTCCATCATAATGCTGACAAACGCCGTCACCCCATACCCCAGCGCCTTGGGCGAGAGGATCGCCTGATACCCACTGATAACGCCACTCTCCTCCAGGTTGCGCACCCGGCGCCAACACGGTGAGGTCGTCAGAGAGACGCGGTCGGCCAACTCAGCCACCGTGAGTCGGGCATTGCCTTGCAACGCGTTTAAAAGGGCCTTATCGGTGCGGTCGAGACTGACGGGCATAACGTGCCTCTGATTGTTATTTTTAGACGATTTTCATCCCAGGATGCGGGAATTGGCAGCAAACATTGCAAAGTTCATCTCTGATTATGAGCATAGCATTGTAGGAAATAAGGAGCGCCCGACATGAACAATAAACACAACACATTCGGCTTTTCCACCCGCGCCATCCACCACGGCTACGACCCCAAGGACCATCACGGCGCGCTCGTACCGCCGATTTACCTGTCTGCCACCTTCGCATTCCCCACCGCCGAATACGGCGCCGCGTGTTTTGCCGGCGAAGCCGCCGGCCACTTTTATACGCGCATTTCCAACCCGACCCTGGCACTGCTGGAGTCACGCATGGCGACGTTGGAAAACGGCGAGGCGGCAGTGGCTTTCAGTTCCGGCATGGGAGCGATCGCCGCCACGTTCTGGACCCTGCTGCGTCCCGGTGATGAAGTGATCGTCAGTCAGACGCTGTACGGCTGCACCTTCGCGCTACTGCACCATGGCATCGGCGAATTCGGTATCAAGGTGCGGCATGTCGACCTCACCGACCTGGCCGCCCTGCAAGCGGCACTCTGCCCCGCCACCCGTATGATCTACTGCGAAACCCCGGCCAACCCCACCTTGCAACTGGTGGATATCGCCGCCGTGGCCGCCCTCGCCCATCAGCAGCCCAACGTCACCGTGGTGATCGACAACACCTACTGCACCCCCTATCTGCAACGCCCCCTCGACCTGGGCGCCGACGTGGTGGTGCATTCGGCCACCAAGTACCTCAGCGGCCACGGCGATATCACCGCGGGCATCGCCGTGAGCAGCCAGGCCCTGGCCCAGCGTATTCGCCTGCAAGGCCTCAAGGACCTGACCGGCGCGGTGATGTCGCCCCAGGACGCCTCGCTATTGATGCGCGGCCTCAAGACCCTGGCCCTGCGCATGGACCGCCATTGCAGCAATGCCCAGGCGGTGGCCGAAGCCTTGCAGGCGCACCCGGCCGTGCAGTGGGTGACTTACCCCGGTCTGCGCTCTTTCGCCCAATACGAACTGGCGACACGGCAGATGAAACTGCCTGGCGGCATGATTGCCTTCGAACTCAAGGGCGGGATCGACACCGGCCGGCGCTTCATGAATGCGCTCACAGTGTTCACGCGAGCGGTCAGCCTAGGGGATGCAGAGTCACTGGCCCAGCACCCGGCGAGCATGACCCATTCCACCTACACACCGGAGGAGCGTGCGGCGCACGGCATCAGCGAAGGGTTGGTGCGTTTGTCGGTGGGGCTGGAAGATATCGCCGACCTGCTGGCGGATGTGCAACAGGCGCTGGCCAAGTGCGCCCGTACTGTTACGCGTCCTTCTAAGCTTGTGAATATTTAATCCGATTTTTTCAGATTGGATCCCCTTCCCGTCGCCAGGCTGTACTAGCATAGGTTCCGGCGGGAAGGACTATCACGGTAGGTTATTCGCATTGGCTAGCATCTTAATCCCCGCCGCTATAAAGCCGAATGCCTGCACGCCTCATGGACGAAATGATGAACTCACAGTTGTTCCCCCATATTGGCAAGGTCATCGCCAGCACCGGCAGTCGCCATTTCCCACGCATGCTGCATGACCTGATCCTCACTCAACTGGCAGTGGACGCCACCCATATCACGCAATTGCAGGTCAGCGCCGACGGCCACACCCAGCGCAAGATCAGCCCGATCTACACCGATTCGGTCGCGCCACTGGGCGAAGAACAACCCGCCGCCCAACTGCACCTCACCCGCCGCAGGGACAACGTGCGCTACGTGCTGTCGGTGTATCGCTCACACCAGTCCGACAGCTTTTCGCCGCAGGAGCGCAGCATGCTGCAGGACTTCTCCACGTTGCTATTGCCGATGGTGGAAAAGCACATCAGCGCGATCCAGCCATGCCGCACGGGCAGCGAGCCTGTGGTGGCGGAAAACCAAGGCATCGAAACCCTGCGCCGACGCATTGAAGAGCGCCTGGTGCAATCGGGGTTGAGCCTGTCCAAGCGGGAGCTTGAGGTGTGCGTGGGCCTGCTGGCCGGGCGTACCGCGCCGGAGTTGGCGGAGCAGTTGGCGTTGAAGGTCAACACCATCGAGAGTTACCTGAAACGCGCGGCGATCAAGCTGGGGATCAGTGGGCGGCATTCGCTGTTGCGGTGGATGTATGCCACTGAGGACACCGCTAGTTTTTAAGACAACACCGATCACAATGTGGGAGGGAGCTTGCCCCCTCCCACATTTGCTCCTCATTGGCAGACCGGTCTCAATCCCTTGCCAGTGCTTCAATCGGGTCCAGCCGTGCCGCGTTCCGCGCCGGCACAAAGCCAAACACAATGCCGATCAGCGTCGAGCAGGCAAACGCGGTGATGATCGAGCCCAGTGAAAACACCATCTCCCATTCCTTCACAAACAACGAAAACAGAAACCCCAGGGCATACGACAGCGAGATCCCGATCAGCCCGCCAATCAGGCACACCATCACCGCTTCCACCAGGAACTGTTGGCGAATATCCGACTGGCGCGCGCCGACCGCCATGCGAATGCCGATCTCACGGGTACGCTCGGTGACGGACACCAACATGATATTCATCACGCCGATACCGCCCACCAGCAGCGAAATCACCGCGATCAACGACAACAACAGCGCCAGGGAGCGACTGGTCTTCTGCACCGTCTGCATGATGCTGTCGAGGTTGTTGGTGAAAAAGTCCTTGGTGCCATGGCGTTGCAGCATGAGTTTATTGACGTTGTCTTCCACCACTTTGCTCGGCTGGCCGTCCTTGATACGCACGGTGATGCTGTCCAGATGGCGCTGCCCGAGCAAGCGCCCCGCCGCCGTTTCATAGGGCACCCACACGTTCAGCGCCTTGCTGGCGGCGAACATGTTTTTATTGTCGGCAGTCACCCCAATCACCGTGCACGGCAGGTTCCCCACCAGGATCACCTGGCCCAGCGGGTCGACATTTGGTCCGAACAGACGGTGCCGGGTGTTGTGGTCGATCACCACCACCTGGGCCTGACGCCGTGCGTCGCTTTCACTGAAGGCGATACCGGCCTCGAGCTTCAGGCCCTTCACTTTGAAATAGCGGTCGCTGACGCCATTGACCTGCGCATCCAGGTCGATATTGCCAAAACGCAGCAACAGGTTGCGGCCCACCACCGGCGTGGCGCTGTCGACGTAATACAGTTGGTTCAACGCGTCCACATCCGAGGGCATCAAGGTCTCGATGGCCGAGGCGCGACTGTCGCCGAAACTGGTGCCGGAAAAGATATCAATGGTGTTGCTGCCGATCGCCTGGATGTCCTTGAGCACATAGCGCTTGGCGCCTTCACCGATGGCCGAGATCGACACCACCGAGGTAATGCCGATGACAATGCCGAGCATGGTCAGCAAGGTGCGCATGCGATGGGACACCAGCGCGACCCAGGCCATGTTGAACGCCTCCTTGAACAACCCCAGGCTCGCCACCAAGCGCCGGGCGCCGCTGCGCCTGGGCTCAATCGGGGTGTCGCTGGGCAGTTCCAGGCCGACACCGTCGTTGGCCTTGTCGCTGACAATCTCGCCGTCACTCACCTCGACGATACGCTGGGCATTCGCCGCGACCTTGGGGTCGTGGGTGACGATGATCACCGTGTGCCCGGCCGCGTGCAGCTCGGCGAGGATGCGCATCACCTCCTTGCCGCTGTGGGTGTCGAGGGCACCGGTGGGTTCATCGGCGAGGATCACTTCGCCGCCGTTCATCAACGCTCGGGCGATACTCACCCGTTGCTGCTGCCCGCCCGAGAGCTGGCTGGGGCGATGGGTGGTATGGCCCGCAAGGCCCAAGCGCGTGAGCAATTCCCGCGCGCGACTGTGCCGCGCGGTTTCCGGTGTGCCTGCGTAAATCGCCGGCATTTCCACGTTGTGCAAGGCACTCAGGTGCGCCAGCAAGTGATAGCGCTGGAAGATAAAACCAAAGTAGTCGCGGCGCAGTTCGGCCAACTGCTCGTCCCCCAGCGAGCGGGTCTCGATGCCATTGATCTTGTAGCTGCCCGCCGTGGCGTAATCCAGGCCGCCGAGGATGTTCATCAGGGTGGACTTCCCGGAGCCTGAGGCACCGATGATCGCGACCATTTCCCCGGCATGTATCGTCAGGTCGATGCCCTTGAGCGCGATGAATTCACGCTCGCCGGCCATGAAACTACGGGTGATGCCCTTGAGTTCCAACAGTGGCTGGGTCATGCGTCAGTTCCCCGCCACGGCCGGCGTGGCGTCGCCGATCACCACTTTGTCGCCTTCGGCCAGGCCGTCGAGGATCTGCACCTTGACGTTGTTGTTGATCCCGGTCTTCACATCCCGCGAAACCGCCTTGCCCTTGGCGTCCAGCACCCGCAGCGGGTAGCTGCCATCGTTGTTGCGTGCGCCAAGCGCCGCCACCGGCACCATCAACGCGGCCTGGGCAGTGTCGAGCACGATACGCACCTGGGCGGTCATGGCGATGCGCAGGCGGTGGTCGGGGTTGGGCACATCGAACAGCGCGTTATAGAACACCGCGGTGTTCTGCTTCGGCGTGCCGGCGGCCTGGGTTTCGAGGAAATTCTGCGGCGCCGGCTCGGTGCCGCGCAGCTTGGCGTAATAGCGTTTGTCGGCCTCGCCGAGGATGGTGAAATACACCTGCTGGCCGGGGCTGATATGAATCACATCCGCTTCGGAGACCTGCGCCTTGACGGTCATGGTGTCCAGGTCGGCCAACTTGAGCAGCACCGGCGCCAGTTGGCTGGCGATCACGGTCTGGCCTTCCTGGGTGACGATGCCGACCACATCGCCGTCGATGGGCGCGACGATACGGGTGTAGGCCAGGTTGACCTTGGCCGTGTCGATCTGGATATGGGCGCTCTTGATCTGGGCATCCAGGGACAACAGGTTGGCCTGTTGGACCTGGAAGGTGGACTCGGCGTCTTCGAAGTCCTGGCGCGATACCGACTCGTCGTCCTGCAGGCCCTTGTAGCGTTCGTACACGGACTTGGCTTGCTTGAGCTGGGCCGCCGTCGCACGGCGTTGGGCCTGGAGGTTTTCTTCGTCGACCTGGGCTTTGCGCAGGGTGTTTTGCAGGATCAGTGGGTCGATTTCGGCGAGCCATTGGCCCTTCTTGACCTTGTCGCCGACCTTGACCTTGAGGGACTTCAATTGGCCGGAGACTTGGGCGCCGACGTCGACTTGCTTGATGCCTTCGAGCAGGCCGGTGGCGAGGACGGCGTTTTCGATATCGCCGCGTTCGGCGGTGGCGGTCAGGTATTTCGGGGTGTCAGCGGGGGCTTGGACCGTGTAGATGATCAGGCCTATGGCGACGGTTAATACCGCGAGCATTCCTAGTTTGCGTAACGTTGACTTTTCCATGGGTGGCCTTTGGTCGTGTACATATCCGTTATCAGGGTAACGGCCGCTTATGGTTCCGCCCTTACGGCGGCTCACTTTTGAAGAGCGCAAAAGTAAGCAAAACGCTCTTGCCCCAACACTCGGCACCTCGCCTAGGCTCGGTGTGCCCTCACTCCGGCCAGCGTGTTTGACGGGGCGCCTGAGATCAAAATCAAAAGCAGATCAAAAGCAGGCTGATATCTACCTGATGTTTGGAGATCAAACTGTGGGAGGGGGCTTGCTCCCGATAGCAGTGGGACAGCCACAGATGCATCAACTGACACACCGCCATCGGGGGCAAGCCCCCTCCCACATTTGGACCGCGATCGACAATCGCAATACCGGTCGGCTTTAAGGCCGCCGCGCCCTGCCTTGGCTTTTGACCTTCGGCGCCCC
>NZ_JBYVMD010000073.1:0-19375 GCF_058145955.1 Pseudomonas sp. A39
AAATGAATTGCAGGGCGTCGGCAACGCTCTGAATCAGGTCGTCTTGCTTGATCACGGTCATGAGTCGCGCTCCTCTATAAGGGAACATTCAATAAAGGTGAGCCCAGTGTTGCATCGGTCGGCTGAGCTCACCTTTCCAAGGCACGCCAAAGTGGTGCAGGCGCGACGCTAAAAAGGCGCGGCAGTATAACCCGGCGCGGTGGCCGATACACCCGACTATGGTCAAACTGTCGCAGGCATGATTCCCTGTGCGCGCCCTTTCTGATTGAGTCCTTATATGCCTGAACTGTACGTCGGCGAACGCCATTGGTCGGTAACGGCCGGCAGTAATCTGCTGGATGCCTTGAACCAGGCGGGTGTGGCCGTGCCTTACAGTTGCCGCGCCGGCAGTTGCCATGCGTGCCTGGTGCGGTGCCAGGGCGGGGTCGAAGACAAGCAGCCCGAGGCCTTGAGCGCGGCGCAACGCCAGGAGGGTTGGCGCTTGGCGTGCCAGTGCCAGGTCCGTGGGGATCTGCGCGTCGAAACGTTTGACCCGCTGCGTGACGGTTTGCCGGCCGAGGTGGTGGGCATCGAGTGGTTGAACTCGACGGTATTGCGCCTGCGCCTGCAACCGGAGCGCAGTCTGCGCTACCGGGCCGGGCAGCACCTGGTGCTGTGGGCGGGGTCGGTGGCGCGCCCGTATTCCCTGGCGAGCTTGCCCCAGGAGGATGCCTTTCTGGAGTTTCATATCGATTGCCGTCATCCGGGCGAATTCAGCGATGCGGCGCGGGCGCTGTCGGTGGGTGACCGATTGCGTTTGGGCGAATTACGCGGGGGCGCACTGCAATATGATCCTGACTGGCAATCCCGGCCGTTGTGGCTGCTGGCATCCGGTACCGGGTTGGGGCCGTTGTGGGGCGTGTTGCGTGAAGCGCTGCGCCAGGATCATCAGGGGGCCATCCGTGTGATTCACCTGGCCCATGATGCCGATGGCCATTATCTGGCCGAACCCTTGGCGGCGCTGGCCGCGCAGTACCCCAACCTGTCGGTGGAGCTATGGACGGCGGCCGAGTCGGCCCAGGCATTGGCGCAACTGCGGCTTGTTTCGCGGCAAACTCTGGCCTTACTCTGCGGGCACCCTGTCAGCGTGGAAGCGTTTTCCAAGCGCTTGTTCCTGGCGGGACTGCCGCGCAATCAACTGCTGGCCGATGTGTTCCTGCCCCGTGGTTGAGCGCTGAACTCTACAGTCGCGAGATTGACCATGACTGACGCCATCCAACAGCGGCGCGAACGTGGGCTGCTGACCCTGCAGCTCAATCGCCCCGACAAAAAGAACGCCCTGACCCGCGCCATGTACACACAACTGGCCGAGGCGTTGGAGCAGGCCGATGCGGACGGGGAGATTCGCTGCGTACTGATCCAGGGCAGCAGTGAGTGCTTCACTGCCGGCAACGACATTGGCGATTTTCTCGACCATCCGCCCAGCGATCTTGATACCCCGCCGTTCCACTTCATGAAGAGCCTGCTCAACTGTCGAAAACCAGTGATTGCTGCGGTGGCGGGGGCGGCGGTGGGTATCGGCACGACCCTGTTGCTGCATTGCGACCTGGTGTATGTCAGCCGCGATGCGCGGTTGCGCATGCCGTTCGTCAATTTGGGACTGTGTCCCGAATTTGGCTCGAGTTTGATCCTGCCGCGCTTGTTGGGGCATGCCAAGGCGGCTGAGTTGCTATTGCTGGGTGAGGGGTTCACCGGTGAACAGGCGGCTGCCTGGGGCATTGCCACCGAGGCGTTGGGCAGTGGTGAGGCGGCGTTGGCCAAGGCACGGGAAGTGGCCGAGCGTTTTGAAACCCTGGCGCCGGGGGCGGTGCAGGTGACCAAGCAGTTGATGAAGAGCGTGGACCGCGAACAGTTGCGGCAGGTGATCGAGGAGGAGGGGGCGTTGTTTACCCAGCGGTTGAGGTCGCCTGAGGCGATTGCGGCGTTGTCGGGGTTTATCAGCAGTCGCTGAAGGTACGTCGGTGAGGCCCTGACAGCCAGCAGGTCACTCTGGTCTGAAATGCAAAAAGCCCCGCCATTCACAGGGCGGGGCTTTTATTTTTTCAGCGTGTCACTCAGACCATTGGGTCGCCAACGTGCAGAATCTTCATGCCGTTGGTACCGCCGATGGTGTGGTAGCTGTCGCCCTTGGTCAGGATGACCCAGTCGCCTTTCTCTACAACACCACGCTTGATCAGCTCATCAATGGCAGCCTGGCTGACTTCGTGCGGCGGCAACGAGGCCGGGTCGAACGGGACGGTGTACACGCCACGGAACATGGCCGCGCGGGCCTGGGTTTCGCGGTGCGGGGAGAACGCGTAGATCGGCACCGACGAACGGATGCGCGACATGATCAATGGCGTGTAGCCACTTTCGGTCAGCGCAATGATCGCCTTCACACCTGGGAAGTGGTTGGCGGTGTACATGGCCGCCAGGGCGATACTCTGGTCGCAGCTTTCGAACTCTTTGCCGATACGGTGGCTGGAGGTCTTGCTGGTCGGGTGCTTTTCAGCGCCGATGCAGATACGCGCCATGGCTTGCACGGCTTCCAGCGGATACGGGCCGGCGGCACTTTCAGCCGAGAGCATCACGGCGTCGGTGTAGTCGAGCACGGCGTTGGCCACGTCGGACACTTCGGCACGGGTCGGCATCGGGTTCTGGATCATCGACTCCATCATCTGGGTCGCCACGATCACCGCTTTGTTGTGGCGGCGTGCGTGCAGGATGATCTTCTTCTGGATACCGATCAGCTCGGCATCACCGATTTCCACGCCGAGGTCGCCACGGGCAACCATCACCGCGTCGGAAGCCTTGATCAGGCCGTCGAGGGTTTCGTCGTCGGCCACGGCTTCGGCGCGTTCGATCTTCGCGACCAGCCAGGCGGTGCCGCCGGCTTCGTCGCGCAGTTTACGGGCGTATTCCATGTCGGCGGCGTCGCGCGGGAAGGACACGGCGAGGTAGTCCACTTCCATCTCGGCGGCGAGCTTGATGTCAGCCTTGTCTTTTTCCGTCAATGCCGGGGCCGTCAGGCCGCCGCCACGGCGGTTGATGCCTTTGTGGTCGGACAGTGGGCCGCCGATGGTCACGGTGCAGATCAGCTCGGTGCCGGTGGCGGTGTCGACGCGCATGACCACGCGGCCATCGTCCAGCAGCAACTCGTCACCGACGCCGCAGTCCTTGACCAGGTCCGGGTAGTCGATACCCACGACGTGCTGGTTGCCCTCGGTCAGCGGGTGGCTGGTGGAAAAGGTGAAGGTGTCACCGATTTTCAGCTCGATCCGCTTGTTGGCGAATTTGGCGATACGGATCTTCGGGCCTTGCAGGTCACCCAGCAGGGCCACGAAGCGGCCGTGCTTGGCAGCCAGTTCACGCACCAGCTTGGCGCGAGCCTTGTGCTCGTCCGGGGTGCCGTGGGAGAAGTTCAGACGGGCAACGTCCAAACCAGCCAGAATCAGCTGTTCGAGGACTTCCGGCGAGTTGCTGGCCGGGCCAAGGGTGGCGACGATTTTGGTACGACGGACGGACATGCACAGACTCCTGAGTTCAAGCGCTGAGGAAGGCTACTATGCTCTTTCGTTGTAGTCATTGTTCGTTTGCACTACTTATCGATGATTGACTTGTTTTCGCTGCGGTGGAATACGAACATCCTTGAAGATTTTCGACGAGGGGTCGATACACTGCACAAGACAGGAGAACCCTCATGCGAATTTTGCTCATTGCTGCCCTGGCCGTCAGTGTTGTCGGCTGCACCCGTTGGTCGATGGACCACCATTTGAACAACGCCTACCGCGCCTACAAGGTCGGTGATTGTGAGCGTGTCACCCTGGAATTGTCCCAGGTCGACCGCGAAAGTCGCACCCGACGTTATGTGCAGCCAGAGGTTTCGATGTTGCGCGGGCAATGCCTGGAGCGGCAAAAGCTGTTCGTCGATGCGGTGCAGACCTACCAATTCATCATTAATCAGTACCCCTCGAGTGAGTACGCCTATCGTGCGCGTGCGCGGCTCGACACCCTGCAACAACTGGGGCATTACCCTGGCGCAAGCGTCGCTCGGCCGCGTCCAGCCTCGCTATGATGATATTCGTCATTTCATAACTGGCCCGTTGCCAGTCTTGGGCTATCCTTTAGATGTTCGTTTGTACAAGTTTCAAACGCAAACGGATGTGGGGCCCGGACTCGGCGGCTGTTTGGCGGCAAAATATTGCCTGTTATCACACCGAGATCCAGGGAGAGCGGGCGTTTTGGCCTGTTCCGAATCACTGGCACGGCCGCAGTAATGGCCATTGGATGGCGATCTCACCATGTTTACCGACCGACGGATCGAGCGGCATCAGCTACCTTATTTTCTGCAAGTATTTAACCGCCTCACCGATAAGCCCATCGGTTTTCTGGGCAATGTCTCGGAAGACGGACTGATGTTAATCAGCCAATTGCCCATGATGGTCGACGTGGATTTCGAGCTGCGCTTGAAAATTCCCGGTGCTGACGGCACCTTCCATCCGATTGATCTCACGGCAACCTGTTTGTGGAGCCACGAAGATATCAACCCGCAGCATTATGATTCCGGGTTCAGCGTGCTCAAGGCATCCGAGGAATATGGGCAGTTGATCAGCGTCTTATTGCACTACTTCAGTTTTGATCCCTTACAGGCGTCGGCCTGAATCACAGCGCCTGGTCGACCCGTTCCGGGGTAGTGCAGCCCCTGTTGTGGCCGTGCGCTGTTTCAAGGGGGCTTTTGTCAGAAAGCCCCGGCTTTCTTCCAGCCCAGGTAACGTGTCACCAGGGCCGGTCCCAGTTCAGACGGCAAGGTGTCCAATACGGATAACCCTTGGGCGCCGAGGCGGTCGTGCAGCTCATCGCGGGTATTGAGGTAGTCGATGGTGCCGCTGTAGGCCAAGGCTTCGGACAAGGTTTGCACGGGAGCCTGGCGCAATTGATCGAGCACTTCCTCGCGTAAACTGGCCACCATCACCCTATGCTGTCGGCTGATGCGCTTGACGGCCGTCAGCAGCGCCTCATCGTCCTCATCCCGCAGGTTAGTCACCACGACCACCAATGCACGGCGCTTTTGCCGAGCCAGCAGTTGGCTGGCCGCAGCCTGATAATCGGCAGTCCGTCGAGTGGTGTCCAGGTCGTATACCGCGTTGAGCAACAGGTTCAACTGGCTACTGCCCTTCACTGGCGCGAGGTAGCGCGGCTGGTCACTGGCAAAGGTGCACAGTCCCACCGCATCACCTTCACGCAAGGCGACGTAGCTGAGCAACAGGCAGGCGTTGAGGGCATGGTCAAAATGCGACAGCTCGTCATCCTGGCTGCGCATGCGTCGGCCGCAATCAAGCATGAACACGATCTGTTGGTCGCGTTCATCCTGGTATTCACGGGCGATGGGGGTGCGCTGCCGCGCGGTGGCCTTCCAGTCGATTTGCCGCAGGCTGTCGCCGTCGCGAAACTCGCGCAACTGATGAAACTCCAGCCCCAACCCTCGGCGTTGACGTTGACGCACACCCAGTTGGCTCAGCCAGTTGTCCACGCCCAGCAGCTGTGCGCCGTAGAGTCGGGCGAAATCCGGGTAGACGCGGGTGGCATCGCTCACCTCGATAAAGCGCCGCGCTGACCACAGCCCCATTGGGCTGGGCAGCAGAATTTCACAGCGGCTGAAACTGAAGTGTCCCCGCCGCAGTGGGCGCAGACGATAACCCAGCTCACTGCGTTCACCGGGGCGCAGGTTTATGGACTGGGGCATGTTTTCCACGGTCAACCCGTCGGGGACATGATCGAATACCTGCACTGTCAGCGGCTGTGGGAAGTCATGGTCCAAGGCCAGGCGTACCTCGCCCCACCGTCCAAGTGCCAGGCTTGCGGGCATCTGTCGGTGTACGCGGGGAGACGGGCGGCGACGCAGGCGCATCGCATCCAGCATGGCCAGCAGCAACAGCGCCAGGAGCAACCCCCACGTCACGGAGTGCAAGGTGTCGGGCACTTTGAACTGCAATGCTGCTGCAGTGCCCAGCAGGATGCCCAGGCCCAGCAATACGCCGAGCCAGTTCAACAGCAGACGGGTCGGTTTCATGGGCGAGTCATTGCCGGGGAGCCGGGATCTGATCGAGCAGTTGCTTGAGCACCTGGTCGACCTCCAGCCCCTCTATATCCAGCTCGGGCGCGATACGCACCCGATGGCGCAGTACTGCCAGGGCACATCCCTTGATATCGTCCGGGGTGACGAATTCACCACCGCGCAACAACGCGCGGGCGCGGGCGCCGCGTACCAGGTCGATCGAGGCACGAGGCCCGGCGCCGATCGCCAGCCCTGGCCAGCTACGGGTGGCGCGTGCCAGGCGTACCGCATAATCGAGCACGTGTTCGTCCAGGGCCAGGTCACTGGCAATCTGCTGCAACTGCAGCACGTCCCCGGCCTGCAACACCGTGCGCAATGGGTGTACATCCAGCATGTCGGCCCGCGACGAGCGCGTGACTTCGCGCACCATGTCCAATTCCTGCTGTGCGTCGGGGTAATCCATGCGCACCTTGAGCATGAAACGATCCAGTTCCGCTTCCGGCAGGGGGTAGGTGCCTTCCTGTTCGATGGGGTTCTGGGTCGCCAGCACCATGAACGGTTGGCCGATGGGCAGCGGCTCGCCTTCGAGGGTGACCTGCCGCTCCTGCATGGCCTCGAGCAAGGCTGCCTGGGTCTTCGCCGGCGCGCGGTTGATTTCGTCGGCCAGCAACAAGTGGGTGAACACCGGTCCCTTGCGTAGCTTGAACTGTTCGGTGTGAAGGTCGTACACGGCGTGGCCGGTGACATCGCTGGGCATCAGGTCCGGGGTGAACTGGATACGCGCGAAATCGCCATCAAAGCAACGCGCCAGGGCTCGTACCAGCAAGGTTTTGCCCAGCCCTGGCACACCTTCCAGCAGCACATGGCCGCCGGCGATCAGTGCGGTCAAGACATCGTCGATCACCGCGTCCTGGCCAATCACCGCCTTGCGTAGCTCAGTGCGCAGGGCCTGGGCTTGTCCGCTGGCGCGTTGCAAAGTTTCGCGGGTCAAGGCGGTGGCGCTTGGAAATTCGCTCATAGGGCATTCCTGAGGGTTTGCAGGCATGCCACCTGCCGGCTGAAATCGGCGCTGGAGAGCCGTTTCGCCGGGAGTGGGCCAAGGGCCTGGCTGATCACGTGAGAAGGTTGACGCGTCAGGTGTTCAAGCACCCGCCACTGTTCTGCGTTGTCGAGGTGTTCAAAACCTGGGTGACGGCGCCGTGCGGTGCGCAAGATATCGCGCTGTAGGGCATGCAGCAGCGTGCCATGGCCGCTACGGCGCAACAGGAAGTCGGCGCTGGCTTTCAGGTGTTCCTGCAATTGGCGACGGGCGTTGGAGGCGGGTGGCCGGATCGGGCCATGACGCATACCGGCCCGCCAAAGTGCCAGGGCGACCAGGGCAATGAGTGCCACCAGGGCTTGGGGGAAATACCGTAGCAATAGGGTGAACAGGTCGTCGAAGTCACTGTTGAACAGCAAGGTCACGGCGGTGCCCTGGTTCAGGTACCACAGCAGCCAGGCATTATCGTGCTTGCCTATGTCCGGGGTTTTCCACAGGTCGCTGTCGGTGATGACCGTGACGCTGCCTTCCCCGAGGTGGAGTTGCATCAGGTGAGTCGACTTTGCGCTATTGGCGGAAAATTGCGCCAGATGCTTGGGGTCGGTGAGGTTGAAGTCCGTGTCGAAACTGAAATACGCCGGTGCGGTTTCATTGTCGACATAGAGCTTGGTCAGGTCCGGGGCTTTCTTTTTAGGCGGCTTTTCACGGGTGGGGGCGAGCTCGTCAGGCTCGTCACTCAAGGTCTGGTGGATAGGCAGACGATCGAGCAGCAGGTCGCCGCTTTTGCCGGTCTCTTCATCCCAGAGTGCCTCGGCCACCAGTAGCAGGTGGCCGCCGGATTTTGCCCATCTCAGCAGTTGCTCCACCTGGCGTGGCGACATGTTACTGCGTTCGCCGAGCAGCAATAGGCTGTTGCCCTTGGCCGGCAGGGCCGTCAGCCGTTCCAGGCTATTGGCCTGTTCAACTGTCAGGCCTTGTTGGCGCAGAAAGTGTTCGGCCGCCAGGTAGGGGTTGGCCAAGGCTTCCGGGGAAGGGCCACGGTCCACGACTTCATCGTAGGGAATCGCCTTGCTCCAGGCGTAGTAACCACCCGCTCCAAGCAGGCACGCCAGTAATAGTCCAACCCACAGTAATGGCCGGTTCATGGCTGGCTCCCTGCGTTGAACAGGGTGCGCCAGTCACTGCACAGTTTTTGCTGGGCGGTGAGGGGGGGAAGGCGATGGCCATAGGCGAGGTTTTGCCAGTGCCGAGTCAGCTCATCGCTGAAAGCCAGCAATTGCGGCTGCTGCAATTGGTTTACACGTGCCAGGACCTGACCTTCGGTGTCAGCGCTTTTCAGCGGCAGGCTGAAGTCATGCAGCAGTCGGCTGAGAAGGCCTCGATACAGCAGGCCGAGGGCTTCCCTGGGGTGGGTGGCCCACAGCTGTTCCGCAGTGCTGGCGACATCGTCGGGCAAGGTCTCGACGCCCAGTTCAAGGCCGAACAGTTGCGCAGGTAGGGGGGCGACGGTTTTCGGTTTGCGAGGCGCCCGCCGAGTGACGAAGGTGCGCAACCATTCGCGATACCGCCACGCGAGCATGATCAGGCTACCGATCAGAAGCCCCCACAACAGGACTTCCAAACCTTGGGCGATGTGTTTGAAGGTATTGCTGTTGAGGTTGTCCAGCAGCGCCTTCAGCCAGGCCGGAAGTCTGCCATCGCTGTGAGCCTTGTTTTTAGTGGCGGGTTGTTCTTCGCCGAAGCGATAGCGGGTGACGGTTTCCGGGTTTTTGAAGGGCGGCTTGTCCAGTATCACCTTTACGGACTGGTTCGCACTCTGGGTGCTCAGCGGCTTGGGGGGACTGGAAGGATCGGCCATGACGGGCGGACTGAATGGCAGCAACGTTAACCCGATCATCAGTAATAGCAACGGCACAACACTGCTCAGGCGTTGACGAAGACGTCGGAAGACCAACTCCAAGTCCCAGGCTTCCAGTGCGGTACGGCGGTTAAGGTAGAGGCTGAAACCGCAGGCGACGTAGATCGGCTCCCAAAACACCAGGATCAAGGCATAGAAGGCGTTGCCCAGATGTTCCAACCAAAGCCCTTCCGCGCTTGTCGCCAGTGCCATGCGTTGCCAGTCCCAATCCGTCTCGATGTTTTGGGGAATAAAGAAATAGAACAGCGCCATGCAACCAAACCACAGGCCGATTTCCAGGTGCACCCCGATGGTGGTCAGCCAACGTGCGGCGCCGGCATTGCGTTGCTGCAGTACGCCCAGGCGTTTTTGGCGTGCTGGGCCATCCAGGCCTTCGAGTTGGCTCACAGGCATTAAAAAGCTGCGGCTCAGGCTGAGCCGTCGCCAGGTCAGGCTGGCCAGCAGCTGGCCTTTGAGCAGGCTTGGCCACTGGCGCACCGCCTGCTTGACGCTGGGCGTTTCGCCAAACAAGGCCTTGGACAGGATGTACAGCGGCAAGCGGTCAAAGGCGGGCTTGAGCCACCAGAACAGGGATATCGCAGTAGACGGGTACTGCCACAGCAGGGCAGTGAGTAAGGCAAACACTGGCAGAGTGACCAACGCCCAACTGCTCATCAATAGCAGGCGGTGTTCCCGTGCCATTAGTACGCCAAGGTCCATGGCCTCCCAGGCAGTACGGGGGCGGATTACCACGCTGGCATCACTCAGGCGCATGGTGGGTCCTTCCGGCAACGCTCAGGTAAACGATCACCAGCAGCCACAGGACAGCGCCCACCAGGTATTTGACCCAAGGGGTTATCGCAGTGGTGGATGACCAGTAAGCCTCGATGAAGGCAGCGATCAGTAGGAAGATCATGACGCCGCACAACATTTGCACGCTCTTGCGCGCCGCCAGCCGTAAGGATTCACCACGGGTCAACTGTCGCGGAGCGATCAGCGCCCAGCCCAACTGCAAACCGGCGGCACCGGCGAGGGCGATCGCGGTCAGTTCGAATGCGCCATGGCCGATGACGAATGACCAGAAGGTCTGGCCATAGCCGATTTCGGTCAGGTGCCCGGAGACTGCACCGATGACCAGACCGTTGAAAATCAGAAAGAACACGCTGCCCAGGCCGAACAATAAGCCGGCGGCAAATGTCTGGAACGCGATACCGATGTTGTGCATCACGTAGTAGCCGAACATCATCCAGTCTTCGCTCGATGCTCGCTCGGCGGCGCGGCCCAGGCGGCTGGCGTCGGGGTCATACATGCCCTGCATCTCGGCCACTTGCTGGGGGCTGACGATGCTGTAGATCAGGTCAGGAAACAGGTACACCAGCAGCGCGATACCGATCAGGCTGCCAAAGAACAGCAGGCTTGCTATCAGCACGAAACGCCACTGTTCCCGCACTAACCGAGGAAAATCGGCGAGTATGAACCCCAGTACATTGGCCGCCAATTGGCTGCGATGGCGGTAAAGTTGTTGATGGCCGCGCAGGGCCAGTTGCTGCAGTGGGTCTACCAGGTAGCTGCTGTAGCCACGCTCCTGGGCCAGGGCCAGGTGCTGGCACAGGCGTCGGTACTGATGGGGGAAGTCAGCCACGTCGCCGGGCTTGGCCTTACCTTGCTCCAACTGTTTCAGGTGTTCGGCAAAGGCTTGCCATTGGGGCTGGTGGCGGCTTTCGAAAAGGCTCTGCTTCATGTTGGCCCCAACAGGCCGCGGGCCACGCCGTTGAGTTGCTCTACAGCGCGAGCCGGGGATACCTGCAAAGGGGTGGCGAGAATCGAAGCCAGCTCGTGAACGCGCTCAGTGGACAGTTCAGTCTGGCGTTCCGCGAAGGCAAGGATGGCCCGTTGTTCGCTCAAGTCCAGGGCAAAGGGCAGGCGCAAGGCTGCAGCTTGAGGTATCTGGGGGCGCTCCAACGGCTGCTCTCGGTAAATCACCAGTGTGCCGGCGGCCAGGTCGCCCAGTCGCTTGAAGTGAACATGCTGCAGGCAACTGATAGCGCCGAGGAAATAGCCGAATGGCAGCATGTCGACAAATCGCAGCAGGTTACGGATCAGTGACGCGGACCAGCTAATCGGGGTGCCGTCATCTTGTACGACACGTAACCCCATGACCTGTTTGCCGGGCGAGCATCCCTGGTTAAGCACCTCGAACAGCACCATGTACCACCAACTGATCAGGAACAACAGCAGCGAGCCCAGGCCGATACCGACGTTGCCCAGCAAGGCCAGCGGTACCAACAGAATACCCATGATGACTCCGCGCAAACCCAAGTCAAAGGCGAAGGCCAGCACGCGTGGCACCAGGCCGGCCGGGCGCAGTGGCAGGTCGATGCCCTCCGGGGTCTCGATCTGGTAGCGGGTGTCCAATGGGGCTGACGGCATCGCGATCCTTGGCAGTGCAGAGTGGCTGGAAGACACGGATGCTAGCAGTGTCGGCGATGGAAGCAACCATTCAAGGTTTTGCTGGATGTTTGTACAGTACATTTGGTGCTGGTCGCGGGGGTTGCTCAACGCCTAGACTTTGACGATCTTCAGTACAGGAAAAGCCCGTGACCTCCATTTTCTGGTACGACTATGAAACCACCGGTATCAACCCGCGCAGCGACCGCCCACTTCAGGTAGCCGGCATTCGTACGGACCTCGAACTCAACGAGATCGGCGCGCCGGTCAATCTTTATTGCCAGCCCAGCGACGATATCCTGCCCCATCCTGTCGCCTGTGCGATTACCGGTATCACCCCCGCGATACTCGCGGAAAAAGGCCTGGCCGAGGCCGACTTCATGACGCGGGTGCACGCTGAACTGGCCGCCCCGGGGACCTGCGGCGCGGGTTACAACACCTTGCGGTTTGACGATGAAATGACGCGCTACAGCCTGTATCGCAATTTCTTTGATCCTTACGCACGGGAATGGCAGGGCGGTAACAGTCGCTGGGATTTGATCGATGTCGTCCGCACGGCCTACGCCCTGCGCCCCGAGGGGATTGAATGGCCACAGCAGGATGGGCGCGTCACGCTCAAGTTGGAACGCCTGACCGAAGCCAACGGTATCGACCATGGTCAGGCGCACGATGCGTTGTCCGACGTGCGCGCCACGATTGCCCTGGCTCGACGGATTCGTGAGAAACAACCCAAGCTGTATGAATGGTTATTTCAGCTGCGCAGCAAGCAACGGGTGATGGACCAGGTGCGCTTGCTGCAACCGATGGTGCACATCTCCGGGCGTTTTTCCGCCGAGCGTCATTACCTGGGGGTTGTGCTGCCGCTGGCATGGCACCCGCGCAATCGCAATGCCTTGATCGTCTGCGACCTTGGGCTCGACCCGCAAGGGTTGCTGGACCTTGATGCCGACACGCTGCGCCAACGTCTTTATACCCGCCGTGAAGCGCTGGCGGAGGGCGAACTGCCGGTACCGCTCAAACTGGTGCATATCAATCGCTGCCCGGTGGTTGCTCCCTTGAATGTGCTACGGGCAGAAGATCGTGAACGCCTGCACTTGGACATGAATATTTATCAGGAGCGAGCGCTGCGGCTAACTGACGCACAGGAAGTTTGGCGCGATAAGTTAGCGGCCATTTACGCCGAAGAGGATTTCGCAGCGAGTGCCGACCCGGAACAACAGCTTTACGACGGTTTTATCGGGGACCGGGATCGGCGTTTATGTGAGCAAGTCCGCACGGCCGAGCCTGCGCAATTAGCACGCCAGCAGTGGCCATTTGATGATCACCGTTTGCCTGAATTATTATTTCGCTACCGTGCACGTAACTTCCCCGATACCTTGAACAGTGAGGAGCAACAACGCTGGAAACTTTTTTGTCAGCAACGTTTGTCCAGCCCGGAATGGGGCGCACCGAATACCCTTGACGCATTTAATCAGGCTCGGCAGGAGTTTGCCGTTAGTGCGACGTCGTTTCAGCATGGGGTGCTGGAGCAATGGCAGGAATATGCGGACACTCTAGCCGCGAGGATGAATCTGTAATCGCGGCTCACAGAATAGACAGGCAATAAAAAACGCCAGCAGGCTGGCGTTTTTTTAATGTGTCGCGTATCAGGCGCGAGCCTGGCGAGGCTTAGCCCAGCAGGGTAGCCCAACCCTCAACCACGTCACCGCCCCACTTGGCTTTCCACTCTTTCAGCGTTTTGTGGTTGCCACCTTTGGTTTCAATCACTTCGCCGTTGTGTGGGTTCTTGTATTGTTTGACCTTGCGAGCACGCTTGGTGCCGGTAGTTTTCACAGCGCCGCGCGGTGCTTTAACTTTCGACTCTGGATCCAGCAGCGCGATGATGTCACGCAGGGATTTGGAGTATTCACCCATCAGGGTGCGCAGTTTGCCTTCGAATTCCAGCTCGGTTTGCAGTTTGTCGTCTTGGGACAGGTTCTTCAAACGGGCTTGCAGCTCTTTGATAGCTTCTTCGGTGGCACGGTATTCGTTGATCAGAGACATGTGGACTACCTTATGTAGAGCGCTGATTGACAGGGATAGTAGCTCAATAATAGTCAGGCGGTATGCCCAAGTAAACATTTAAGGTCGCATTTCTGTGAATTACTTTAAATGTTTGTAGCAATGCTATGCATTCGAGTTAATTACAAGGGCGTAGACCTAAAGACAATTCTCCTGAAATGCGCGGAACAACCGTAGGGTGGCAAAATAGATTCATATAAAGGTGGTAAAGCCTTAGCGTCTTAAGGGTCAAGGCGTGGGCCGGTGATCAGAATAAGCGTTAACGGATACTGCAGTTTTCCTGCGCAATCGCTAGAATGGCGGCCTTTGCGAAGTTCTGGAGTTTCCCCCTAATGCGCACTTTTCGGCTGGTGATTGCTTGCCCGGACCGGGTCGGCATCGTTGCCAAAGTCAGTAACTTTCTGGCGTCCCACAACGGTTGGATCACCGAGGCGAGTCATCACTCGGACAATCTCAGTGGTTGGTTCTTCATGCGTCATGAGATCCGTGCCGATACGCTGCCCTTCGGCCTTGAGGCCTTCCGCGAGGCATTTGCGCCGATCGCCGAAGAGTTTTCGATGACCTGGCACATCACCGACACCGAGCAGAAAAAACGCGTGGTGTTGATGGCTAGTCGCGAATCCCACTGCCTGGCTGACTTGCTGCACCGCTGGCACAGTGATGAACTGGACTGCGAGATCGCTTGCGTGATTTCCAACCACGACGACCTGCGCAGCATGGTTGAGTGGCATGGCATCCCGTATTACCACGTGCCGGTCAACCCGCAGGACAAGGAGCCGGCCTTCGCCGAAGTCTCCCGCTTGGTCAAGCAGCACGAAGCCGATGTCGTGGTGCTTGCGCGCTACATGCAAATCCTGCCGCCGGAGCTGTGCCGCGAATACGCCGGCAAGGTGATCAACATTCACCACAGCTTCCTGCCGTCGTTCGTGGGCGCCAAGCCTTACCATCAGGCTTCCCTGCGTGGCGTGAAGCTGATCGGCGCGACGTGCCACTACGTCACCGAGGAGCTGGACGCCGGCCCGATCATCGAGCAGGACGTGGTGCGTGTCAGCCACAGCGACAGCATTGAAGACATGGTGCGTTTCGGCCGTGACGTCGAGAAGATGGTGCTGGCCCGTGGCCTGCGTTACCACTTGGAAGACCGCGTGCTGGTGCACGGCAACAAGACGGTGGTGTTCTGACCGACCTGTTGTGATTGAAGAATGAAGGGCCTGGGCGTTAAATCGTCCCAGGCCCTTTTTCTTTGCGTGCCGTTGAGGAGTGAGCAATGAGTGATCCGCTGGACAAAGCCACATCAAAAGCCCCGGCGACGGTGGGCGAGGGGTGTTTGAGTCGATTTGATCCGGATGACCTGGACAGTGAGGACGGCACCGATTTTCCCGGTGCCGCCCAATTGTGGGAGCGGGAGCAGCGTAAACCCGAGCCCGAGGGCGAGTAACTGCCCGCCAGGATCAGATTCGGAAGCTACCGACCAATTGCTTCAATCGCGCCGCCTGTTGCTCGAGGTCGGCACAGGCGCGCAGCGTGGACTGCAGGTTTTCCACGCCTTCCTGATTAAGGGTGTTGATCTCGGTGATGTCCATGTTGATCGACTCCACCACCGAGGTTTGCTCTTCAGTGGCGGTGGCGACTGACTGGTTCATGCCATCGATCTCGCCGATGCGCTGGGTCACACTGTTCAGGCGTTCACCGGCCAGGTTGGCGATGTCCACACTGTCGAGGCTGTGACGCTGGCTTTCACTCATGGTGCTGACCGACTCCCGGGCACCGACTTGCAATTCCTCGATCATCTTTTGCACTTGTTGCGCTGATTCCTGAGTGCGATGCGCCAAGTTGCGCACTTCGTCCGCGACCACCGCAAACCCACGTCCGGCTTCGCCTGCGCGAGCCGCTTCAATGGCTGCGTTCAGCGCCAGCAGGTTGGTTTGTTGGGAAATACTGGTGATCACCTCAAGAATCTGTCCGATGTTCACGGTTTTGCTATTGAGTGCTTCGATGTTGCTGCTGGAAGCACTGATCATCGCTGACAGCTGGTTCATCGCCTGGATATTGCGCTCGACCACGTGCTGGCCGTCTTCAGCCAGATGCCGTGCATCGCTGGCTTGATGGGAGGCTTGCGCGGCATTGCGCGCGATTTCCTGGGCCGCAGCCCCCAATTCGTTGATGGCAGCGGCGACGCTGCTGGTGCGGTTGGCCTGCTCGTCGGAGTTGACCATCGACGAGTTGGAGGCACTGACCACGCGCAGTGCCACCTCATTGACCTGTTCAGTGGCCGAGGATACTTCGCGGATCGACGTATGAATCCGCTCCACGAAGCGGTTGAAGGCGTTACCCAGCGTGCCGAATTCATCGTGATTCTGGATCGTCAGGCGTCGGGTCAGATCGCCTTCGCCGTCGGCGATGTCCTGCATGGCGCGGGTCATCACATGCAGTGGTTGCAACAGGATGCGGATCAGCATGCCGAGCAGGGCGATGATGATCACCACGGCAATGAGCGTGGCGATGACCGCCGAAGTGCGGAATTCGCTGAGCATGGCGAAGGATTTGTCTTTATCCACCGCAATACCGAGGTACCAGTTCACGGAAGGCAGGCCCTTGATCGGTATAAAGGTCACGATAGTGTCCTTGCCGTTGGCCTCGACTTCGCTGAAGTCCGGGCTGATCTTCGGGGTGTTTTTTGGATACACGTCGGCCAGGGTCTTCATCACCAGGTTTTTGTCCGGGTGTACCAATACTTTGCCATCGGCACTGACCAGGAACGCATAGCCCATCCCGCCGAAATTCAGCGCGCCAATGTTATCCACCAGGGTTTGCAGGCTCAGGTCGCCACCGACCACGCCGATGCTCTGGGTACCTTGGGTGCTGGGAGTGGCAACGGAAATGATCAGTTTGCCGGTGGCGGCATCGATATAAGGTTCTGTCAGGGTTGAGCCGTTGCTGCTCTGGGCGCCCTTGTACCAGGGGCGGACGCGCGGGTCGAAGCCGTCTGGCATTTTGGTATCAGGGCGGATGGTAAAGGCGCCTTTGCTGTCGCCGACGTAGGTCGCCATGAAGGCAGAGGTCAGCGCTTTCTGTTCCAGCAGGCCGGCAACCACGGAAGGCTCGGGGTTGATGGCGATGTTTTGCGCGGCGTTTTCCACCAGGGCAATGCGCCCTGTCAGCCAGGTTTGAATGTTGCTGGCGGTGACATCACCCATTTCATGCAGGTAGTTGTTGAGGTCGTCGCGAATGGCGTTGCGTTGCAGGTAGTCGTTATAGAGGGTAAACAGCGCGAATGCGGCGATGACGATAAGGGAGGCTGCAAGCAGGATTTTATGGCTGAAGCGCAGATTTTTATTCATGGCTTGTAGGGTCCGCTAAGGTCTTAATATCCGAAGCGCGTCCTTATGGGATGCGCAAAATGGCAGCGTCAAAAAAGGTGTGATACTTCTTGTGATAGTTCTGTGGGTCCCTGTAGGAACTACCTGACCTTTTTTTGGACTTTGTGGGTCTCACATAAGCCTGTATCGACCTGGCGACACTAAAGATTAACCATGGGTGACGAAATGCCTGACTCCACGCAACTCCTTATCGGTGCAGACCTTTCCGGCCAGCCCATCGCCCAGGCCATGCGCCTGGCCAACCGTCACGGGTTGATCGCCGGCGCCACCGGCACGGGCAAGACCGTCACGTTGCAACGCCTGGCAGAGGCCTTCAGTGATGCGGGCGTGGCGGTGTTTGCTGCGGACATCAAGGGTGACCTGTGCGGCCTGGGGGCTGCGGCGAATCCTCAAGGCAAGGTTGCCGAACGTATCGCTGGCATGCCATTCCTCAATTACACCGCCAAGGCTTATCCGGTCACGCTGTGGGATATTCACGGGCAATCCGGTCATCCACTGCGCACCACCATCAGCGAAATGGGCCCGTTGTTGCTCGGCAGCCTGCTGGAACTCACCGACAGCCAGCAGTCGGCCCTTTATGCCGCGTTCAAGGTGGCGGATCGCGAAGGCCTGTTGCTGCTGGACCTCAAGGACCTCAAGGCACTGCTCAACCACTTGCGCTATCACCCGGAGTTGTTGGGGGAAGACGCGGCACTGATGACCACCGGTTCCAGCCAGGCACTGTTGCGCCGCCTGGCGGTGCTGGAACAGCAGGGCGCCGAAGCGTTGTTCGGCGAACCGGCCTTGCAGTTGGAAGATATCTTGCAGCCCACCGGTGACGGGCGCGGGCGCATTCATCTGTTGGACGCCAGCCGCCTGGTGCACGAGGCACCCAAGGTGTACGCGACGTTCCTGCTGTGGTTGTTGGCGGAGTTGTTCGAGCAACTGCCCGAGCGCGGTGACGCCGACAAACCGCTGCTGGCTCTGTTTTTCGATGAGGCGCATTTGCTGTTCGCCGACACGCCCAAGGCGTTGCAGGATCGTCTTGAACAGGTAGTACGGCTGATTCGTTCCAAAGGCGTGGGTGTGTATTTTGTCACCCAATCGCCCGGCGACCTGCCGGACAGCGTACTGGCCCAGCTCGGCCTGCGTATCCAGCATGGCCTGCGGGCGTTCACCACCAAAGAGCAAAAATCCCTGCGCGCCGTGGCTGAGGGTTTTCGACCAAACCCGGCATTTGATGCGTTGTCGGTATTGACCGAATTGGGCACGGGTGAGGCCTTGGTGGGCACCTTGCAGGAAAAGGGCACGCCGGAAGTCGTGCAGCGTGTATTGGTCGCACCGCCGCAATCGCGGATCGGGCCGCTCAGCGACGCCGAACGCGCCGCGTTGGTGGCCCGTTCACCGTTGCAAGGGCGTTATGACAAGCCGATCGATCGCGAATCCGCCTATGAAGTGCTGATGTCGCGCAAGGAACTGGGGCCGACCGAGGACGCCAAGTCGGCCAGCGACGAGCCGAGTTTCACCGACAAGGCGGGAGCGTTTCTGGGCACCACGGCCGGCAAGGCCCTGAAGTCAGCGATGCAACAAGCCGCCAACCAGATGGGGCGGCAACTGGTGCGGGGTTTGTTGGGGTCGCTGTTGGGCGGTAGCAAGCGCAAATAGCGCGTCAGGGCTTGGGCTTGGCGTGGGCGGCGAGCCTTTCAAGCGCCGCGCGCAAGCCTGGGTTGCTGATGCCCTCGGCCGTTGCCTGAATGGTTTCGGCCGCATTCGTCGATAGATCGTGAGTATGCTCGGCCACCGCCGGCAGCGTAGTGGGCGGTTGTACTTTGAACTGGACCCGGGTCAGGCCGGCAAATTCATCAAACGCCATCAATTGACGTTGCAGGCGTTTTTGCTGATAGCGCAAACGCGTTGCCCAGTGGCCATCTGTGACAATTAGCAGCAGGTTGCCTTCGCGCCAGGACGCTACGCGGCAATGTTCGCGCGCAGCCGGTTGCAGCTGGCTTTCGAGCAGGCGTTGCAGATGGCCCAAGCGTTGCGCATGGCCAAAGATGGCTTTCAACGGCTTGGCATCGCGAAGCAACACGGCAGGAGCGCGGGCTGTCAGGGGGCGAAATGCCATTATTGGACACCTAAAGTAACAGAGCGGCCATCTTAGCAGAAAGCACCTCTACGCCCCCAGGCCATGCTTTTCTGGGGTTTTGTTCGTGAAATCAATTGGTAACTTCTGCCCTCCATGGGTTGAAGTTCCAGCAAAAGCCCTTATTTTAAACAAGCCCTCTCACCGCCTCATGCCAGCATCAGGGAATAACGCCACTTTCCTCACCCACGATTCCGGGTAGAATGCGCGTTCGCATGCGGCCGTGAGGGCTGCTCGGGCCACTGACGGTGCGCCCTCCATCCCTATGTGTGGAAGAACCTGCCGATATGTTTGCGCCTTTGTTAAAGAAACTTTTTGGAAGCAAGAATGAGCGCGAAGTCAAACGCATGCTCAA
>NZ_JBYVMD010000074.1:0-18383 GCF_058145955.1 Pseudomonas sp. A39
TCAAGGACGTCTTGCCGAAACGCAAACGCACCTGACTTAACGCTGCGCACACAAAAACGCCGGGCTTAGCCCGGCGTTTTTCATGGTGCGGTGTATGGCTTACAGCTTCGCGGCATGGCGCTGGTGGCGCTCCATGTAGCGTTCAACATAGGAGCAGGACGGGATCACCGTATAGCCGGCCTCTTCGGCGAACTTCAAGGCCTCCTCGGTCAGTGCCGCCGCAATACCACGACCCCGCAGTGCATTGGGCACGAAGGTCCGATAGATATCCAGGGTCTGTTTCCCGAGGTCCATATAGGTCAGATAGGCACGATGACCGTCCACATTGGTCTCGAACTGATGACCAGCCTGGTCATGGTGGATGGACAACGCCTCGCTCATCACTACTCCTCGCGGGTCTTGGTTTCTGACCCCTACCTTACCGATGTTTTTCCGGCGAAGGAACATCTACGCCACCCCGTGCCGGTTTCGACAACGAGAAAACCTTGAGCGCTTACAACCAGCACGTAGGGAATAGTAGGCGCCAATCCCGGGATTGCTCAAGGCGCACTCGTCATCCCCTGCCGCTGGTGGATATAGAAAGGGCCCCCGATCAACCAACGATCGAAAGCCTGAACATTGCCGGCAGTTGAACCTTGAGACGAACAGGCGCTCTTAAAGTCACCTCTACATGCACAAAAGATGCGGGGCAACACAACGCCGTGCTGAACGGAAGTGTCAGCGCGGATATATAAAATTTCATCTGTTTACAGGGCTTAACACATGCGGGCCGGCCCTTTCAGCCTGGATCCGGTGTTCGCCTGAATGAAAAAATTTGGACAGTTTTTATACAAACCTCCAAAAGATTAGCCAAAATAGATTCGGCGCATGAATTTTTTTTGCTTCTTGCGCTACGTCAGTTTACTTACTACAAGTAATGGGTAGTATGTACGCCGGCTATTAGCTCACTCTGAGAAACTAGCCATCTAATAGAAAGTCCTTGAAGGGGAACACGATGAACAACGTTCTGAAATTCTCTGCACTGGCCCTGGCCGCAGTTCTGGCTACCGGTTGCAGCAGCGTCTCCAAAGAAACCGAAGCACGTCTGACTGCAACTGAAGACGCTGCAGCTCGCTCCCAGGCTCGTGCAGACGAAGCCTACCGTAAAGCTGATGAAGCGCTGGCTGCTGCTCAAAAAGCACAACAGACTGCTGACGAAGCTAACGAGCGCGCTCTGCGTATGCTTGAAAAAGCTAGCCGCAAGTAATAATCCCTCGGGATTGTTATCAAGCCGATCCATTTATGGGTCGGCTTTTTTATTGCCTGGGGTTTGATCGCAAGCCCCTGTAGCAGGCTTTTTGTGGCGAGGGCGCTTGCTCCCGTTGACTGCGCAGCAGTCCCCGCTTTTGAGGACCTTTAAGCAAGCCTGCTCGCCACAGTGATCTCGCGCCTATTGCAGCTCGATCGGAGTGCTTGCCGCGACCGAGGCTGCGCCAGGCACGCCGATTTCCGTCGGCAACCCATCTTCCGCCGCGACCACGTCACGCACCTGATCCCAGTTGACCCGCAGGTTGTTGGCCAGGTCTTCACGCTTGAGCAAGGCGTTGATCACCGCGGTGTGTTTGTCGACCACCGACGGCGTACCGTCATCGTTCAACGGCGTATGCGCTTCCAGGTACACCTTGCCGCCACTGCTGCCGAACTTGTAGGCATCGTTGATGATGCGCACCGATGTGCCCACCGGCACCATGCCCGCCATCTCCAGCACGTTGTTGTTGAACATACGGAAGCAGCCGTGGCTTGTACGCGTGCCGATACCAAATTTCATGTTGGAGCCGTGGATCAGGTAACCCGGCGTGCCCAGGGTGAACTTGAACGGGCCCAACGGGTTGTCGGGGCCGGCCGGCACCACGTTTGGCAGCGGGTCGCCGTTGGCGGCGTGCTCGGCCTTGATCGACGCGGGCGGGGTCCAGGTCGGGTTGGGTGTCTTGGCAATGATGCTGGTGTGGGCGATGGGCGAACCCCAGCCTTCACGACCGATCCCCAACGGGAACGTGTAGACCACGTTCTGACCCTTGGGGAAATAATAGAGCCGGTATTCCGCCAGATTGATCACGATCCCTTCCCGAGGACCGGGCGGCAGGATGAAGCGCGTCGGCAACACGATCTCGGTGCCCGCCCCCGGCAACCACGCATCCACGCCGGGGTTGGCGGCGACCATCTCCGAATAACCCAGGTCATAGGTGGTGCCCAGGTCGGCAAAGGTGTCTTCGTACTTGGCCTTGATCACCTGGACCTGGCCGACGATGTCTTCACCCGGTGGAGGCAAAGGCAACTGCAAGGCTGAAGCGGAGCCAACCGCACAAAGTGCAGCGAGTGACAGGCAGCAGGTGACGACGGAAAGGCGCGACAACATCCGGAAAATCCTTCGCAGAACGACGGGTAGGTAAACATCGATTGTATACGTGAAGCGCGCTTCTAGCTGCCCCCTACAACTCGAAACGCAACTCCGGCCAGATCGGCGGCGTCCCGCGCTTCTGGGACTCCAGGATGGCGCGGCACAAAGGGCACAGGCGCTGGTCCTGGAAGATCGAACGATCCACCAGCGACCAACGCGGTTGCGCCGGCAATAGCGTGCCGCACAAGGTGCGATCGATGGTGCCGCCCAGTTCCAATTGACGCGTCACCAGATGCACCCGCACTTCCTGGCAGGCGAACAGATCCAGCTGCTCGTCCGGCTCGATCAGTTGATAGTTAAACAGGGACCAGGCAGGACGCGACATCGAGGGCTCCAAATCGGGGGGGCGCCACCTTAGCCGAAAGCCTGCCGGTAGAAAAGCGTCATAACAGTGGTTTTAGCGTCGGCCAGACATTTTCCAGCAACTTGCCCTGGGCGCCGACCGCCGGGTGCAGTTGATCCGCCTGCATCAGCTCCGGATGACCGCCCACGCCTTCGAGGAAAAACGGTACCAGCGGGACGTTTTTTTCCTTGGCCAACACACCATAGACTTCGGCAAATGCGGTGGTGTATCGCGGGCCATAGTTGGGCGGCAGCTGCATACCCAGCAACAACACCTTGGCACCGCCGGCCTTGGACTGGTCAATCATCGATGCAAGATTTTGTTTCAATTGCGCCGGCGGTTGCCCGCGCAAGCCATCATTGCCGCCCAACTCGATCACCACCACGTCAGGCTTATGCTCTGCAAGCGCCGCCGGCAGCCGCGCCAGGCCTCCGGCACTGGTGTCGCCACTGATGGAGGCGTTGACCACTTTATCGTCGAAACCCTCCTGCTTGAGCCGTTGCTCCAGCAGTGCCACCCACCCTTTGCGGGTATCCAGGCCGAAACCGGCACTGATACTATCGCCAACGATCAGGACTGTACCCGCCGCTGCGTTCTGGGCCATGCACATCAAGGCCAGGCCAGCACTCAAAAACCACATTCGCATCGGATTCTCCATGGGCGCAAGCATTCTCACCGCGCGGAACCTTAGCAAAGTGGTTCCCAGCGCGGAAGGTGAACTGACTATCCTGCACGAACTGAGCCTGGAACTGAACAAGGGCGATAGCCTGGCTATCGTCGGCAGCTCCGGTTCCGGCAAATCCACTCTCCTGGGCCTGCTGGCCGGCCTCGACCTGCCCAGCAGCGGCGAAGTCACCCTCGCCGGCCAAGCCCTCAGCACCCTGGACGAAGACCAGCGCGCACGCATCCGTGCCGAGCACGTGGGCTTCGTGTTCCAGTCGTTCCAACTGCTCGACAGCCTCAACGCGCTGGAAAACGTCATGCTGCCGCTGGAGCTGGACGGCCGCAAAGACGCCCGCGAACGCGCCCGGCACCTGCTGGAACGTGTAGGCCTGGGCCAGCGCCTGACCCACTCGCCACGCCAACTCTCCGGTGGCGAGCAGCAACGGGTGGCGATTGCCCGTGCCTTTGCCGCAGAACCGGACGTGCTGTTTGCCGATGAACCCACCGGCAACCTCGACAGCCACACCGGCGAGCGCATCAGCGACCTGCTGTTCGAACTCAACAAAGAGAGCGGCACGACCCTGGTGCTGGTCACCCACGACGAGCGCCTGGCCCACCGCTGCCGACGCCTGATCCGCCTTGAAGCCGGCCTGATGGTCGCGCCCCTGGAGCCTTGATGGCACGTTTGCCGCTGTTGCGTCTGTTCAGCCTTGCCATGCGCCAATTGCTGCGCGATGCCCGCGCCGGTGAATTGCGCGTGCTGTTCTTCGCCCTGTTGGTGGCCGTGGCCGCCAGCACCGCCATCGGCTACTTCGGTGCGCGCCTCAACGGCGCGATGCTGCTGCGCGCCACCGAATTCCTCGGCGCCGACCTGGTGCTGGAAGGCAGCTCGCCGGCCCGCACCGAGCAAATCCAGTCCGGCACCGAGCTGGGCCTGGATCACGCCCGCGTCGTGGAATTCTCCAGCGTCATCGCCACCGATAACGGCATCCAGCTCTCCAGCATCAAGGCCGTCAACGAGCAGTATCCCCTGCGGGGCCAGCTGAAAAGCGCCGCTGCGCCCTTTGGTGACGAGACGCCAGGCGGCGGCCCCAAACCCGGTGAAGCCTGGGTGGAGGCGCGGCTGCTGACGGCACTCGACCTCAAGGTCGGCGACAGCATCGATGTGGGCATGAAGACATTGCGCCTCGCCCGCGTGCTCACCTACGAGCCGGACCGCGCCGGCAACTTCTACAGCCTCACGCCCAGGGTAATGATCAACCTGGCGGACCTGGACGCCACCGGCGTCGTGCAGCCCGGCAGCCGCGTCAGTTACCGCGAATTATGGCGCGGGCCACAGGGCAGCACGGTGCTGCAAACCTACCGTGACCTGGTCAAGCCGGGGCTCGCCGCCAACCAGCGTCTGCAGGATTCACGGGACGGCAACCAGCAGATCGGCGGCGCGCTGGGCAAGGCCGAACGCTACCTGAACATGGCCAGCCTGGTGGCCGTGTTGCTGGCCGGCGTGGCCGTGGCCTTGTCGGCCAACCGCTTTGCCACCCGACGTTTCGACGCCAGCGCGTTGCTGCGCTGCCTGGGGTTGTCACGTCGGGAAGCCATGTTGCTGTTCAGCCTGCAACTGAGCGTCCTCGGCCTGCTGGCCAGCCTGACCGGCGCCCTGCTCGGCTGGCTGGCGCAGTTTGGCCTGTTCTACTTCCTCCACGACTTGCTGCCGGCGGACGTTCCACCCGGCGGGCTATTACCGGCGATTGCCGGGATCGGCACCGGTCTGGTTGCCCTCGCCGGTTTCGCCCTGCCGCCCTTGGCCGCCTTGGGTCGCGTACCACCGCTACGGGTGTTGCGCCGCGACCTGCTGCCGATCCCCTCCAGTACCTGGATGGTCTACGGCGCGGCGCTGTTTGCATTGGGCCTGATCATGTGGCGCTTGAGCCTCGACCTGGTGCTGACGTTCGCCCTGCTCGGCGGTGGCGTGGTCGCTGCGTTGGTGCTTGGCGGCCTGCTGCTGCTCCTGCTGCAAAGCCTGCGCCGCCTGCTGGCACGTGCCTCCCTGCCTTGGCGCCTGGGCCTGGGCCAATTGCTGCGTCACCCGCTGGCAGCCGCCGGTCAATCCCTGGCGTTTGGCTTGATCCTGCTGTCCATGGGCTTGATCGCCCTGCTGCGTGGCGAACTGCTCGACACCTGGCAAAACCAACTGCCCAAGGACGCGCCCAACTATTTCGCCTTGAATATCCTGCCGGCCGACAAGGAAGCCTTCGGTGCACGCTTGCTGGAAGTGCAGGCACAATCGGCGCCGCTTTACCCCGTTGTGCCGGGCCGCCTGATCAGTATCAATGGCGAACCGGTCCAGGAAATCGTCAGCAAGGACTCCAGCGGCGATCGTGCGGTACAACGTGACCTGAGCCTGACCTGGGCCGCCGACCTGCCGCCGGGCAATGCACTCACCGCAGGCTCGTGGTGGTCACAGCAACCCGCCGACGAAATCCCTGGCGTTTCTGTTGAGGCCAAGGTGGCGGAAAGCCTCAAGCTCAAGCTCAATGACCACCTGGTGTTCACGGTGGGCGGCGAAAATCGTGAAGCGCGGGTGACCAGCCTGCGGACCATCAATTGGGATAACTTCCAGCCCAACTTCTTCATGATTTTCCAGCCGGGCACCTTGAAGGACCTGCCGACCACCTACCTGACCAGCTTCTACCTTGCGCCAGGCCATGACCAACAAATCGTCGACCTGTCCAGGGCGTTCCCGGCGGTGACCATCCTGCAAGTCGAAGCGCTGCTGGAGCAGCTACGCAGCATCCTCGCCCAAGTGACCCTGGCGGTGGAGTACGTGTTGCTGTTCGTCCTCGCAGCAGGCATGGCGGTGTTGTTCTCCGGCCTGCAAGCCACCCTGGATGAGCGCATCCGCCAAGGCGCGCTGCTGCGCGCACTGGGCGCCGAGCGCAAGCTGTTGGTCAAGGCCAGGCGTATCGAGTTCGGCTTGCTGGGTGCCGTCAGCGGGCTGCTGGCGGCGCTGGGCACCGAGCTGGTGACGTTCGTGCTGTACCGCTACGCGTTTGACCTGGCCTGGCACCCTCACCCGTGGCTGTTGCTGCTGCCGGTGATCGGTGCGGTGCTGATCGGCGGTGCCGGTGTGTTCGGCACCCGCCGCGCACTGAATGCCAGCCCGCTGACCGTGTTGCGCGAAGGTTAAAACGCGATGGGCCCGCATTCCTCACAGAATGCGGGCCCATTTCGCTCACTTCACGTACTCGATCCCGGTGATCCACCAGCACACGTCACCACTGGGGGTCTGAACGATGGCCTCATCGTCCACTTCCTTGCGCAACAACGCACGGGCCATCGGCGAATCGATGGAGATGTAGTCCATGCGCTCATAAATCTCGTCATAACCGACAATGCGAAAACGCTTGGTCTCACCTTGCTCGTTTTCGATGTCCACCCAGGCACCGAAGAACACCTTGCCCTCCTGCTCGGGCATGTACTCCACCACGCGCATGTCTTCCAGACGCTTGCGCAGGTAGCGCACGCGGCGGTCGATCTCGCGTAGCAGCTTCTTGTTGTACTGGTAGTCAGCGTTTTCGCTGCGGTCGCCCAACGAGGCCGCCCATGTCACTTTGCGCGTGGTGTCCGGGCGTTTTTCACGCCACAGGTAATCCAACTCCTTTTTCAGCGCTTCATGACCTTCTTTGGTAATCAGCTTGGTACTCAAACGCGTGCATCCCCAGGCATGTCCATAGGTACCGAGATACCTGGGTTTCACACCCGGGCCTCGGCTGGCTGGCCCTGATGATAAATGAACCCGTGAAAGTAGCCAGGCCAGTCTAGCCATCCAACGCCTGATCCAGCTCCAGCAGCATGCCCCGCAGGCTCTGGCGCAAGCCCGACACCTGCGACGTCATGGCCTTCAGGGCTTCAGCCCTCTGGCTGACAGCAAGCGAATGGTCATGGAGTTGAGTGGTGCGTTGCTCCAGTTCTCGAACCTTCTGATCCAGTTGACTCTGCTCTTGCTGCAATCGCGCCTGCCATTGCTCAAGTGCCGACTCCCGTTCGAGTGATGCGCGTTTTTGCTGGGTCAGCTCCTGAGCGACACGGGCAAGGTTGGTCAAGGTGCTGTCGACTTCGAACAACGTACTGTGCTCGCCGGATGCAGGGAGATTCGATTGCGTCGGCGCATCAGGCTCATGCGAGATAGCAGACACGGCCGGCGTCATGATCACGGGCGCTTCGACGCGCGCCTGCCGGGGCTCCTCAACAGGTTGTTCATGCACCGGCGGCCGGGAAGGCTCGGATGCGCCCGCTCCTTTGGGAGGAGAAGTCATTTGCGACGAGAACCGAATGGACGGCACGATCACTGAGGCACTTTCGATCGCCGGTAGCGTTGGCGCCGACATGCCCAAGGTGATCACTTTCATCACCAACGCCTTCTTGATGATCACCGAATGATGATCCTCGGGCCTGGCAGGCGGCAGCTTGCAACCTTTCAAATCGAGAAAATGATAGGGCACCTGCGTTTCGGTAACACCCCCCGCCTTAATGCCCGACGCGGCCAACGTCAGTATTTGCTTGAACACGTGCAAGGCTACTTGCAGATCTTCCTTGGACTCAACGCCACTCAAAAAATAGCGGTCAAGTTTCTTACGCAAGGCCGCGATATAAACCCTCGAACTTCCGGGCTCGACCTCTTCATCCAAACTATAAACAAGAAAGTTGGAGGCCGCCTGACCTACAGCAAACCCACAGAGCAAGGCACCGTTAACCGGAGCATCCTGACCATTGCGTTCAAGAACAAGGGTACGTAGCAGCATCATGGCAATCAGGCCTCAATATGCGGGGCAGAAAGTTTACATAAACAACAAATAAACACTCGAAATCCGGACACTCTAAAACACGCCCCATTGTTTCAGTGGCCCGCCTGACTCGCACGTAGGACTTCTCTTATTAAGACTGATCGACGTTCCCAAAAACGATCATTACCCGTACCCTTTTTTTAGCCCCCCTACGTCATGCCAAACTTATTCGGTAAAAAAATGATCGAAATAAGCAATCTGACAAAACACACGGGTAACACAACAATAATCAGTGACTTTTCATTCATTGCACACCCACAAGAATGTCTGGGGCTGTTCGGGCAAGACCCTATTGTCAAGACAGCCCTGCTCAATGTAATAGCCGGTTCAACGCAACCCTCCAGCGGCTCTATAAATATCCAGGGGTTCAACACACAAACCCATGCACTTAAGGCGAGGCAACTCGTCGGCTATCAACTGTCCAAAGACCTCGGCCATCCGACGATGTCCGTCAAAGCGTTCCTTGACTTCATCGCCGCCCTCCGTGGTTTCCACGGTGCCGAAAAGCGCGCCAGGTTGGAACAGGCTATCGCGCGACTGGAGTTGTTTGCGGTGCTCAACGCGCCGCTCGACGCTCTTTCCATCGGCTGGAAACGCAAAGTCGCCATCGCCCAGGCCATCCTGCATGGTCCTTCCCTTTTACTGCTGGATGAACCCACCGAAGGACTCGCGCCTGATCAGAGGCGTACATTCCAGGCGCTGATCCATTCATTGACGCAAGAAATGACCGTGATCATCGCCTCTCGCCACTGCGATGAATTGTCCGAGCTGTGTACCCGTGCCTTGGTCATTGCAGGCGATCGCCTGGTGGCCGATACCCCCCTTCCCGATCTACAGCGCGACTCGCGCCACTTCCAGGCCGTCACGCTCAGTGCCGAGACCCCGCTGGATTTACTCGCACTGGCCGTACTGCCAGGCGTAGCAGGCATCGAAGAGCACCGGCATGCACCCGGTACGGTGACCGTTCTCGCCATGCCGGGACACACCATCTATCCCCATATCAACACGCTGATTGCCAGCCGCCGCTGGAAAATCAATTCACTGAATCTGGAGCCAGGTCGCCTGAATGATGTGGTCCACCACCTGAGCCAGGAGGCGCCCCTTTGAAACTATTGCCCGTCATTTTAAAGCGTCAGCTCACCAGCTATGCGCGCGCACCCAGTACATACCTGAGCATCGCCATCTTTCCGATGCTGTCGGTGGCACTGGGGTTCTACATAAGCCCGTGGCTGGAACAAAATGGCAGCGACCTGCAGGTGTTTTTCCAGTTCCATCCTTGGCTCTATCTGCTCCTGATTCCCGCCCTGGCGACGCAACTATGGTCGGATGAAACCAACGCGGGGTTTTACGGCCTGATGAAAACCATGCCCATCACGCTGTTTGAATGGGTCATCGGAAAATTCATCGCCGCCTGGCTCGTGGCAGGCACCAGCCTGTTGCTGATGTTTCCTCTCGTTATTATCGCCAACTATCTGGGTAAGGCAGACAACAGCGTGATCGCCTCGCAATTCTTGGCGAGCTGGCTGCTGGCGGGAGGCTACCTGTCCGCGGGATGTTTTATTTGCGCGCTTGTATGTCAGCGCACGGTCATTTTCGTACTGACCGTGGGTTTATTGCTCACGGCCAGCGGGCTTTCTTCTCTACTGGATGCGCTTGAGCACCAAGTGCCTATAGGATTGGCCGACAGTTTAGTGTCCCTCAGTCCTTCCTGGCGATTCAGCAGCATCGACGATGGAAAACTCACACTTCACGACTTACTTTACTTCTTCAGCATGATCCTCGCCTTTCTCACTGCGACCACGGTCACACTCAACTATAAACACAGCTGAGAAGGGAAACCCTTAATGCGGTCCATTCTGCGCACCGGTATGACACTTACCGTTATCTTGCTGCTATTCCTGGCTTTTAACTTGGTTTGGACAGGTAAAATACCTGATGCAAGGTGGGATCTTTCTCAACAAAAAGTTCACTCTTTATCGCTGCCGGCACAACAACTACTCGCGACACTGGAAAGCCCGGTGGACTTATATTATTTCAATTCAAACAACCATCCGAAAAGAAGCTACGCCGTGAAACGCTACGGCAAACGGATTGAAGATCTGCTGAAGGAGTACGAAAAAAACGCCAAGGGCATGATCAACCTGCACGTTATTGAACCTGCACCTTTTTCGGAAGACGCCTACAAAGCCCGGCTATCGGGTCTCGACGACAACGCTGGATTTCTCGGCCTTATAGCCACCCGCGCCGGTCACGGCGTGCGACGTATTGGATCCTTCAGCCTCGACCGGGAGCCGTTGCTCGAGTATGAAATCAGCCATCTGCTCTATAAGTTGCAGCACCCGGAGCGCCCGGTGATTGCGCTGCTGTCGGGCCTGGCGATGGACGAATCTGCAAGTCGACTGCTGAAGGCGCTGCAGCATGAATTCGATCTGGTGAATCTGGAACCGTCTGCCGCGCAAATACCCGAAAACATCAACACACTGATGGTTGTGCACCCTCAGACGTTTTCTGAGCGAACCCTGTACGGGATTGAACAATTTGTATTGAGAGGCGGTAGGTTGATGATGTTTATCGACCCGTTGAGCGACCAACGCGCCAACGCCGGTCCAGTCAACACTCGGCTGGACGAACTGCTTGCCGCTTGGGGCATCCAGATGTCGGCGCACACGCTGGTGTTCGACTACCTCTACACGCCTTTGGAAACCCAAGGTGCCCCCAATCAGGCCAGATTGAACCTGCCCCGGCAGGCAATGAACCCAAACGATATCAGCACATGGAACCTCAATAGGGTGACCGCCTCGAGCAGTGGCGCCCTCACACGAGTGAGTAAAAGTCGAACGACCTTCACCCCTCTCCTGCAAAGTTCCGAGCAATCGGTGCTGCTGGATGCCGGCAGTTTTACCAGCGCAGCCCCATTCGACGCATTGATTGAAGAGGCGGCGAGCAAAGAGCAACGCCATGTCATTGCCGCGCGTATCGAGGGACCGACCTATTCGGTATTTCCCGATGGCATCCAGGGGCAGCCGCCAGGTTTGCAGAAAGCGACGCAGATCCACGTCGTGGTCATTGCGGACACGGACATGCTCACGGATAAGGTCAGCGACTCGGCGCCAGACAGCAACGCCCTGTTTGTCCTGAACACATTGGATAACCTGTCCGTCCCCGACAGGCTTGCTGCGATTCGTCCTCGAGGGGCGCAGCAAATGCCGCCGACGGTACTGGAGAACATGCGGGAAGCCGCAAGACACGCCTATCGCTCAAAGGCCGGTGAACTGGAACGACGCCTGCTACGAACCGAGCAGGAATGGCAGCGGCTGACCCCTTGGACAACGACCCTCGGCACTCAGGCCGTGGACACCACCACCCAACTACAAGCACTCAACAAAGAACGCCTGCGCCTGCCCATGGAGTTGCATGCCTTGCAGCACCAAGCGTATGCCCAGGTGCGTCGCCTGGAACTGGTCATCAAGTTGGTCGTGACCTTTGCCATACCGCTGACGTTATGCCTGATCGCCTGGACGGTCTTTCTACGCCAGCGCCGTCGTCGGCTGCAAGCCGGCAACGTGATTCACTGAGCGTTCAACGACGGGCTATCAGCCCCTGCCGGGCAACGCGGGTCAATTCGCGGATGACCTCATCGGCATCACTGGCGCTGGGGGCCTGGATAACCGCGAGGTCAAAACTGTTGCTGGCAAAACGCGCCAGGGAATCGCCGTCCTCGACAAACTGGATGAGGAACGCTGACGGTCGGCCTGTGCGACGCGGCCAACCATCCAGGTAACGCAACAGCGTCGGCTGGTGCTTGCCGCCCAGGAGAATTTTCGGATTGCGTTGAGTGAGGTCCGCAGTGATCGGAGCCAGGCGTATCAGGGGGCGTAATGCATTCATCGTGTCGTGTCTCTGCCTCAAAAGTCTGCGGGCAGGTGAGAGGCAACACCGAACCAGCGCTTTAGCGGAATTTCGAAGCATGGAGCATGCTTCTGTCGGGATCGATAACGATCACCCATGGCGCCCCGCAATTAGCTGTTTAAATCGGCGCATGAGCGGCATCCTAGAGAAGCCGGTGGGGCGGTGTCAAGAATCTCGAGCAACGAAAAGGCCCGCGCATGGCGGGCCGATTCAGGGTTCTGCAGAATGATCAGTGAGCGATGGCGCGGTCGGCAGACAGCTTGCCGGCACCTTCCAGCAGCACCGCAAGGGAGCCGCCCAGCAAGGCCAGTGCGAACTCATAACCGTTGTTAGCCATGAACAGACCGTTATGGATATGCACCGAGAAAATCGCCACCAGCGACAGGATAGTGAGGCCCAATGCCGCTGGGCGAGCCAGCAGGCCGATGATCAGCGCCAAGCCCGCGAAGAACTCGGTACCGCCCGACAGCAGCGCCATCAGGGTACCTGGGGCCAGGCCGATGCTTTCCATCCACTGGGCAGTGCCCGCCAGACCGTAGCCGCCAAACCAGCCAAAGAGTTTTTGCGAGCCGTGGGCGGCGAAGATGATGCCGACCACAATACGCAAGAGGGTCAGGCCGTAGCCGGCGCGGGTAGACAGAATGCTTTTGATCAGTGGGCTCATGGTGATAATCCTTTTCTAAGTAGGGGTTGGTTGGCCGCTATATTAATCAGTTTAAAGAATGATAAAAGCCGAAAAAATGCCTGATTAATATCGAAATAACCGATTACTTTCGCGAGGCGATTTTCGGCGTCGGCGGCTCCAGGGACTCCCGTTCCCGGTCGAACGCCAAATAGTATTTGTTGACGCTATTAACATAGCTGACGCCGCCCATCCCTACTTGCTCCATGGCTATGCGTTCAACCTGGAAGAACCACTGATTGGGGTTGAGCCCCCGGCGCTTGGCCTCGGTGCGCATGCCCTGCACCCGCTCGGGCCCCATGTTGTAGGCCGCCAGCACAAAGGCCATGCGCTCACGCTCATTGAGCTTGGGGCTGGCGAAGAACTTGCGACGGATCATCGCCAGGTAGCGTGCCCCCGCCTGCACATTGCTATCGAGGTTCTCGATGTTGTTGACCCCCACGCGCTGCGCCGCCGACGGCGTGATCTGCATCAGGCCGGTGGGGCCACCGCTGTTGCGTGCACCCGGGTCAAGCGCCGACTCCTTGAAGGCCAGCGCAGCGAGGTTGAGCCAGTCCATGCCCTGCTCGCGAGCATGCTTTTGCAAGACGGGGCGCAGTTTTTCCAGGCGCTGGCGGTCGACGCGGGCCAGCGGGTTGCGCACCTGATAGAGGCGACGGTAGATACGCTGGAACGCCACGTCCTGATCGGAGGGGGTGCGATAGGTCTTGAGAAATCGATCGATGCTGGCCCGCAGCATCGACGCATCCTGGCGCACAAACCAATATTCGTCACCGGGTGCACTGACCACCACCTGCTTATCGAAACGCAACTTGGGCAGGATCTTCGACCAGCGCTCGGCAATCGGCTTCTCGACAATAGTCAGGTGGAAAATCCCCGCCTGAACCATCTCAAGCACATCCTCCACGGCCAGGGTCGGGTCGACCCATTCCACCTTGATCGGTGGCTGTTTGTGCAGGGCCAGCTTCTGGTTGACCTGGCTGATGGCATCCGCCGCCGCGCTGCCGGTGGTCAACGCCAACGTACGCCCGGACAATTGCTCCAACTTGGTGAACCGTCGCTCGCCCTTCACGCCTACCAGCCACAGCGGCACATCGCTGGCAATCGGGTCGCTGGTGCTGATCTTGTGCACGGCCTTCACATCCAGCAATTCACCGGGTGCGACCAGGTCACCCTCGCCACGCGCCAGCGCGCCGAGCAATTGGTCCTTGGCCTTGGGAATGATCTTGAGGTTGATTTCCTGGCCATCACGGGCGTGGCCGTTGAGGTATTGCTCGAAGGCGCGCAAGCGATGGTATTCGACACCGATGGCCTGGCCCTGGACCTCGCCGGAACTGTTGCGGCTCTGGTTGACCAATACGCGCAGGGTGCGGCTCGAGCGAATCTCCGCCAGATCGCGAACCTTGCCGGGCTTGGTCACTTCCAGCGGCCCGTCCAGACGCGCGACCGCCTCCAGGGGCAGCCATAACGTCAGGCACAACATAAGCAACGCCGAGGGTCGGATCATCCGCTCTCCGGAAAGAATACTGGCCAACGCCCTCGCGAAAAATGAAGGCGTGGGAGTCAGAAACAGAGCGCTTAATGCGCAGACTTTGCGCGCAACGGTGGCACGGGCAAGGCGTTGAGCCAAACACAATGTCACTTGCGACGTTCAAAGACAGCTATAACTCGTTGTAGTTCTTCGATTTTCTTATAAATCTACAGCTCTGATATGCTTTCCGGCCGCAGGCGGAGATAGCACCATGCAACTCATTGATATCGGCGTCAACCTGACCAACCCCAGTTTCGACGAGAAGCACCAGGCCGTGCTCGAGCGTGCCTACGCCGCCGGCGTGCAACAATTGGTACTCACCGGGACCAGCGTCGAGGGCAGCGAACAGGCCCTGGAGCTCTGCATAAAACAGGATGAAAGCGCTCAACGCCTGTTCAGCACCGCCGGCATTCACCCCCACTCCGCCAGCGACTGGAACGGCGACAGCGCCCAGCGCTTGCGTGGATTGCTCGGTGAAAGCCGCGTGCGTGCCGTGGGCGAATGCGGGTTGGATTTCAACCGCGACTTCTCGCCCCGCCCCCAGCAGGAAAAAGTCCTGGAAGAACACCTGGCCTTGGCCGTCGAGCTGAAACTGCCGGTGTTCCTCCATGAACGCGACGCCAACGTGCGCCTGCTGGAGATCCTCAAGGGCTACCGCGACCACCTCACCGCCGCCGTGGTGCATTGCTTTACCGGCGAACAGCAAGCGTTGTTCAGCTACCTCGACCTCGACTTGCACATTGGTATCACCGGCTGGATCTGCGACGAACGCCGTGGGACGCACCTGCACCCACTTGTCAGGGAAATTCCCCGAGGCCGTCTGATGCTGGAAAGCGACGCGCCCTACCTGCTGCCACGCACACTGCGCCCAAAACCGAAAAATGGTCGCAACGAGCCCGCCTATCTGCCGGAGGTACTGCGCGAAGTCGCCCTGCACCGCAACGAAAACGTGGAAGACCTGGCCCAACACAGCACCGCCAGCGCACGCGCTTTTTTCGGTTTGCCTGCCACTGTTTGATGCGGCGCATTGACCCATGTCAAAACGGTTTTCCTGAGTAGCGGCACAATAATGGCACCTTGCCAATGCTGTTTCCGCTATCAGAGAAAACCTTCCATGGGTGCCTGGCTTAGCAATATCTCGCTGAAGTACAAATTCTGGGCCGTCAATGCGGTCGCCTTCATTACCACACTGCTGCTGGTGCTCTACGCCGTGCAGCTTGAACAACAGGCCCGCAGCACGGCGTCACACGCCTCGGTGCAGGCGCAAGCGCGGTTACTCAGCGCCTGGCCGGCGGACAAAACGCTGCCCAAGGGAGAGCTTTGGCTGACGTTCGCAGGTGGCCAAGTCCCACAACTGGCCGATCAAGACCTGTCAGCCCTGAGCAACGCCAACGGCTGGGTCGAACTCAATCACATGCCCCTCTTTGGCGAAAACCCACTGATGGGTGCCGAAGTGATCGCCCGCCCCGACGGGCAACACGTCGCCGTGCTCGCCTACGCCCCCAGCTTGAGCCAGGTGTTCACCGAACGCTTCGCCAACTACGCGGTGGCGGTGTTGATCCTGATGCTGGCGATGCTCGGTGCCTCGCAATTGCTGATCCGCTTTCTGCTCAGCCAGCTCAACACGCTAAAAGACGTGATGCTGCACGTGGAAAAAACCGGCGACCTGTCCGCCCGCGTGCCCTTGGCGTGCAAGGATGAAGTTGGCCAGATGGCCAGCGCCTTCAACGCCATGCAGGCCGGTTACCAGCGCGTGGTCAACACCGTCGCGCGTACCGCCCGGCAACTGGACGAGGGTGCTGCGCGGCTGGCCAGCAGCATGAACGAGGTGCAGCACGGCATGCTCGGCCAGCAAAGCGAAACCGACCAGGCCGCCACTGCCATTAACGAGATGACCGCCACCGTCCATCACATTGCCCAACATGCCGGCGCTACCCGGGATCTGTCGCAGACCGCCGACACCCTCGCCGGCAGCGGCCAGGAAGTGGTCACCCGTGTGCAACGCTCGATTGCAGGCCTGTCCACGGGGGTGCAACAGACGGCCGAAATGATCCAGAAACTCGCCGAGGACAGCCAGAAAATCAACGGCGTGGTCAGCGTGATCCACAGCATCGCCGAACAGACCAACCTACTCGCCCTCAACGCCGCCATCGAAGCCGCCCGCGCCGGGGAAATGGGCCGTGGCTTTGCCGTGGTTGCCGACGAAGTGCGTAACCTGGCCAAACGCGTGCAAAGCTCCACCGACGAAATCACCCGCATGGTCTCGGCACTGCAAGACGGCACCCGTGACGCAGTGGACTTCATGCAGGAAAGCTCGTTCAAGGCCGACGATTGTGTACAGCAAGCCCAGGAAGCCGGCGCCGCACTCGCCGAAATCACCGGCGCCGTGGCGCAGATGCGCGAAAGCAACACCCAGATCGCCGTCGCCGCCGAACAGCAGAGCCACGTCGCCGAAGAAATGAACCGCGCCGTGGTGAGCATACGAGATGTGACCGAGAACACCGTGCAGCAAACCGTGGACTCGGCGACCACCAGCAATGAACTGGCAACCTTGGCCGGGGAGTTGAGCAAGGCAATTGGGCAACTGAAGCTGTAGGACTGTTCAACCTGTAATCTTCTGCCTACACCAAAACCACGGTTTACCCGAGGTTTTGGCGAAACTTCCTAGCGTTACCCGCGAATAACGCCGACATCTTTTCCCTTTCAACCTCTCCAAAGTCTCTCGCCTGATCAATCAGCGCGAGGGACCGCCGATGCACTTCTCTATCCGTGCCCCACTGAATGGGGCCGTCGCATGATTCCGGTTATCGCCAAGTTCGTCCTGTCCCCCATGGATGACAAGAAGCCGGACGTCGACAGCGTTTTTCGTGACTTCCGCAATTGCCTGAATACCTTTGACGAATGGGCCGAGAGCTTCTGGAGCGGTTCGGCCCTGGAAGTGGAGCAGGTGTTCAAGGTAGGGGAAGAAGTTTCCCTCATTGCTCCCGTATCGTCCAAAAAACCAAACTCCACGGTTGCCCTCTGCAAGGCCCAGGGCTCGTTGACCCTGGTGCATATGTTCGAGAGCACGCGGTTCGTGCCCATCGACAATACCCCGGTGATGCTGCAGGCCATTGCTCCTGACGGCAGCCCAATGGGCCCGCCGATCCATCGCACCATAGGCCCCAGTGGCATTCTCGAAGTCAGCGACTGCACCCGCGATCAACGCTACCAAATCACCTTTTACCCCAATGTCTCCAAGGATCATGTCAAGGCGCTGTACGCGTCTTATCAGTCGGTGATCGCGGGGCTGGAAATGGGCCTGCGTGATGAGTGGACGAAGACCTTCAAGCCGCAATGGAAAGACTTTGCCAACGCCACGCCGTTCGAGCGCAGCGCGATGCAAGGCCTGGCGTTCTCAACTGGGATTGCCAAGGCGCTCTACAACCTGTGGGACAACCTCACCCAGTTGTTCGAGCTGCTGGCGGATATCAAAGCCAATAGCCAGAAGTTGCTGCAGTACGTCTCACAGGCCGAACTCGACGAACTGCTGAAACTGGGCAAAGACGCCATCGCCCATGGCCTGCTCGTGCTCAGCGATGAACCGCTTTTGTTTATCTATCTGTCGGCCATGGTCGCCTGGATACGCCTGCTGCCGCCGCCTGAGATGTACGAGCTGCTCGGCGAGATTACCGGCGAGGTGCTGATCAATCTTTTCTTGATCTGGGCGACGCGGGGCATGGGGGTTCAGGTTCGCCTGGGCATGCAGGTGTTGGGGCCTATCAAATCGGGTAGAGCCCGCAAATGGCTGGAGCGGCTGGCTGATCAACTGGTCGAGCCTCGGCTGGAAGCGCATGCCGAAGCGGCCAAGCCGTTATTGCTCGGCAGCGCGGGGACGCCGATCAGGGTGATTCCGGATGTGCCGTTGAAGGCTGGGGATCAGGTGGTTGCCAACCCGGTGCCGGTGGTTCGGGACAAGGCCAAGCAACGGACGG
>NZ_JBYVMD010000075.1:0-17602 GCF_058145955.1 Pseudomonas sp. A39
AGCTCGCGCCAGCAGGAGTCCGACAGCGGCAACACTTACAACCAGCGCTACGACACCAACACCATCGGCGTCGAAGTGAGCGTGCCGCTGTATGCCGGTGGCGGCATCTCGGCTTCCACCCGCCAGGCCAGCCGCGCCATGGAACAGGCCGAGTACGAGTTGGAGGGCAAGACCCGCGAAACCCTGATCGAACTGCGTCGGCAGTTCAGCGCCTGCCTCTCGGGGGTGAGCAAATTGCGTGCGTATCAGAAGGCCCTGGCCTCGGCCGAAGCGCTGGTGGTGTCGACCAAGCAGAGCATCCTGGGCGGTGAGCGGGTCAACCTTGATGCACTCAACGCCGAGCAGCAGCTCTACAGCACCCGGCGCGACCTGGCCCAGGCGCGTTACGACTACCTGATGGCCTGGACCAAATTGCATTACTACGCCGGCAACTTGCGCGACACCGACCTGGCCAAGGTGGATGAAGCGTTTGTATCGAGCGCCGGACCATAAATAGCTCAAAGCCGGGTTGCTGAAGCCATATATATATGCCAAGTCGATGTAGTTGGGGCAAGCGTAGAGGTTAGCCACATTGTATCCACCATGCTTATGGAGGTGCCACGGGTGTTGCAGTTAAAGCATGGATTCAATCTTTCGTGACGCAATTCGTAGTGCCCGACCTGTAATCGGCGCCGAGGCAGGAAGACTTCCTGGAAGTTGTCCGGGGAGATTCAAATAGTTGTCAAAAAAAGTTTCGCCGGATTGTCCTGGAAATGTCCTTATGTTCGACGTTTAAACTATGGCGCAATCTTGAAGGTATTGATGTTTTTCAAAGCGGTGATCACTCGGAGTTATAATAATGAAAAAAGTAATGCTCAACACTACACTTAGCCTTGCCGTAGCTATGGCATCTTCCCACGTCTTCGCAAGTGGCTTTGCCCTTAACGAACAAGACGTCGCTGGGATGGGGATAGGTTTCGCAGGCCGCTCTTCATCTGCTGATAACGCAAGCACTGTTTATGGTAATCCCGCCGGTATGGCTCGCCTGCAAGGCCAGCAGGTTACGGGCGGTGTTGCATTCATCGACGGCTCCACCGATATCAAGGACACTGGGGGGCGTTCGTCGGGCAGCAACAAAGGTGACATGGTGCCTTTGATCGGAGTCCCGTTCGGCTTCTACACCAACAGACTTAACGACCAGTGGGCTATCGGCTTCGGCGTTTACGCTCCATTCGGCTTGAAGACAGATTACGAAAACAGTTTCCAAGGCCGTGCTTTTGGTAGCAAGAGCGAAGTGTCGGTTATTACCTTCCAACCGACCGTCAGCTACGCCTTCAATGACAAGGTTTCGATCGGTTTTGGTCCGACTATCAATCGGATTGTCGGCGACCTTGAGTCTCGGCCAAGCCTGGCATCGTTACCGCTCCCAGGGCTCGCCGGCACCGGAGACAGCAAGGTTAAAATCAAAGGTGACGACACAGCTCTTGGCTTCAACGCCGGTATCCTGGTGCAAGCCACTGACACAACGCGCGTCGGCCTGACTTACCACTCGAAGGTGAAATACAAGCTCGAAGGCCATACTGAAGTGACGCCTGGAACCGGAGTTCCAGCTGCTTACCTGCGTGCAGGCCGTTACGATGCTTCGTTGAAAATTGACACCCCTGAATCGTGGGATGCCTCGGTCACTCAAGACCTTAGCGATGCCTGGAAACTGTATGGCGGTGCGACTTGGACCCGTTGGAGCCGCCTCAAAGAGATTACGATCAACAACGAAGGTGTGACTACAGCAAACGGCGCACTCGCACCTCGAATCGTAGTTCAGATTTTAGAACCACAGAACTGGCATGATACTTGGGCTTACGCTCTGGGTACCTCGTATCGACTCACTAAACAGGTTGTTGTGCGCACCGGCCTGACCTTCGACCAGTCACCCACCAACAATACTGACCGTTCGCCACGAATTCCTACCGGTGATCGAACCATTTTCAGCTTGGGCTTGGGCTACGCTGTGATGGATAATATGACCGTCGATCTGGCTTACTCTTACCTCAAGGAAGAACCGGTCAAGATCAAAAGGGCTAACGCTTTGGGTTCGTCCTACAACGCCAAGTACGAAAACAGCTCCAACGGTTTCGGCCTGGGCATAACGTACAAGTTCTGATCCAGCGCACTAATAAAAAGCCCCGCTCTCCTGCAAGGGAGGCGGGGTTTTTTAGTGGTGCACTGGCATGTTGCGTAGCAACGACTGCACTGATTGCCAAAACCCATTTAAACAAAGCTCAATATCAATAATTAAGCTCGATCTGGCGCGCGCTAGATGCGACCCAACGGATTTTTACGGACAGCGTGTCAATCAGCGGTTAATAAATATTAAGACTTGAGCTGCAAGCGGTTTAGTTCGCACGCTTACTGTGCTTAAGATTCAAACGACTTACGTTTTCAAACGTGAGGTGCGTAACGGATGCAGTGAGGAAAGCGCCATCAGCGCTCATTTTCGACGTATACGCGGTGCCACGCCGGTCAGATGCTCGCGCACACACGCCCACGCTTTGTGAAGGCTGTTGCGCAGTGATACGGCATCAAGGGACATGATGCGCAATGAAACCCCGCAATCGTTGGGCAATGCGCTGACGCCCAGGTAGCTGTCGGGATGAGCGGGAAGAGCATTGCGTAAGGCAGTTTTCAGCGCTTCAACAGGTAAGCCCTGACCCACGAGCATAAATGTCGCCAGGGTCTGGAAGGTATGACTGACGCCCGGTAATTGCCGCAGTAGGTCTTGCCCGCTCAGCGCCAGGCGATCGCCGGCCAGTAAGCGGCCTGCCGGACAGCGCACTTCCAGGTCGGCGCGGTAGAAATCGAAGAGGCCTGCACTGTCTTGAGGGGTGTGCAGGCAAAACGCGTCGCACAGCATCACCCTGGCGCCCGGATGCAGATTCACCCTTACCTGGCTGTGCAGTTTTGCCTGGGGAAACAGGATCGTCGCCATTGGCAGGTACTCAAGCAATGCCCCGCGTTCGGCGGTGAGGCTGACGGTCTGGCGTGCCGAATGCTCGAGCATGCTGTGCGCTACCGTCGCTGCGCCAGTGCTGACATGGACTTGAGTGTCCGGCCCGGCATGCAGGTACATCTGTAAATCCTGCCCTGCGAAAATCCCGCCCGAGCACGACTGCACATACACGGCGGCCATGCCTTTCGGGTCGTCCGGCAGCTTCAGGAGGCGGCCCAGATGAAAGGGATAGCCCACGCGCTGTTCGCTGATATAACTGGCGCCGGACGGCGCTTTGCTGAAGGCAATCCGGGCCTGTACCGGCGACGATGCCTGGGGAGGGGCAATCAATGGGCGAAGCAGTTCCTGCGGCGCGTTCATGGTCGGTCAAACAACACGGCACGGCTGATGGCGTCGACTACCGCGTCGACCCCGTCACCCGTCGCGCAGTTGGTGAACAGCACGGGCCGGCCGTTGCGGGCTTCGGCTGATTCGCGACGCATGCGTGGCAGATCCACGCCCACATAGGGCGCCAGATCATATTTGTTGACCACCAGCAGATCACAGCTCAACACGCCAGGCCCTCGTTTGCGTGGGATGTCATCGCCGCCGGCGACATCAATGACAAAGATCCAGTAATCCACCAGATCCAACGAGAAGGTCGAGGCCAGGTTATCGCCGCCGGACTCAATCAGGATCAGGTCGAGGTTCTCGAATCGCGCTTCCAGTTCATCGGCCATTTGCAGGTTCAGCGTCGGGTCTTCACGGATCGCCGTGTGCGGGCAGGCGCCGGTTTCCACCGCGAGCACCCGTTGTGGGTCGATCAGGCCGCTGCGCTGCACCCGTTCGGCGTCCTCGCGGGTCGCCAGGTCGTTGGTGATGATAGCCAGCTCGGTGCCGCGCGCGATGAAGCGCGGAATCAGTTGCTCCAGCAGGCGTGTCTTGCCCGAACCGACCGGGCCGCCGATCCCGACGCGCGCGGCACCGGGATGAGCTTGCGGCTGCGGTACGGCATTGAATGCAGTGCTCATTATCAGGTTCCTTTTATTGGCTGTGATCAGCGCAGCATGTAGCGCTGGGCCAAGGGCACTTCGCTGACCGGCTCGCAGGTCAGGCGCTCACCGTCGGCGTACACGTCGAAGGTCTGGGGGTCGACGCGAATCTCCGGGCAGGCGTCGTTGTGCAGCATGTCGGACTTGCGCAGCGTGCGGGTGCCGAAGGCCGGCAACAGGGCTTTTTTCAGGCCCAGTTTCTCGGCGGTATTGGCCTCCACCGCAAGGCGGTTGACGAAATTCACCGACAACGCCTGTTTGGCGTCACCAAAGGCACCCCATTGCGGGCGCATGATCAGGGGTTCGCAGGTGTACAACGAGGCTGCCGAGTCGCCCATCACGCCGTGCACGATAAAACCACCCTTGACCACCAACTCCGGCTTGATGCCAAAAAAGGCCGGGCGCCACAGCACCAGGTCAGCGATCTTGCCCGGCTCCAGCGAGCCGATGTAACTGTCGATTCCGAACACCCGCGCAGCGTTGATCGTGTACTTGGCGATGTAACGCTTGATGCGTTCGTTGTCGCCCAATGCAGTTTTTTCTTCCGGCAAACGACCCCGTTGCTCTTTCATTTTCGAGGCCAGTTGCCAGGTGCGGCAGATCACCTCGTTGATGCGCCCCATGCCCTGGCTGTCGGAGCCGAGGATCGAAATCGCGCCGGTGTCGTGCAGGATGTCTTCGGCGGCGATGGTCTGCGGCCGCACCCTGGATTCCGCGAACGCCACGTCTTCCGGCACGTCCGGATTGAGGTGATGGCAGACCATGATCATGTCCAGATGCTCGTCGAAGGTGTTGACGGTGTACGGATTGGTCGGGTTGGTCGAGGAGGGGATGCAGTTGGATTTTCCCGCCACGCTGATGATGTCCGGGGCGTGGCCGCCGCCTGCACCTTCGGTGTGATACATGTGGATCGTGCGGTCGCCGATGGCGGCCAGTGTGTCTTCGAGAAAGCCCGATTCATTCAGCGTGTCGGTGTGTAGTTGCACCTGGAAGTCGTATTTATCGGCCACCTTGAGGCAGGTATCGATCACGGCAGGCATCGCGCCCCAGTCCTCGTGGATCTTCAACCCCAGGCAACCACCACGCAGTTGGCCGAGCAGCGATTCCGGCTTGCTGGAATTGCCCCTGCCGAGAAAGCCGAAATTGATTGGCCAGGCTTCAGAGGCCTGCAGCATCTTGCCGACGTTCCATTCGCCGCCGCAGTCGATCCCCACGGTGATCGGCCCGAGCGAGCCGCCGATCAGCGTCGTCAGGCCCGCCGCCAGCGCGTGATCGCAGAGTTGCGCGGAGTCGAAATGCACGTGTACGTCGATCCCGCCGGGCGTGATAATCAGGCCTTCAGCGTCGCGCACGGTGGTTGCGACGCCGCAGATCAGCTGCGGATGGACACCGTCCATGACCTGCGGATTGCCGGCCTTGCCGATCGCCACGATCTTGCCGTCCTTGATGCCGATGTCGCCTTTGACGATGCCGATCACCGGGTCGATGATCAGCGCGTTGCAGATCAGCATGTCCAGCGCGCCGTCTGCACTGTCATGCCCCGGCATCAGGCCCATGCCGTCGCGCAGCGTCTTGCCGCCGCCGTGCAGGCATTCATCGCCGGGTACCGAGTAGTCGAACTCCACCTCGGCCAGCAGCGAAGTATCTCCCAGGCGCACGGCGTCGCCGGTGGTGGGGCCGTACATCGCGGCGTATTCCTTGCGAGTCATCGTTGCCATGGGTCACGCCCCCTTGAACTGTTGGGCGCGTGCCCGTTCGAGCGCGATGGCCTTGCAGGCCGGATCGTGCAGATTGCCATTGGTCAAACCGCTGAAACCGTGGATGTCACCCGTGCCGCCGAATTGCACCAGCTGCACTTCGCGCAACTCCCCCGGTTCAAAACGCACGGCGGTGCCGGCAGGAATGTCCAAGTGCATGCCGAAGGCGGCGGCGCGGGGGAAATCCAGCGCTTTGTTGACTTCGAAAAAGTGGTAGTGACTGCCGATTTGCACCGGCCGGTCGCCGGTATTGATGGCCCGTACGGTGGTCGTAGGGCGACCGCTGTTGAGCTGTATATCGCACTCGGGCGAGATGATTTCGCCTGGCGTCGGCATGAGAGCCAACGGCAACTGCCCGGGTCGAATCGGCTGATGCACGGTGACCAGTTTGGTGCCATCGGGGAACGTACCTTCCACCTGCAGCACCGGCAGCAGATCGGCCACGCCAGGCATGACATCGTCAGTATTGAGGAGCGTCGAGCCGAAACCGATCAGGTCGGCCACGCTGCGACCTTCACGGGCGCCTTCCAGTATCTCATCGGCAATCAGCGCCGAGGCTTCCGGAAAGTTCAGGCGCAGCCCTTTGGCGCGGCGTTTGCGCGCAAGTTCGGCGGCGGTGTACAGCGTCAGCCGCTCAAGTTCGGTGGGCGTCAGCAGCATGTTCAAGCTCCTGTGTCGGCAGCAGGCATTTTCGTGCCCGTCACCTCAATTGGCGAAAAGACGGAGGTCCTGGATTTCGTGACGCATCACGGCGATCTCGGCCATGGGTGTAAAGCCGCTGGCGTCGTCTAGGGCGAGCGGTTCCTGAGCCAGCAGTTGCAGCAGCAGGGGCTGGATGTCCGTGAGTACCCGCTGCGCATCCACATGCCCCATTACGCCCAGGCGCACAGCGGCGCTGACCAGTCCGGTGCATAACCCATGGGCGGCAGCGAGTTGGCAGTGATCGAGTTGCATGCCGAGTCGTTTCCACAGCAGCCCCTGCAGCACCGGCAAATGCCCCGGCGTTGCTCGGGCGAGCACGTGTTGCTGGTAAGCGGCAGCGCCGGGTGTACCGAGCGCGACATGCACGCCCAGCAACGATTGGCCAACGCGACGTGAGCCCTGACGCAGTTCCTCTGCCAGGGTCAGAGCCTCTATCTGACGGTCCAGGTCCATCACGGTGGCGACGTCAGTTGCTGCGTGCCAGGCGGCGTACAAAAACACTCGGTCAAAACTGTTCCAGCGATGGCGTAACTGTCCTTCGACGAAGGCCCGTACCTGAACGCTGCGATCATTCTGCAGGTTGCGCTGACGGCGCCTGACAGGGACTGGGTCGGTCATCGCGGCGTGCTGCCCCAGGTGTGCATCGGCCACCAGCGTTTCCAGCCCCCATGACCAGGCAACCGCGCCACCGGGGAAAAAACTGTCTGCCTGTTGCAGCACCAACAGGCTGCTGCGCAACTCGGCCGGTGCGGTGCTCATAGGCGCAGCACCCGGCCGTCCGCGAGCATCGGTGCCAGGCGCTCGAGGTAATCAGCCTCCGGGCCATTCAGCGGGATCTGCAACGTAGTGCCTGCAAAGCGCACGGCCCAGTGCATGTTGCCGGCGAAATACCCCAGTTCCAGCGCGGCGGCAGCGTCCCGCGGTTGCAGGTCGAGAAAGTGCACGTCCTGCATTTGCACGACGATGGCGCGCTGACCGTCGAGCATCAACACCGAGCCGTTACGCAGTTGCTGATGGCGCTCCAGCCGTATCGCACAGTCGGTGCCGCGATCACTGGCAAGGCGCAGGCGGTGGCGCTGAATGTCGCCGGCCGACAGGCTCAGGGTTTCAACCTGGCCTGCATGGCTGAGGTCATGCAAACGGTCGGCGATGGCAGGGTCGCTGGCCTGGCCCAGAATGCGGTCAAGGATCAACATAGTGTGTGCTCCCAGGTCCGGTTTCAGATAGTCAGGTAGCGCAGGATTCGTTCGCGGTCGACGGTTTCCCGGACCTCACTGTGCACGAACTCGCCTTTCTCGATGATCAGGTAACGGTCGGCCACCGCCATCGCAAACGACAGCACCTGTTCGGAGACGATCAGCGAAAACCCCCGTTCTTTTTTCAGCAGGTTCAGGGCGCGGGCGATGTCCTTGATGATCGATGGTTGAATGCCCTCGGTCGGCTCATCCAGGATCAGCACTTTGGGGTTGGAGACCAATGCACGGGCAATCGCCAGCTGTTGTTGCTGGCCTCCAGAGAGGTTGCCGCCTTTGCGTCGGCGCATCTCGAACAGCACCGGGAAGTACTCGTAGATGTAGTCGGGAATCGATGCGGCTGGGGCGCCCTGCATGCCTGTGAGGATGTTTTCCTCCACCGTCAGGTACGGAAAAATCATCCGCCCCTGCGGCACGAAGCCCACCCCGGCGGCGACTCGCTCATAGCTCTTGCTGGCGCTGAGTTCCTGGCCCGCCAGCGTGATGCTGCCGCTGCGCGCCGGCAGCATGCCCACCAGGCTTCTGAGTAGGGTGGTCTTGCCCATGCCATTGCGGCCCATGATCGCCAGCGATTCGGCCGGTGCGAGGGTCAGGTCGAGGTTGCGCAGCACGTGGCTGTCGCCGTAATACACGTTGAGGTTATTGACGGTCAGCATGCTCAGTGCCCCAGGTAGACGTCGATGACGCGAGGATCGTTTTGCACCTGATCCATCGAGCCGTAGGCCAGGGTCTTGCCCTGGTGCAGGACGGTGACTTTGTCAGCCACTGACTTCACGAACTCCATGTCGTGCTCGATGATTACCATGGCGCGGCCCTTGGCGATGCGCTTGAGCAGGCCGGCGGTCTTTTCCCGCTCGCCTGCGCTCATGCCGGCAACCGGCTCGTCCAGCAGCAACAGTTCCGGGCGTTGCATCAGCAGCATGCCGATCTCCAGCCACTGCTTTTGCCCGTGGGACAACAGCCCGGCTTTGCGCCCCAGTTGGTCCTGCAGGAAAATCATCTCGGCGGTCTGCTCGATCTCTGCTTGCAGGGCTGGGTCTTTGCGGGCGAACAGGCAGTTGAAAATGCCGCGTTTGCCAGGCGATGAGATGTCGAGGTTCTCGCGCACGGTGAGGTCTTCATACACCGAAGGGTTCTGGAATTTGCGCCCAACGCCTGCGCGGGTGATCTGGTACTCGATCATGTTGGCCAGTTGCAGGTCCTTGAACCGGATACTGCCGGCACTTGGGCGGGTTTTGCCGCAGATCATGTCAAGCAGGGTGGTCTTGCCCGCGCCGTTAGGGCCGATCACCACGTGCACCTGGTTTTCCTCGACATAGAAATTAAGGCTGTCCACTGCCTTGAATCCGTCGAACGACACCGTAAGGTCTTCGACGCTCAGCAACAGACCGCTCATGACTGCACCTCCTGTTTGTTGTGGCCAAGGCGTTGCAGCAAACCGGCCAGCCCGGTCGGTAAGAACAGCACCACGCCCATGAACAGAAAACCGATGAAGTACTGCCAGAAGTTGACGAAATTTTCCGACAGATAAGTCTTGGCCACGCCAATCAACAGCGTGCCGTACACCGCACCGACCAGCGACAGACGCCCGCCAAGGGCTGCGTAAATGACGATTTCGGTCGAGGGGATGATGCCCACCAGCGACGGCGACGCAAGGCCGACCTGCAGGGTGAACATCACCCCGCCGAGCGCCGAGATCAGCGCCGCCACGGCAAAGATGAATGCTTTGAACAGCGCCGTGTTGTAGCCGGAAAACCGTACGCGGTCCTCGCGGTCACGGATCGCCACCACCACTTTGCCCAGCCGGCTGCGCAGGATGAACCCGCACAACGCCACGCAACCCAGCAGCAACAGGGTGGTGATCAAGTACAGAATCCAGGGCGTCTGAGGCGTTTGCAGGCTCAGGCCAAAGGCGGTCTTGAAGTCGGTCAGGCCGTTGACCCCGCCGGTGTAGCCTTGCTGGCCGATGATCATGATTGACATGATCGCTGCCAACGACAGCGTGATGATCGAGAAGTACACGCCGCCTACGCGCTTCTTGAAGTACGCGTAGCTGAACACAAATGCGAGCAATGCCGGGAGGATGAGGATCGCCGCAAAGGTGAATGTCGCTGACTCGAAAGGCTTCCACCACCAGGGCAGTGCGTCGACGCTGTTCCAGATCATGAAGTCCGGCAACGCCGAGCCGTAGAAGGCGGCGAGCGCGCTCGCCGCTTCGTCGGTGGCCGTGGCTTCCAGTTTCAGATACATCGCCATCATGTAGCTGCCAAGGCCAAAGAAGATGCCCTGACCCAGGCTGAGTATCCCGCCGTACCCCCAGATCATCACCATCCCCACGGCGCAGAACGCCAGGCTCAGGTATTTGCCGGCCAGGCCCAGGCGAAAGTCGCCCAGGCTCAGGGGCAATATCACCAGCAACAGGAGCGACAGCCAGATCAGGCTGTGGCGCTCGAGCAATGGCAGCAACCCGGCGCGCAGCCGGCGCGGGGTCGGCGTCGAAGTGCTGGAACGGGTGAGGGGCGTCTCAGTCATATCGTTCATCTCAGCGTCTCACTTTCGCGGCGAACAAGCCGTTGGGGCGGAAGAACAGCAGCACGATCACCACCAGCAGCGTGATGGCTTTGGCCATGGAGCCGGTGGTGAGGTATTCCAGCGAAATCTGCGTTTGGCCGATGGCGAATGCCGACAGGAAGGTGCCCAGCAAGCTCTCCACCCCGCCAAACACCACGACGATGAAGGTGTCGACCAGGTATTGCTGGCCGCTCACCGGGCCGGTCGAGGCCAGCATGGTGAACGAGCTGCCGGCGATCCCGGCCAACCCGCAGCCCAGGGCAAACGTGACCGCATCGACGCGGGCGGTGTTGATGCCGGCCGCTCCGGCCATGGCGCGGTTCTGAGTCACCGCGCGAATACGCAAACCCCAGCGGCTGCGGTACAAAAACAGGAACACGGCGCCGGCGATAACCAGTGTCAGGCCAATGATGAAAATCCGGTTGAGCGGCAGTTCCAGGCCTTCGCTGATCTTCCAGGCGCCTTGCAGCCATTGCACCGTGGGCACGCTGACCTCCTTGGGCCCGAAGACCTGGCGGAACACCTGCTGCAGCACCAGCGAAAGGCCCCAGGTCGCCAGAAGCGTGTCGAGCGGGCGGTTGTACATGAAGCGAATAAAGCAACGTTCGAGCAAGAAGCCAAATGCGAAGGTCACGACGAACGCCACGCCGATGCCGATCACGAAATACCAGCCCATGTAGTCGGGAAAGTAGCGCGCAAACACCACGGACGTGACGTAGGTCATGTAAGACCCCATCGCCATCAACTCGCCGTGGGCCATGTTGATTACACCCATCAGGCCAAACACGATGGTCAGCCCCAGGGCCATCAGCACCAACACCGAGAACAGCGAGAACCCGCTGAAGACTTGCATCACCAAAATATCGAAAGTCATTGCGTCGCTACCTGTCGCTGCACGTTGGCGGACCGCGTGGGCGGGAGAGGGCGCGAGTCAGATCGCACCCGATCCTGCATCACAGTTTCGGGAAAGGGTTGGGCTCGATGGGCGCAGACTCGTAGATTACGTCAACCTGACCCTGGGCGTTGATGGTGCCGATGCGCGCGCGCTTCCACAGATGGTGGTTGTCCTTGTGCACTTTGACCTCGCCTTCAGGCGCGTCGAGGGTTAGCTCCGAGGACGCGGCGATCACGGCCGGGACGTCGAAACTGCCGGCTTTTTCCACGGCTTTTTTCCATAGGTACACGGCGGTGTACGCGGCAGCCATTGGGTCGCCGACCACGCGTTTCTCGCCATAGCGGGCCTTGAAGGCGGCGACGAATTTCTCGTTGACCGGGTTTTTCAGGCTCTGGAAGTAGCTCATGCACGTGAGAAAACCGGTGAGGTTTTCGGCGCCGATGCCGGTGACTTCTTCCTCGGTCACGGCCAGCGCCATCAGTGTCTGGTTGCTGCTGTCGATGCCCGCGGCCTTGAGTTGTTTGTAGAACGCCACGTTTGAGCCACCGACGATGGTCGACAGCACGATGTCGGGCTTGGCGGCCTTGATTTTGTTGATCACCGAGGAGAACTCGATATTGCCTAAAGGCAGGTAATCCTCACCCACGATGGATCCGCCTTGTTTGGTCACCGACGCCCGCGCCAGCTTGTTGGTGGTGCGTGGCCAGATGTAGTCCGAGCCCACGAGGTACACGGTCTTGCCTTTGTTGGCCATCAACCAGCTGACGGCTGCCAGGGTTTGCTGCGACGCTTCGGCACCGGTGTAAATGATGGCAGGGGATTTTTCCAGGCCTTCATAGAACGTCGGGTAATACAGCAACGCCTTGTTGCGTTCGAACACCGGCAACACCGCTTTACGCGACGCTGAGGTGTAGGCGCCGAACGTGGCGACAACGTGATCGTTTTCCAACAGCTTGCGCGCTTTCTCGGCGAAGGTCGGCCAATCGCTGGCGCCGTCCTCGACGATCGGTTCGATGGTCTTGCCGAGCACGCCGCCACTGGCGTTGATTTCGTCGATGGCGAGTTTCTCCGCATCCACCACCGAGGCCTCACTCATGGCCATGGTGCCGGTGAGCGAGTGGATGATGCCGACCTTCACGGTCTCGGCTGCCTGCAACTGACTGACCAGTGAAAACGGCAGCAGGCTGAAGGCACCCAGCAACAGGGCATGCTTGATCAAACGGCGTTTGTCGTTGTGCATTCACTTCTCTCCAGGAATAAAAAAAGCCCGACATCCCGGCCAAATCAATAGTCGGGAAATCAGGCTTCTTGTGCCGAATCTGGCGGGACAGCTGTGTCCGATCCAGTCGTACGCGAGGTGCTTCCCTACCTGCCAAGGGGGCGTAGGGCAAACAGCTGGCGCGATGTCTCAGGAGAGTTATAGCAAGGGCAGTGCCAATTGCGACCAAGGCGTTTTCCGGGCAGTTGAAGGGGCGTGCGAGCCACTCCTGCATCTATTGCCGTGTGTCACTGGCCTGCGCTGCTTTGGCGCGAATGCAGCATAAATGCACCAATACCGTGAGTGTGGGGACGGCATGGGTTGGCTCCAAGACAGGGATTGAAACCGGCTGGCGTTACGCGGGCAGGTCGCCCATTGCGTGTGGCCCACTATCTGCATGAGCGACAGGCAACACCCTCGCAGGGTCCCTTGTCACACGCCCATCCTCGGCAGGTGTGGAAGGCCCCTCGCATGACTGGCCCTGACAGCGTTGTCGTGCCAGCCCCAGGCACAACCCGCCTGAGAGCAGCCGTTGCGTTATACGGCGTTCCGCTCAATCATTTTTTGCACAGGCCTCCAGACCCCATCCACGAGCGGGTGTCTTTTCTCACGTTGAACAAGGTTTATAGGCATGGTTGACCAGTCGATCCGCATAGGCGGTCTGTTTTCCGATACCGGTGTCACGGCGGCTGCCGAGGGCTCGACGATGCGCGGCGCGCAGTTCGCAATTGCGCAGATCAATGCGGCAGGCGGAGTCGATGGTCGCCCGCTGCAGTTGATCACCCGCAACCCCGATTCAACGCCTGCGCTGTACGCCATGCACATCGAATCGCTGATCCGCGACGAACACCTGCGGTTTTTCTTTGGTTGTTACACCTCGGCTGCACGCAAGGCGGCACTGCCGATTGTCGAGCGTTACGACGCGCTGTTGCTGTACCCGGTGTATTACGAAGGTTTCGAGTATTCGCGCAATATCATCTACACCGGCGCCACACCGAATCACAATGCGTTACCGCTGGGCAATTACATGCTCGACAACTTCGGCAATCGCGTGTTGATGATCGGTTCCGAATACGTCTACCCGTACGAAACCAATCGCTTGATGAGCGACCTGTTGTACGAGCGTGGCGGCACCAAGCTGGGCGAGTACTACCTGCCGCTGAAAAACGCACGTCCCGAAGATTTTGCCAAGTTGATGGTCAAGGCCAGGGAGCTCAAGCCCTCGTTTATTTTCTCGACGGTCGTTGGCGAAACCATGGGTCATTTGTACCAGGCCTACGCCGACGCAGGCTTTGACCCGGCAGTGATGCCGATTGCCAGCCTGACGACCAGCGAAACCGACATCAAGCAAATGGGGGTTCATCTGGGCGCAGGGCATATTTCGGCGGCTACGTATTTTCAGTCGGTGGACACGCCGACCAACCGCCAATGCATCGCCCAATACCGCGAGTTGTTTGGTCAACATCAGGTCACCGACCGTTGCTGGGAGGCGGCGTACTTTCAGGTGCACTTGCTGGCCAAGGCGATCGTCAGAGCGGGCAGCACTGAAGTGGAGGATGTGCTGCAGGCTATGCGCGGGCTGGAATTCGAAGCGCCACAAGGACGCATCCGGATTGATGCCAACAATCACCATACGTACCTGTTTTCGCGGATCGGCCGGGCTAATGTCGAAGGCCAGTTCGACATCCTTTACGAGAGCCAGGGTGCACTCAAGCCTGACCCTTATGCCATTGCACCCAATTTCAATGAATGGTCCGGTTCGGTGGGGAGACGTCCATGACCTTGCGCGCCGCCAAGAAACGCCTGCGCAACGACGGTGCCGGGGGCATCAAGGACCTGCGCGACGTCAGCGTATTGGTGATGCACCCCGATGACGATGACGGGCGCAACCTGATCGAACAGTTGCAGCGCATCGGTTGTCAGGTGCGTGTGCAATGGCCGATTCCGGAGCGCTTGACTGCCGAGGCTGACGTGATCGTGTTGGCGGTGTCGCCGGAAAGCCTGTCGACCAATACGCCTTGGCTGCTGCACGCCAGCACGCCGCCGATCATTCCGGTGATTGCCTATGAGAACCCGATCATCGTCGAGGCATTGGTGCAACTGAACGCTTGCTCTGTCATTCCTTCGCCAGTCAGGTCGTTCGGTTTGCTGACCGCTCTGGCAATCACGCTCAGTCAGTCACGCAAGGCTCGTGAACGGGAAAGGCACGTCAAGCGCCTGGAAGGGCGCATGGCGGTAATGCGCACCGTGCAGCAGGCCAAAATAATCCTCATCGAAACCAAGGGCATGTCAGAGACCGATGCCTATAACGCCTTGCGGGATCAAGCCATGGCCAAGCGCGAACCGGTGGAAAAAATCGCCGAAGCGCTGGTCAAGGCCCACGAGTTGTTGCGACAAGCCTGTTCCTGAACAGCCTTTGAGCATCAAGCCAGTGAGGGCTTGATCCTCTTCTGCGTGGACGTTTGCCATACGCCTCCCTTGGCAGGTATGGATCACCGCGTGGCGACCGGCGTGGACAATGGAGTCCTCCGGAGCGAGCCGTAACCTGTGCATTGGGCACTGCCGGTTCGAGTCAATGATCGCCCGATATCGGGTGGTTCTTAACGTCACTTGGAGAACACCATGTCCGTAAAACGCCCCAGTAAAGCCGATTTTCTGATTGCCGCCGAAGACCACGGTTATCACCTGACGGATAGCCAGATGGAGGCATTCCTCAACCTGGCCGACGAAACGTTGAACTCCTATGAAACCATCGATGCGCTGTACGCCGCCAACGTCGCGCAGCAACCGCCTGAGCGCGAATACAACAAAGCCGCCGAGGCAGACAACCTGCACGGCGCGTGGTACGTGAAAACTCGAATCGTCGGAGCAACGCAAGGACCACTCGCCGGCAAGACCGTGGTCATCAAGGACAACGTGTCGGTGGCTGGCGTCCCCATGGCTAACGGCTCATTGAGCCTGGACGGTTATATCCCATCCGAAGACGCCACCGTGGTCAAACGCTTGCTGGCGGCCGGGGCCACGGTGGTCGGCAAGTCGGTATGTGAAGACCTGTGCTTTTCTGGAGCAAGTTTCACCTCCGCCAGTGGCCCGGTTAAAAACCCTTGGGACTTGACGCGCAATGCAGGCGGCTCGTCCAGCGGTAGCGCGGTGCTGGTGGCGCTTGGCGAAGTCGACATGGCCATCGGCGGCGATCAGGGCGGTTCGATCCGGATGCCGTCAGCCTGGAGCGGCATCGTAGGTCACAAACCGACTTACGGCCTGGTGCCTTACACCGGGGCGTTCCCGATTGAGCGAACCATCGATCACGTGGGCCCGATGGCCAATAACGTGCGCGATGTGGCAGTGATGCTCGACGTCATTGCGGGGGCCGACGGGCTTGATTCCCGGCAGAAAAATCCGCCGGCGGTTAACTGTCTCGCGACGCTGGACCAGGGCGTTAGCGGCTTGAAAATCGGCGTGCTGCGAGAGGGTTTTGCGATCCCGGGAATGTCCGAGCCGCAGGTGGATGCACTGGTCAAGGCGGCGGTCGCCCAGCTTGAAAACCTGGGCGCCAGCGTCGGCGAAGCGAGTGCTCCGTGGCATACGGGCGTGGCTTTGGATCTGTGGAACGTGATTGCCACTGACGGCGCGGCGTATCAGATGCTGCAGGGCAATGGTTATGGCATGAACGTCGACGGTTATTACGACCCGGACATCATGAGTTACTTCGGCGAAAAACGCCGTGAACACGCCGACGCGTTGTCCAGTAGCGTGCGAGCGGTCGCGTTGACCGGTCACTACAGCCTGAAACACCTGCATGGCGCCTACTACGCCAAGGCACGGATGCTGGTACCGGAGCTGACGCGCCAGTACGACGAGGCATTCAAGGATTTTGATGTATTGGTAATGCCCACCATGCCGTTCGTAGCTACGCCGTTGACCGCCGCGGATGCGCCCGTCGAGGAGTACGTGCACAGTGCACTGGACATGCTCGCCAATACCGCACCGTTTGACCTCACGGGGCACCCCGCGACGTCGATCCCGGCGGGGCTTGCGCACGGGTTGCCGGTAGCCATGATGATCGTCGCCCCGCGTTTCCAGGACGCCCTCGCGTTGCGCGTTGCTCAGGCCTACGAACAAGCCCGTGGCGCATTCCCTAAACCCCCGGTGCTGTAAACCTATTGTCTGCCCATGCGCCGGCGAATACGTTTGCTGGCGACTGGGTTTGGTGACTGACCCAAGGAGCCTTTCATGCGGAAAATTCAATCTGCGGGTGTGATTATTTGTACTGCGCTTTGTGTAATGCCGGCTTTGGCATTTGCCCATCCCGGCCATGATGAGTCAGGTCTGATGGCGGGTGTGACTCACCCGTTGACCGGAATTGACCACCTGTTGGCGATGTTTGCAGTGGGTTTGTGGGCTGCGCAACAGAAGGGCAGTGCCAGGTGGAAGTTGCCGGTGGCCTTTGTGAGCTGCATGTTATTGGGTGGTTTGTTGGGGTTTGACGGGTTTTCGGTGCCGTATCTGGAAAACGGTATTGCTGCCTCGGTACTTGCCTTGGGTTTGCTGGTTGCCGTAGCTGCGAGTCCGCCGATGGCTGTCAGTATCGTAATCACCGGACTGGCCGGGCTGGCGCACGGCATTGCCCATGGGATTGAATTGCCGCAGATGGCCAGCCCTGCGTGGTATGCCGTCGGGTTTGTCGCAGCAACATCTGCGCTGCACGCAACCGGCTATGGCTTGGCGCGATGGAGGCCAATCGGTGGCGCAATGCTCATTCGCACTGTCGGCCTGTTTTCGGCTGGCACGGGTGCTCTGTTACTGGCGTTTTAAGTTCCTTTCTTAAGCTAGAGTACGCCAGCAGTACAACCCGCTAATGAGACCCGATTGGCGATGGGTAGAACCCGATAGCATGGCTTGGAGTGTGCTTTTTTGTGCTCTTGATACCCATTGAAAATGAGCCCGGAATTGAGTCTTTTCCTGCTTCGGCAAGAAAATAAAATCCTTATATTTCAATAGGTAGGACCCCAGATGCGAGTCTCGTTCCCCGCTCCAAACACAAAGAAAAAGCCACTCAGTAGAGTAATGCCAGTCAGTTAAGGGCAAACACTGTACCTGTGGCGAGGGAGCTTGCTCCCGTTGGACTGCGCAGCAGTCCCAGTCTTTT
>NZ_JBYVMD010000076.1:0-15940 GCF_058145955.1 Pseudomonas sp. A39
TGTCGCTGAACGTGTCGCGGGAAATCCTGCAGAAAGACCCGATCATCGACTCCATGAAGTCGGCGCTGACCAAGCGCGTGCTCGACATGCTGGAAAAACTGGCGAAGAACGAGCCTGAGCAATACAAGGGCTTCTGGAAAAACTTCGGCCAGGTCATGAAAGAAGGCCCGGCGGAAGATTTTGCCAACAAGGAAAAAATCGCCGGCCTGCTGCGGTTTGCCTCCACCCAGGGTGACGATGGCGAGCAGGTGGTGTCCCTGGCCGAGTACCTGGCGCGCGCCAAGGAAGGTCAGGACAAGATCTACTACCTCACCGGCGAAACCTACGCACAGGTCAAGAACAGCCCGCACCTGGAAGTCTTCCGCAAGAAAGGCATCGAAGTGCTGCTGCTGACCGACCGTATCGATGAGTGGCTGATGAGCTATCTCAACGAATTCGACGGCAAGTCCTTCGTCGACGTGGCCCGTGGTGACCTGGACCTGGGCAACCTGGACTCCGAAGAAGAGAAGAAAGAAGCCGAAGAAGTCGCCAAGTCCAAAGAAGGCCTGGTCGAGCGGATCAAGGCTTCCCTGGGCGATGCCGTCAGCGAAGTGCGGGTCTCCCACCGCCTGACCGATTCCCCGGCGATTTTGGCCATCGGCGAGCAGGACCTGGGTATGCAGATGCGCCAGATCCTTGAAGCCAGCGGTCAGAAGGTGCCGGATTCCAAGCCGATCTTCGAATTCAACCCGGCTCACCCGCTGATCGAGAAACTCGACGGTGAGCAGAGCGAAGAGCGTTTTGGCGACCTGTCGCACATCCTCTTCGACCAGGCGGCCCTGGCCGCTGGTGACAGCCTCAAAGATCCGGCCGCGTATGTGCGCCGACTGAACAAGCTGTTGGTTGAACTGTCGGTCTAACAGCGTTGTAGAAAAACCCGCTTCGGCGGGTTTTTTCGTTCTACTGCACCTCAACTGGAGAAAATGATGAGCCAAGTCACTGTGCGTTCCGTGGTCTATCAGATTGATGGCCAGTCCTATGAAAGCCGCCTGGCGTTCGATGCCAGCCACAAGGGTCCGCTGCCGGGCCTGTTGATGGCGCCGAATTGGATGGGGGTGAGTGCGGGTGCCGAAGAGATCGCCAAGCGCGTGGCGAGCAACGGCTATGTGGTGTTGATCGCCGACCTGTACGGGCAGACTGTGCGTCCGTCGAACGGCGATGAAGCCGGTGCGGCGATGATGCCGTTGAAGGATGATCGCGCGTTGCTGAACAAGCGCATGCAGGCGGCCTTTGAGCAACTGCAGGGCCAGACTGAGGCAGCGGTTGATACGTCCAAGCTGGCGACTTTTGGTTTCTGCTTCGGCGGTTGCTGCTCCCTGGAGCTGGCGCGTACCGGTGCACCGCTCAAGGCGGCCATCTCGTTCCACGGTACCCTCGACACGCCTAACCCGGCGGATGCGAAGAACATCAAGGGCTCAGTGCTGGTGCTGCACGGTGCCTCGGACCCCTTGGTGCCGAAAGAGCAACTGCCGGCGTTTGAAGATGAAATGAACGCGGCCGGTGTGGATTGGCAATTGCTGAGCTACGGCGGCGCGGTGCACTCCTTCACCGACCCGGATGCGAATGTGCCGGGCAAGATGATGTACGACGCGAAGACTGCTGAGCGGGCCTTCCGGTCGATGCATAACTTGTTGGATGAAGTGTTCAAGGGCTAAATCTCTAGCGCTTGTTCGGGCCTCATCGCAGGCAAGCCAGCTCCTACAGTTTGATTTGTGAACACAGTCGAAAGTGGGAGCTGGCTTGCCTGCGATAGCTATCTCACAGGCAACTCAATTCTTTCAGATTCACCCGGCACCGTCGGCCAATCCCCAGCCGCCCAGCGCTGCCTGGCCTGCTCGATCACCGCCGGATCACTCGCGACAAAATTCCAATTGATCCGCCGTGGCCCATCCAGCGCCGCGCCACCAATCAAGACCAGGTGACAATCGGTATCGGCAGACAACGTCATCTCCCGTTCGGCCGGCAACACCACCAGGCTGTGCACCTCTAGCGCCTCACCGTCCAACTGAGCCTCGCCCTCCAGCACATACACCGCACGTTCCTCATGCTCATCCGGGATCAGCAGCGTGGTGGCCGTTTGCATTTGCACCTCGGCATACAAGGTGGGCGAGAGCACCGGCACCGGCGATTTGAGGCAAAAACCGTCGCCCGCGATCAGGCGGATCTGCACGCCCAGGTTGTCGCTCACCGGCAGGCTCGCGGCCGGGTGATGACTGTAGTGGCCTGGCCCGGTCTCGTGGTCCTTGGGTGAGGCCAGCCACACTTGCAGCCCATGCAGGCTGAAACCATGGGTCCTGATCGCCTCGGGTGTACGCTCGACGTGGGCAATCGCGCTGCCGGCGGTCATCCAGCTGACGTCGCCCGCCTGCACCACCTGGTCCGAGCCCAAGCTGTCCTTGTGCTGCAATACCCCTTCGAACAGGTACGTCAGCGTGGACAGCCCGATATGCGGATGTTGGCGGATATTCATGCCATCGCCCGGTGCATAGCGGGTGAGCAGCATATGGTCGAAAAACACAAAAGGCCCGACGCTGCGGCATTCCCGTGATGGCAGCGGGCGCAGGATCGGTTGGCCTTCGACGTCTTCGGCGCGAGGGCGAATCACGGTGAGGGTGTTCATGGTGCGTCCCAGTCTGAGCGGGTTGGAGAGTGCTGAGCATAACCCGCTCGACGGGAGGTTGCCGCTATTGACTGAAGGCGCCTTCCGACAGTTGAGTGTCGATGCTGATTTCGGCAGTGGTCATCAGCTTGTGCACGGGGCAGCGGTCGGCCACGCGGTGCAGCTCATCGCGTTGCTCATCGGTGAGCACACCTTTAAGGGTCAGCTTGACGTTGAGTTTGTATTTGCCCTTCTGCTCCTCGGCGGCGTCGTGGGTGACCTCCACGGTGACACCGGTGAGCGGGATATCTTTCTTCTGGGCGTAGAGCTTGAGGGTCAGGGCCTTGCACGACGCCAGGGCGGCATCGAAGTAGTCATGGGGGGAGGGCGCCGAATCGTCACCGCCCAGGCTTTTGGGCAGGTCGGTAAACAACTCATGGTTGTTGATGTTGACGCTGTGGCGAAAGTTGTCCTGGTTCAGGGTGTTCACGGTAACAGGCATGGCAAACCTCACAGGGGGGCAGGATGAAGGTCATGCAGTTATAGAGCATGCTGGCACTTCAGTGTTCCACGTTTTTTGGGGGATGAACCGCGGCACGCCGCGCAAGGTCTACCCGTATCAGCCCTTATCGAGGTTTTACCGTGCCCTGGACTCGCCTGACTCTTGCCCTGTTGCTCGCCGCCGGCAGCCTTGCCGCGCAGGCCCGCGACTATGCCTACAGCGACGCGCACCTGCATTACGTGGATTTCTTCCAGGAAACGGCGGGCATGGACAAGCTGCTCAAGGCCATGGCCGACAACCGCATCGAGCACGTGATGATTTCCGGCATTCCAGTGGCGAAGAAATGGCACGAAGACGAACCCAAGCGCCCACGCTATTACGCCGGTGACGACGCCGATGCCTACTGGTACAGCGCAACCGATGTGATCGTGGCCGCAGCGGTCAACAAACTGACCCCTGAGCAGCGCCAGCGTTTTCACCCGTTTCTGTCGGGCTTTAACCCCAACGACAAGAACTCCGATGCCCATATCCAGCGCATGCTCGACCTCAACCCTGGGCTGTGGCAGGGCATCGGCGAAGTTTTCACGCGCCATGATGACCTGACGGCTATCACTGCGGGCGACACCCCACGCGCCAATAACGAAGCCATGACCCGCATCTATCACTTGGCGGCGGAGAACGACCTGCCGGTGATGCTGCACTCCAACATCACCTCCAAGCGCGAGCGCAACCCGCTGTACCTGGCGGAAGTGGAGGAGCCGCTGCGCAACCATCCCCACACCCGCTTCATTTGGGCGCATGCCGGCACCAGCAAGGAGATCCACCGCCATCAGGTGCGGATGGACTTTTTGTTGCCCACCTTGAGCCGCATGCTGGAGGCCTATCCGAACCTGTATATCGACCTGTCCTGGAGCATGCTCACGCCGTACTTGCTGGATGATGGGGGTCAGCCGCGCCCGGAGTGGGTAAAGCTGGTAGAGCGCTTTCCAGAGCGCTTCATGCTGGGCTCTGACGTAGTAGGGCGCTTCAACAAGCTGGGTAAGGAAATGCGCCGCTTTGACCCTTTTCTGGATGCCTTGCCCGAGGACGTTGCGCAAAAAGTCGCGCGGGACAACTTCTTGGCCATCCTGCCTAAAGCGGCGCGCGAGGGTGCGGCACGTTGATATCGCGTTTTGGTCTTGCGCAAAAGCGCATTAACCTTGCGCCTGTAGGTCCATCGTGCCCCCAGGCGTTGGCGCAGAACGAACAGAAACTCACCGACATCAACACGCATAAAAAAGCCCCGAACCAGTCGGGGCTTTTCATGTGATCAACCTGCGGGGTTTATTTACCCTGCCAGCGTTTCAGCACCAAGGTAGCGTTAGTGCCACCAAAGCCGAAGCTGTTGCTCATCACGGTGTCGATTTTTGCGTTTTCAACGGTTTTGGTCAGGATCGGCATATCAGCCACAACCGGATCAATCTCGTCGATGTTGGCCGAACCGGCCATGAAGTTGCCTTCCATCATCAGCAGGCAGTAGATCGCTTCGTGAACGCCAGCGGCGCCCAGGGAGTGACCGGACAGGCTCTTGGTGGAGCTGATGGCCGGAGCCTTGTCGCCGAACACCGCACGCACGCCTTCCATTTCCTTGGCATCGCCGACCGGAGTCGAGGTGCCGTGGGTGTTCAGGTAGTCGATTGGGGTGTCCACGGTGGACATGGCCATCTGCATGCAACGGATGGCGCCTTCACCGCTTGGGGCAACCATGTCGTAGCCATCGGAGGTCGCGCCGTAGCCGACGATTTCCGCGTAGATCTTGGCACCACGGGCCAGAGCGTGTTCCAGCTCCTCGACGACCACCATGCCGCCACCGCCGGCGATGACGAAACCGTCACGCTTGGCGTCGTAGGCGCGGGAGGCTTTTTCCGGGATTTCGTTGTATTGGGTAGACAGTGCGCCCATGGCGTCGAACAGGAACGACTGGCTCCAATGCTCTTCTTCACCGCCGCCGGCGAACACGATGTCCTGCTTGCCCAGCTGGATCTGCTCAACGGCAGTCCCGATGCAGTGAGCACTGGTGGCGCACGCGGAGGAGATCGAGTAGTTCACGCCCTTGATTGCAAACGGCGTGGCCAGGCAGGCGGAAACGGTGCTGCCCATGGTCCGCGTTACACGGTACGGGCCAACGCGCTTCACGCCTTTTTCGCGCAGGATGTCCAGCGCTTCCATCTGGTTCAGGGTGGATGCGCCGCCGGAACCGGCGATGAGGCCGGTGCGTACGTTCGATACCTGGTCTTCGCTCAGGCCGGAGTCGGCGATTGCGTCTTTCATCGCCAGGTAGGCGTAGGCGGCAGCGTGGCCGACGAAGCGATAGATCTTGCGATCGATCAGCTCTTCGAGGGGCAGGTCGATGGAGCCGGAAACCTGGCTACGCAGACCCATTTCGGCATATTCCGGGTTGAAGCGGATGCCAGGGCGACTTGCACGCAGGTTAGCGGTGACGGTCTCTTTGTCATTGCCCAGGCAAGAAACGATGCCCAGACCAGTGATAACGACGCGGCGCATGCGGATAACCCTTAAAAGTTGTCAGTGGAAGTGAATACGCCGACCCGAAGGCCTTCGGCAGTATAGATCTCGCGACCGTCGACGCTCACCGAACCATCGGCGATGGCCAGGTTCAGCTTGCCCTTGAGGACGCGCTTGATTTGAATGTTATAGGTGACTTTCTTGGCGGTCGGCAGGACCTGGCCAAAGAACTTCACTTCGCCCGAACCCAGGGCGCGGCCGCGGCCCGGCAGGCCTTGCCAGCCTAGGAAGAAACCGACCAGCTGCCACATGGCGTCAAGGCCCAGGCAGCCTGGCATCACAGGGTCGCCTTCGAAATGGCAAGCGAAGAACCACAGGTCCGGGGTGATATCCAGCTCGGCGACCAATTCACCTTTGCCGTACTTGCCACCCTCTTCACTGATATGGGTGATGCGATCCACCATCAGCATGTTGGGGGCGGGCAGTTGCGCGTTACCTGGGCCGAACAGCTCACCGCGACTGCAGCGCAGCAGGTCTTCCCGAGTAAAGGCGTTTTGTTTGGTCATGCGAGCTCCTCAATAATCCCATGCGGCAGGGTAGGGCAAATCTTCCCGAACCGAATGAAGCGTTCATGCCTCATGTCGGCAGCCTACACATAGACTATTGCGTTGTAGTGAAAGTCACAGCGGCAAGGTACTGAATGTACACTTGTTCACTGAAATTTTAAACCGGGCCTGTTTATGGGCCCGTTCGGGTGCCTAAGACTGCCGCACTTTCGTCTTTCACGCCAGTCGGAGTTGGCTGATGGCGCGGCGCTATTGCACCCAGCGCTGTAGGATTTGCTGCAAATCCGTGCGTTTGAACGGCTTGGCCAGGTAATCGTTCATTCCCGCCGCCAGACAGGCTTCACGGTCACCCTGCAAGGCGTTGGCCGTCAGGGCGATGATGGGCAGGTCGGCGCAACCCGGCAGCTGACGAATCTGTCGGGTGGCCTCGTAACCATCGATCAACGGCAGCCGGCAATCCATCAGGATCGCCGTGAAAATCAGGCTCTCGGCGCTGCGGATCGCCTCGGCACCGTCGGTGGCCAGGCTCACTTCAAAGCCCAGGCTGCGTAGCATGGCTTCGACCACCGTACGGTTGACGGGGTTGTCTTCCACCAGCAGCACATGGCGGCCATTGCCGGCGCTGGCTTTGCCGTCGGTATCGGCAGCGACGGCGGGGACGCTGTGCTGGTCGATGGCCAGGGGGATTTCCAGGGTGAACACCGAGCCGCGGCTTTCCTCGCTTTGGGCGCGCAGCGTGCCGCCCATGCGTTCAGCCAGGGTACGGGCGATGGGCAGGCCCAGCCCGGTGCCGCCGTAACGTCTTGAAATGGAACTGTCGGCCTGCTGGAACGCATCGAACATCAATTCCAGGCGGTCGGCGGAAATCCCGATGCCGCTGTCACGCACGGTGCAGGTGAACCACACCAGGTCATGGTCGAGGGTTTGCCAGTGCGGCTCGACGCTGACGCTGCCGTTCTCGGTGAACTTCAATGCATTGCCGATCAGGTTCACCAGGATCTGGCGGATCCGCGTCGGGTCACCCTGCACCCGCAAGGCGTCCATTCCTTGCGGAATCGACAGCTGCAGCGCCAGCCCACGCTGCTGGGCGCTGTGCTGGAACGCCTGGGCGCAGCTGTTGATCAGGTCTGCCAGGTTGAACGGAATATGCTCCAGTTCCAGCGCGGCGCGCTCGATACGCGAGAAGTCGAGGATGTCGTTGATGACCTTGAGCAAGTGTTCGGTGGATTCGGAGGCGAGCGCCGCGTATTCGCTCTGCTCCTCGGTCATCTCGGTGGTTTCCATTAACTGCAACATGCCGAGCACGCCGTTCATGGGCGTGCGCAGCTCATGACTCATCATCGCCAGGAAATCCGACTTGGCGTTGTTGGCGCGCTCGGCCTCTTCGCGGGTCTGGATCAACTGGGCCATGGCCTGTTGCTGCTCGCGACTGGCCTGGTTGAGGCCTTCGGCGAGGTTGTTGATATGCCGCGACAGGTCGCCCAGCTCCGAGTCATCCACGATGGGCAGTGGCGTCTTGTAGTCGCCCTGCTGGATGGCCTTGACCGCGTTGCCCATGGCACTGATCGGCTGTGACAGGCTGGCGGCCAGGCGCCGGGCGAGCAGGAAGGTGAACAACAGGGCGAACAGCGCCAGGATGCCGGCCTTGAACAGGATCTCCTGCTGACGCTGGCTGAACGCATCGTTGGACATGCCGACGATCACCCGGCCCAGGTAGTCCGCACGCGGTGCCTTGGATTCGTTGAGGTTGTCCTGGAAAAAGTCATTGCCCAACTGGATGTGTTGCAGGCGGATCGGTGCCTGGAAGACTTTTACCGACAGCGAGCGGTCGTGCTTTTCCGACGGTTGTTCGACATACACCAGGATGTTTTCGCTGCTGTCCTGGATCTCCAGGAAGCGCACATGGGGCGTGGCCAATGTGGCGCGCAACAGGCTGTCGAGCACATCGTTGTTGCCGGATATCACCCCGTACTCGGTGGCGGGCGCCAGTTGGTTGGCGATCAGTTGGCCGGTGTGGTCCAGTTCCTGGCGCAGGTCCTGGATACGCACGAAGGTGAAGAAGCTGATCAACAGCAACGTCAGCAACAGCGCCGGTCCCAGGGTGATGAGCTGGGTGCGGGTGTTGATGTCCCAACGACGACGCAAGGTCATGGGCGTTTTTCTCCTTCGGCCAATCGCAGGGCGACGTTGGCTTCGTCTACCTGTTCGATCCCCAATGAGCGCGCAACCTGCGGGTTGCCCACGACTTTGAAATGTTCCGGGTACAGCGAGTGCGGCCAGTTCGTCGGCGCAAGGTCCAGCAGGCGGTCGAGTACCGCCAGCCAGTCGGTCTGGTCGCTGTAGGTGCTGGCCAGGCTGCCTGCGCGTACAAATCCGGCATTCGGCCCCACCAGCGGTAATTGCTGGGCGTAGCTGCTCAGCAGCAGGTTCTTCGCGGTTTTCGGGTTGTACAGCTGCGGGTCATCGAGGCCGAGCAGCACGTCACTGTTCCTGAACAAGGTTTGCAGTGGCCGGCTGTCGCTGGTGTTGTCCCAGCGCTGCGGCACGATCTCCAGGCCGAGGGGCTTGGCGTGCTGGCGCAGTTCGGGCAGGAGGAATTCACTGTCGGCACTGTAGAGCACGCCGATGCGCCGCGCTTGGGGCAGGATGGCGGCGATCAGCCGCAGTTGGCGCTCCTGCGCAGGGTCGCTCCACAATAAGCTGATGCGTGGGTGCTGCGTTGTGCCCAGGCGTTGGTGCGCCTGCAGCCGACTGATGCGCAGTACCAGGGTCGGCGGCCCTTGGGTGTCTTGCAGGCGCCAGTCGAGGCCGGGCAGGTCCAGCAGGATCAAGCGCGTGCTCGCAGGCAGGCGGCTGGGCGCCGGCAAGTCGTTGAGGGGCGTGAAGGTGACGTGGTCTTCGGGGCGTTGCTGGGCCAGGGCCTGGGCAAAAGCCTGCACGCCTGCGCCGTCTTCGGCGGCGGTCAGCAGGATGTCGGCGCTCCAGGCCGGCGCGGCCCATAGCAGGCAGGCCAGCAGCACAGCGCGGCGCCAGAGCGAAGTGATAAATAAGCAGGTCATCCGTGACGAGTCGCCCATGTCAGAACTCTAACTCCGCGCTGAAGTAGAGCACATGGCGATGGTCATAATTGTTATCGGCCCACGTAGTGGGCTGGTTATCGAGGCGTTGTTGCAACATGCCGGCCAGCTCCACGTTGGCTTTGCCCAGGGCAATGCGCTTGGCCACCCGCAGGTCGACCCGTTCGAAGCGATATTGGTTGAGCGCGTCATCGCCGTAGTAGAACAGCGCACTGGACCAGCCCTGGCCCCATTCGCGCAACCAGCCGGCGGAGCCACTGTTACGTGCGGTTTGCGCTTTGTCCAAAGGGTTGCTGGTAGTGGCGTCGACGTAAGCATAGGTGAGCCGCAGGCGGTCGGCATTGCTGACGCGCCAGTCGAACTGCGATTCGGCGCCGGTAAACCGCGAGCTGTTGGCGTTGCTGGCGATGTACTGGTTATTGCGCAGCGGCGAACTGATCATGTCGGTGATTTCGTCGTAGAACAGTTTCACGTCCATGTTCAGCCCGATGTCGGCAAAGAAACCGTTGTACCCCAGTTCCCGTGACTTCATCAGCTCTTTATCGAGGTTGCCCGGGCCACGGGTCTTTACGAAGTATTGCCCGGTGGTCTGCCCATAGGCGGGTGAGCTGAGGTTGGTGACGCGGTAGCTCCAGTTGACGTTGTTCTCAAACATGTCCGGCGAGCGGATGGCCTCGGAATACACCGCGCGCAGGCCGTGGCGCGGGTTGATCAGGTAGTTGACCGCCACTCGCGGTGTCAGCGAGTTGCCGCTCAGGTGGGTGTCCTCATACATCGCGCCGCCTTGCAGCAGCCAGTGTTCGCTGGCGCGCCATTCCATCTGGCCGAACAAACGCCAGGTGGTGTCGTCCAGGGTGCCATTGAAATAGGTGTCGGAGTCGGCGCGGTCATAGCGGTAGTTCATGCCGCTGACCAGACGCAGGCTGTCGGACAGGCTGAGGGTGTCTTGAATCTCCAGGTCGTAGCGGCTTTCGCGGGTGCTCTGGTCGATGTCACCGCACACGCTCTGGTTGGCGCCGTTGCGCCATTGGTTCAATACCTGGTTGGCCAGGGCCTGCTCGGCGGCGCTGCCCGGTGGCGCGCTGCCCTGGCTGTAGGTGTCCATATGCCGGGCGAGCAGCTCGGCGTAGTTGGGGTTCAACTGCCACAACTGGGTCAGCTCAGGGCTGAACGAGACCTTGGCATCACAGGCCTTCCAGATTTGCCGGCGGTCCCATTGCTGGGCCGAGCCCTGGATATACAGGCTGTGGTCAGGGTTGAAGTCGACATTCCAACGCAGGGAGCCGGCGTAGTCCTTGGCCGTGACGTCGGAATTGTTGCCGCCTTCGGTAATTCCGGCAAATACCGGACTGTAGGTATAAGGACGCTGGTTGGTGCCTTCCTTCGCATCCAGTTGCCAGTCGAGGCTTTGTTGGGTGTTCAGCATCTGGCTGACCGCCAGGCTGAAGCGGTTGAGGCGGCGGCCGTCACGGCGGTCGGCGCCCGCGGCATCGCTGTCGAAGCCGTCGTCCTGTTGCCCGGAGAGGGACAGGCGCAAGTCGCCGGTTTCCCAGCCCACGCCCTGGCTGGCATAGAAGTCATTGATGCCGCGCTCGCCACGCACCACCTTGACCCGCGTACCGTGGCTGTTGGCCGGTGAGCGCGTAAGGATGTTCACCACCGCCATCAAGGCATTGGCGCCGTAGCTGACGGTGTTGGGGCCGCGGAAGACTTCGATGCGCTCGATATCTTCCATGGCCACCGGAATGTCACTCCAGTCCACAGTGGCCAGGCCTGCGCGGTACACCGAACGGCCGTCGATCAACACCTGCATGCGCCGCGCGTCGCTGGCACTGGTGCCGTGGTAGTTCACCGCCGCCTGGTTGCCGGTGGTGTAGCCGACCATCATCCCCGGTACCAGGCGCAGCAACTCACTGATGTCCCGCGCACCGCTGGCCTTGATCAGCTCGCTGTCGATCACGGTCATGCTGCCGGGCACGGCGGCGGCCGATTGCTTGAGGCGCGTGGCGGTCAGCACTTGCGGCAGCGGTTGGCTGTCGAGGAACAGGTCGTCGGCCAGCACCGGTGCGCTGCACAACAACATCAACCATAGGGATGAACGAGGAGGAGGGCCCAAATACACGGCGCAGCCTTGATAATTACGGATAGCCGCCCATGTTAACTGAGGTGGGGCCTTTTGCCAGTCGCCCGACTTGCAATTACTTCATGTAAGCGTGGCGTTTTCCGACAAACGCACGAATTGCTAGGGGGGCTGGCCGCAAGCGGGTCGGCCCGTATAATGCCGCCATCGCCACTGGTATGGATTAACGGATTGCATATGACTGAACAGCGCCCTATCGCGGTCCTGGGAGGCGGAAGTTTTGGTACCGCCGTGGCTAACCTGCTGGCCGAGAACGGTCACGCTGTGCGCCAATGGATGCGCGATCCCGAGCAGGCCGAGGCCATTCGGGTGCACCGGGAAAATCCGCGTTACCTCAAAGGCATCAAGATTCATCCGGCAGTCGAGCCTGTTACCGACCTGCTGGAAACCCTTACGGCCTGTGATCTGTGCTTCGTCGCGCTGCCGTCCAGCGCGTTGCGCTCGGTGCTGGCGCCCCACGCCGAACGCCTGGCGGGCAAGCTGCTGGTCAGCCTGACCAAGGGCATCGAGGCGCAGACCTTCAAACTGATGAGCGAAATCCTCGAAGAGATCGCGCCCCAGGCGCGCATTGGCGTGCTGTCCGGGCCCAACCTGGCACGCGAAGTCGCCGAGCACGCGCTGACCGCCACGGTGGTCGCCAGTGAAGACGAAGAGCTGTGCGAGCGCGTCCAGGCCGTGCTGCATGGCCGTACCTTCCGCGTCTACGCCAGCAGCGACCGCTTTGGCGTCGAGTTGGGCGGTGCGCTGAAAAACGTCTACGCGATCATTGCCGGCATGGCCGTGGCGCTGGGCATGGGCGAAAATACCAAAAGCATGCTGATCACCCGCGCCTTGGCGGAGATGACCCGCTTTGCGGTGAACCAGGGCGCCAACCCGATGACCTTCCTGGGTCTGGCGGGCGTGGGCGACTTGATCGTCACCTGCTCCTCGCCGAAAAGCCGCAACTATCAGGTCGGCTTTGCCCTCGGCCAGGGCCTGAGCCTGGAAGACGCGGTCACGCGCCTGGGCGAAGTGGCCGAAGGCGTCAACACCCTCAAGGTGCTCAAGGCCAAGGCCCAGGAAGTCGGGGTGTACATGCCGCTGGTCGCCGGGTTGCACGCGATCCTGTTTGAAGGGCGCACCTTGAACCAAGTCATCGAGCTGCTGATGCGCGCCGAGCCGAAAACCGATGTCGACTTTATTTCCACCAGTGGTTTCAACTGAGGAACGCGTCATGAACGATCCGAAAGCAGCCCCCAAGTACGAGTCCATTGCCCTGCGCATCCTGTGGATGCTGGTGTTTGCCCTGGTGTGGCAGGTGGCGCAGTTCCTGCTCGGCGCGCTGGTGGTGGTGCAGTTGGTTTACAGATTGATCTATGGCGCACCGAACCTGGGGCTGATGAACTTCGGCGACAGCCTCAGCCAGTTCCTCGCACAGATCGGCCGTTTCGGCAGCTTCCACTCCGAACAGAAACCGTGGCCGTTCGCCGACTGGCCGACCCCGCGCGCGCCGGAGGGCGAAGCTGCCCACAGCGTGCCGCCGGCGCCGCACCCGGTCCGTGACGAAGAGCCGAAGCTATGAAGGTGTGGATACTGCGCCACGGTGAGGCCGAAGGGCATGCGCGCACCGACGCCGAGCGCAACCTCACCGAGCATGGCCGCGCCGAAGTATTGCGCAGTGCTGCGCAGCTGATGGGCCAGCCCCTCAGCGCGATCATCGCCAGCCCCTATGTGCGGGCGCAGCAGACCGCGCAACTGGTGCGCGAGGTGCTGGGGTTCGAACCGGAGGTTCGCACGGTGCCGTGGCTCACCCCCGAGGGCAACCCGCTGCAGGTGCTGGACAAGCTCGACACCGATGACAACGTGCTGCTGGTCAGCCACCAGCCGCTGGTGGGCAACCTGATCAGCTTTTTGCAGCATGGCCATCAGCGTCAGCCACAGCCGATGCACACCGCCAGCCTGGCGGAACTGGAGGGGGATTTCCCGCTGGCGGGGCTGATGAGCCTGGTCAGCGTAAAAAACCCTTAGGCTGGATCGCTGCTTTGTGTGTGCTATATAGTCAACCAAGCAAGTGCTTGGTTGGCTATTGTCGGACCACAAAGGAGCGCGTCCCATGCCCGTCGCTTTTCGTTTGCCGTTGCAGGTCTTCTTCGAACGTGAAGCGCGTCATCCGCGCCAAACCTTCCTGGTCCAGCCCTCTGGCGGCGGCGAGGTGCAGCCCCTCACCTGGGGTGAGGTCGGCCACCAGGCCCGTTGCGCCGCGCACTGGCTACGGGCCCGCGAGTTGCCCCAGGGCTCGCACATTGCCCTGATCTCGAAAAACTGTGCCCACTGGATCATCGCCGACCTGGCCATCTGGATGGCCGGGCACGTCTCAGTGCCGCTGTACCCTAACCTCACCGCCGACTCCGTTGCCCATGTGCTGACCCATTCCGAGGCGGCGCTGGTGTTTATCGGCAAACTCGACGACTGGCCCGCGATGGCGCCTGGCGTGCCGTCCAATGTCCCGACCATCAGCTTGCCGCTGTGCCCGACCGGCACGTTCGATTTCAGCTGGGCTGACCTGCAAGCCTGTTCGCCGATCCAGGACGAGCCGCTGCTGGCCGCTACGGACCTGGCCACCATCATCTACACCTCCGGCACGACCGGCCTGCCCAAGGGCGTGATGCACAGCTTCGGCGCGCTGGGGTTTGCCGCCACCCGTGGCACCGAGCTGTTCGGGTTGGGGGAGGGCGACCGGCTACTGTCGTACTTGCCGCTGTGTCATGTGGCGGAGCGCATGTTTGTAGAAATGGCGGCGATCTACACCGGGCAAACGGTGTTTTTCGCCGAAAGCCTGGACACGTTTCTGACCGATCTGCGTAGGGCGCGTCCGACCGCCCTGTTTGGTGTGCCGCGTATCTGGACCAAATTCCAGATGGGCGTCTACGCCAAAATCCCCGAGAAGCGCCTGGACACCCTGCTGCGCCTGCCTTTCATCGGCAAGCGGGTGGGCCACAAGGTGCTCGCCGGCCTGGGCCTGGACGCGTTGCGCATTGCCCTGTCGGGTGCGGCGCCGGTGCCCGAGGCGCTGCTGCGCTGGTATCAACGCCTGGGCCTGGATGTGCTGGAGGTGTACGGCATGACCGAAAGTTGCGGCTACTCCCACGTGTGCCGCCCCGGCCAGCAGACCCTCGGCTGGATCGGCCTGCCGTGCCCCGGCGTGGAAGTACGTATCGACCCCGAAGGCGAAGTCCAGGTGCGCAGCGGTGCGACTATGCTCGGTTACTACAAAGACCCGCAGAAAACCGCCGAGACGATTACCGCCGATGGTTTTCTGCGCACCGGCGACAAGGGCGAACAGGATGCCGATGGTCGCCTGCGCCTGACCGGGCGGCTCAAGGAAATCTTCAAGACCAGCAAAGGTAAATACGTGGCGCCGGCGCCGATTGAAAACCGCTTGGCCGAACATGCGCGTATCGAGCAGGTGTGCGTAGTGGGGGATGGGCTGCCCGCGCCGATAGGGTTGTGCGTGTTATCGGCGGTGAGCGAGGACCCGCACGCACTGCGCAGCAGCCTTGAGCGTTGGCTGGCACAGGTCAACCAGGCGCTGGATAAGCATGAACGCCTGCGCCAACTGGTGGTGGTGAAAGACAACTGGGCGGTGGAGAACGGCTTCCTGACCCCGACCTTGAAGATCAAGCGCAACGTGATCGAATTGACTTACGGTGCACAATTCCAGGCATGGAGCGAGCGTTCCGAAACCGTTCTGTGGCAGGATTAGGGTCATCATAAAACCAACAAGGATAACGGCATGAGCCTCTGGCGTACCCAACCGAATATCGACCAACTCAATGCGGCCCAGAAAAACACCATCGGTGAACTGTTGGATATCCGCTTTGAAAGCTTCGACGACGACTCCCTGACCGCCAGCATGGTGGTCGATCATCGCACCCACCAGCCCTACGGCCTGCTGCACGGCGGCGCGTCGGTGGTGTTGGCCGAGAGCGTCGGCTCCATGGCGGCCTACCTGTGCATCGACGCCAGCAAGTTCTATTGCGTGGGGCTGGAGGTCAACGCCAACCACCTGCGCGGTGTGCGCAGCGGGCGTGTAACGGCGGTGGCTAAGGCGATCCACATTGGCCGCACCACCCAGGTCTGGGACATCCGCTTGACCAGTGATGATGGCAAAACCAGCTGCGTGTCGCGCCTGACCATGGCCGTGGTGCCGCTGGGCGACACCCCACCGGCGCGATAGGCGTGGCGTGAGTGTCATCATTCCTGGCAGTTACAGTCATTGCTGTGTACGTCGGGCATGGTGACAATCAATCTCTGTTTTAGTAGATGGATCCGGTATGTCGCAGCATGTGTTTTTTGCCCACGCCAATGGTTTCCCTTCGGCCACCTACGGCAAGTTGTTTGCCGCCCTGGCGCCGGAATACGCAGTGGCTCACCTGCCGCAACACGGTCACGACCCCAGGTTTCCGGTGGACGATAACTGGCAGAACCTGGTGGACGAACTGATCCATCATCTGGAGCAGCAACCGGCACCGG
>NZ_JBYVMD010000077.1:0-15891 GCF_058145955.1 Pseudomonas sp. A39
CCACAATGATCAGCAACAGCCCGAGAAGTACCAGACCCAGGATTTTGCCGAACGCTTTCATGGGCGAGTCCTTGTATGTCGATTTCAAAATTTAGCCGCAGAGTATAACGCCCGACGGCCTGCGTCAGTGCCCCGATCGTTACATTGTATCCAGGGGCGGGGAAAGCGGGTTTTTGGCGTCAAAAAACAGATTTCCTGAAAAAGGTGATGTCACTTTGGTTTTTCTGTCATCGACAGGTGCTAATCTCTGCACGTTCGTCCGCCTTCTGCGACCTAAGGTCGCGCCTAAAATGGAGCTTCACTCAACAAAACGGCCACGCTTTGCGTGCAAGGCCGAGGGAGAGAGCGCCTGACGGACACATACTAACAACTGGGGGAAACACCAATGAGCACTAGCACTGCGGCAGGTTCATCTGCTGCAAAGCCAGCGTTCCTGTCCAAGGAACGCATCATCGCCAAGCCCGGCTTCAACCGCTGGCTGGTTCCACCGGCCGCCCTGGCCATCCACCTGTGCATCGGCATGGCCTACGGGTTCTCGGTGTTCTGGCTGCCTCTGTCCAAGGCACTGGGTGTTACCAAACCGGTCGCCTGCGCGCCGGACATGAGCTTCATCGCCCAAGTCTTCTCGTCCCAATGCGACTGGCCCATCTCCATGCTGGGCTGGATCTACACCCTGTTCTTCATCTTCCTGGGCTGCTCGGCAGCGATCTGGGGCGGCTGGCTGGAACATGCCGGGCCACGTAAGGCCGGTGTTGTATCGGCGTTGTGCTGGTGCGGCGGGCTGCTGATTTCTGCCTTGGGTATCTATACCCACCAGATCTGGCTGATGTGGATCGGCTCCGGGGTCATCGGCGGTATCGGCCTGGGCCTGGGCTACATCTCTCCCGTGTCGACCCTGATCAAGTGGTTCCCGGACAAGCGTGGCATGGCCACCGGTATGGCGATCATGGGCTTTGGCGGCGGCGCGATGGTAGGTGCACCCCTGGCCGCAGCGTTGATGGGCCACTTTGCTACGCCGACCAGCGTGGGCGTATGGCAGAGCTTCCTGGTGATGGCGGCGATCTACTTCGTGTTCATGATCGGCGGCGCACTGTCTTATCGCGTTCCGCCGACCGGCTGGAAACCTGAGGGCTGGACCGCCCCGGCGAAAAAGGCCAGCAACGCGATGATCACCCACCGTCACGTGCACGTGAACGTGGCGTGGAAAACCCCGCAATTCCGCCTGGTTTGGTTGGTGTTGTGCCTGAACGTATCCGCCGGTATCGGCATCCTCGGCATGGCTTCGCCGCTGCTGCAGGAAGTGTTCGGCGGCAAGTTGCTGGGTGTTGATGTGCCGTTCGGTCAACTGGATGCCGGTCAGCTGGCCTCCATCGCGGCCATCGCGGCAGGTTTCACCGGTCTGTTGAGCCTGTTCAACATCGGCGGCCGCTTCTTCTGGGCATCGTTCTCCGACTACCTGGGCCGTAAAAACACCTATTTCGTGTTCTTCGCCCTGGGCTTTGCCCTGTACGCGCTGATCCCGAACCTGGGGCACCTGGGCAACGTGGCGCTGTTCGTGGCGGCGTTCTGCATCATCCTGTCGATGTACGGGGGTGGTTTTGCGACCGTTCCTGCCTACCTGGCCGACCTGTTCGGTACGCAAATGGTCGGCGCGATCCACGGTCGCCTGCTGACCGCCTGGGCCGCTGCGGGCGTCTTGGGCCCGGTGCTGGTGAACTACCTGCGTGAATATCAGTTGAGTATCGGCGTTGAACGCGCGGCTGCCTATGACATCACCTTGTACATCCTCGCCGGCCTGCTGGTGCTGGGTTTCATCTGCAATCTGCTGGTTCGCCCGGTGGCGGACAAGTACTTCATGACCGATGCCGAATTGGCCGCCGAACAGGCGCTGGGTCATGACAAAGGGGCGGATGCCACCACTTCCCTGGAGTGGAAAGCCGCTTCCGGCACCGTGCCATTGGCCATCGCGGCCTGGCTGGTGGTGGGTATTCCGTTGGCGTGGGGTGTGTGGGTGACCTTGCAGAAGACCGCGGTTCTGTTCCACTAACACTGCGATGACCGGGTGGGCCTGGTTCCTGCGGGAGCCGGGCTTGTTGTGGCGAGGGAGCTTGCTCCCGCTGGGTCGCGAAGCGACCCCAATCAATTCACCGCGTTGGTTCTGGAAGCTCGCGGTGACAGGTTTTGGGGCTGCTGCGCAGCCCAGCGGGAGCAAGCTCCCTCGCCACATCAGCCCAACCCAACAGTTGTATGCACATGTCTATCTCCGACACTCCATCAGTCTTATCCCCTCCGATGTTTCTGTTTAGCGCCCGCGCCCCTATAATGGCTGCCTTTTTCGCCCAATGATTTTGCGGAGCTGGTGATGGCCGAACGTAAGGCGTCCGTCGAGCGCGACACTCTGGAAACCCAGATCAAAGCCTCGATTAACCTGGATGGCACCGGAAAGGCCCGATTTGATATCGGTGTACCTTTTCTTGAGCACATGCTGGACCAGATCGCCCGTCACGGGCTGATCGACCTGGATATCGTCAGCAAGGGCGACCTGCATATCGACGACCACCACACGGTGGAAGACGTCGGCATCACCCTCGGCCAGGCATTTGCCAAGGCCATCGGCGACAAAAAAGGCATCCGTCGCTACGGCCACGCCTATGTCCCGCTGGACGAAGCGCTGTCGCGTGTGGTCATCGACTTCTCTGGCCGCCCAGGCCTGCAGATGCACGTGCCCTACACCCGCGCCACCGTCGGCGGCTTCGATGTCGACCTGTTCCAGGAATTTTTCCAGGGTTTCGTCAACCACGCACTGGTCAGCCTGCACATCGACAACCTGCGCGGCACCAACACTCACCACCAGATCGAAACCGTGTTCAAGGCCTTCGGCCGCGCGCTGCGCATGGCCGTAGAGCTGGACGACCGCATGGCCGGGCAAATGCCTTCGACCAAGGGCGTCCTGTAATGCAGACGGTCGCGGTTATCGATTACGGCATGGGTAACCTGCACTCGGTGGCCAAGGCCCTCGAACATGTAGGCGCCGGCAAAGTGCTGATCACCAGCGATGCCAACGTGATTCGCGAAGCTGACCGGGTGGTGTTTCCCGGCGTTGGCGCGATTCGCGACTGCATGGCCGAGATCCGCCGCCTGGGCTTTGACAGCCTGGTGCGCGAGGTCAGCCAGGATCGTCCGTTCCTCGGCATCTGCGTAGGCATGCAAGCCTTGCTCGACAGCAGTGAAGAGAACGATGGCGTCGACTGCATCGGCCTGTTCCCAGGCCAGGTGAAGTTCTTCGGCAAAGACCTGCATGAAGACGGCGAACACTTGAAAGTCCCGCACATGGGCTGGAACGAAGTGCGCCAGAGCGTCGATCACCCGCTCTGGCACGAAGTGCCGGACATGGCGCGCTTCTACTTCGTGCACAGCTACTACATCGCCGCCGGCAAGCCGGGCCAGGTGGTGGGTGGCGGGCACTACGGCGTCGACTTCGCCGCCGCGCTGGCCGAAGGTTCGCGGTTTGCCGTGCAGTTCCATCCGGAGAAGAGCCATACCCATGGCCTGCAATTGCTGCAGAACTTCGCCGCCTGGGACGGGCGCTGGTAAATGGCCAGGAAGCCGAAGCAGCCGGTCTTGAACCTCACGCCCGAACAGGAGAGTGAGGCTACCCTCAAGATCAAGCGCTTCATGGAGGACCGCTTCGAGCTCAAGCTGGGCTCGTTCGAGGTCGCCGAAATTCTTGAGCTGTTTACCACCGAAGTGGCTCCGCACTATTACAACAGGGCGATTTTCGACACGCAGACGCTCCTTAAAGAAAGGTTCGAAAGCATCGAAAGCGACCTGTGGTCGCTTGAGAAACCCTGATTTCCCAAGCATTGCTGAATATCGAATAAGGTTTGCCAGATGCTGATTATTCCCGCTATCGATCTCAAGGACGGCGCCTGCGTACGTCTGCGCCAAGGCCGCATGGAAGACTCCACCGTGTTCTCCGACGACCCGGTGAGCATGGCTGCCAAATGGGTGGAAGGGGGCTGCCGTCGTCTGCATCTGGTGGACTTGAACGGCGCCTTCGAAGGCCAGCCGGTCAACGGCGAGGTGGTCACCGCGATCGCCAAGCGCTACCCGAACCTGCCGATCCAGATCGGCGGCGGTATCCGCTCGCTGGAAACCATCGAGCACTACGTAAAAGCCGGCGTGAGCTACGTAATCATTGGCACCAAGGCTGTGAAAGACCCGGCGTTCGTCGCCGAAGCCTGCCGCGCGTTTCCTGGCAAGGTCATCGTGGGCCTGGACGCTAAAGATGGTTTCGTCGCCACCGACGGTTGGGCCGAGATCAGCACCGTGCAGGTGATCGACCTGGCCAAGCAGTTCGAAGCTGATGGCGTGTCTGCCATCGTTTATACCGACATCGCCAAAGACGGCATGATGCAGGGCTGCAACGTGCCGTTCACCGCTGCGCTGGCCGCTGCGACCAAGATCCCGGTGATCGCTTCCGGCGGTATCCACAACTTGGGCGACATCAAGTCGCTGCTGGACGCCAAGGCCCCCGGCATCATCGGCGCCATCACCGGCCGCGCGATCTACGAAGGTACCCTGGACGTCGCCGAAGCCCAGGCTTACTGCGACGCCTACAACGGCTGAGGACTGACCATGGCGCTGGCCAAACGCATCATCCCTTGCCTGGACGTCGACAACGGTCGCGTGGTCAAGGGCGTCAAGTTCGAGAACATCCGTGACGCCGGAGACCCGGTGGAAATCGCCCGTCGCTACGATGAGCAGGGTGCCGACGAGATTACCTTTCTCGACATCACCGCCAGCGTCGATGGCCGCGACACCACCCTGCATACCGTCGAGCGCATGGCCAGCCAGGTGTTTATCCCGCTGACCGTGGGCGGTGGCGTGCGCACCGTGCAAGACATCCGCAACCTGCTCAATGCCGGCGCGGACAAGGTCTCGATCAACACCGCTGCGGTGTTCAACCCGGAGTTTGTCGGCGAGGCCGCGCAGCACTTTGGTTCGCAATGCATTGTGGTGGCCATCGACGCCAAGAAAGTCTCCGGCCCGGGCGAAACCCCGCGCTGGGAGATCTTCACCCACGGCGGCCGCAAGCCTACCGGTCTGGATGCGGTGGAATGGGCGATGAAGATGGAAGGCCTGGGCGCCGGTGAAATCCTGCTGACCAGCATGGACCAGGACGGCATGAAAAACGGCTTCGATCTGGGCGTGACCCGTGCCATCAGCGATGCGTTGGGTATCCCGGTGATCGCTTCCGGCGGCGTCGGCAACCTGCAGCACCTGGCTGACGGCGTGATCGAAGGCCACGCCAGCGCAGTGCTGGCGGCGAGTATTTTCCACTTTGGCGAATACACCGTCCCCGAGGCCAAGGCCTACATGGCGGCGCGCGGTATCGTCGTTCGCTAAACGCTGCTGGACACCATGGCAAGCGCGCGGCAATCTCTGCGCTTGCCATGGATTCCGGTAACCTTCATGTTCAAACACCTGCTGCTCGCCCTCGCCAGTACGTCGCTCCTGTTGGCTGGCCCTGGCCACGCCGATGAATCGTCTGACGCCTCCCTGGTGTTGCTGACGGAAAACTTCCCGCCCTACAACATGGCGAAAAACGGCAAGAATTTCGCCAAGGACGAGAACATCGAAGGCATCGCCGTGGACATCATGCGCGAGACCTTCAAGCGCGCCGGCATTTCCTACAGCCTCACCCTGCGTTTCCCTTGGGAGCGAATCTACAAACTCGCCCTGGAGAAACCCGGTTACGGCGTGTTCGTGATGGCCCGCCTGCCGGACCGTGAAGCGCTGTTCAAATGGGTCGGTCCCATCGGCCCAGACGATTGGGTACTGCTGGCCAAGGCAGATAGCAAGATCCAGTTGAGCGACCTCGAGCACGCCCGTCGCTACAAGATCGGCGCTTACAAAGGCGACGCCATCGCCGAGACCCTGGAGAAGCAGGGCCTTAAGCCGATGGTGGTGTTGCGCGACCAGGACAACGCGCAAAAGCTGCTGGAGGGTCAGATCGACCTGTGGGCTACCGGCGATCCGGCCGGCCGGTACCTGGCTCGCCAGGTCGGTGTGACCGGGCTCAAGACGGTGCTGCGTTTTAACAGTGCTCAGCTTTACCTCGCGCTGAACAAGGACGTGCCTGATGAGCTTGTGGACAAGCTTCAAGCAGCGTTGAACCAACTGCGCAAAGAAGGGCGTGTTGACGAGATCATGGCGCGTTACCTCTAGTGGTCAACGTGGTTTGAGCAGGTCCACGCGCAAATCTGAAGGCCGGCCTGCCTGGTCGAATGCGTAGGTGCAGATTTTTATCGGCTGGTTATGCATGGAAATAATCTGCGCGAACTTCTGATGCGGTGCATCGGGGGCCTGGTCCAGGGGAGGCATGCCGAAGAGGTCCTCTGCGTCATCGGTTTCTTCCGTATCGCTGTGCTTGGGCGGCAGTGTCCGATAGCCTTCGGGTGCCAGGCAATCTGTGCGCTGAGCTGGGCCAAATTTGTAGGTGTAGCGGCTTATAAAGGGTGGCGCCAGGTTCCAGATAACGGTGTAGCGCTGCAAGAACTGCCTGTCGAGCACGATGCTGACGTCTGGGGCGCGGGTCGCCGCCGGTTCAGCGAGTTCGACCGCCAGCGTCAAGGCATTGCGCATCGCGCTGTTGCTCACCGCCTGGTCTGATTCGACCCCCAGGATGCACAACAGATGCATGCCGGTTTGCGGGCCGATGGGGTCCTTGATCGATGCGTTGTGGCTGTTGATCGGCGGGCTGTAATGCACGGGGTTTTCACATTCGCTGGCACGGCGTACGGCCTTGTAGCGATAGAGCCGGCTGGTGGTAGTAAATTCCAGGTTCCAGCTTGGCGTGATATTCCGGCCCTTGTCTCCGGGCCTTTTGACGAAATATTGTTGCAGCGGCTCAGGGCTGCTGAAGGTGATGGACGTCGCGGGGTAGAGGTTGCAGGTCTGCTCGTTGTCAGTCAGCACGCCCTCCACAAAACAGTGCTTGAGGAACACGACAGGACTGCCGTAGTTACTGTCGGCATGCCAACTCGCCTTGCCATCCCTCACCTCGCATGGTGCGTCGCGCTGACACTTTTTAGCTGCGGCCTGGCCGATGGTTGTACTGCTGAGAATGCCGAACAGCGTATTGGTGGCGCGATCCACCAGCGGTGCATCGAATGTGCCTGATTGCACGCCCTTGCATTGGTTTTTCATGGTTACGCGCCATACAAAAGGTTGCTCTACCACCTCTTGAGAGGCCTGTTGAAGGCACGCTGAGAGGTGCAGCGTGTTCCATTCAGGGACGATCAGGGCAAGAATCGGGCGTGCTTCGTCAGGTAGGTCCTCGGCCAGTTTCATCGGCTCGATGCCGTTGCTGATCAAGGCGGACAGCGGAATATCGAGCTCAATGAGTGCCAGGTCGACGCCGTGGCTGCTACCCCACTTCAGGGTCTTGAGCGGGTAGGTCTTGAGCTGCTCCAACGTGTCATCGAAGTAGTTGAAGCTGATATGGCCCTTGAGTACCTGGTCCTTGATGACGGCACCACTGACACGGTGAATGCAATGGCTGCTGGTGATGATGTAAGCCGGGCCGGAAGTGCCTTGTTCATCGCGGGTATCCAGTAGGGTCGCGGTGCAGAGTGCCTTATCGTTGCGGATGCGGCCGATGCCGCTCCAGTGATTATGTTGTTGGTTGGCGTTGGTCAGCAGGCGTGGAGCGCTGGCGTTGGCCAGGCCTTCACCAAAGTCTTTGGACGCGCCCCATAGATACACAGGGCACGCAGTCAGCAGCGCGCAGATCAGCGCGGGATAAAGGGTTTTCATGGTCATCCTCGAATTGATGCGGGGCAGGCGTCAACTATCGAGGGGGCAACTGGCAGAGCGGGGGTAGTTATTTAGTCGGCGATGGGCGGTAGGTGCCATTTTTGCCGTGCCGGGCCATGGCCTGGTTGCCGCGTACGCTGATCATCAACTTGATATCAATCCAGTCGACGCCCTGGGCCTTGAGCTTGGGCAACTCGCGCTCCAGCACTGCCAGGGTTTGTGGATAAGGGTGGCCGATCATCACGGCGGAACCTTGTTTGTGTGCCAGCTTGATTGCGGTTTGCAACTGCGTGGTAATCGCCGCCTCGGTGCGCTCGTCATCGAGGAACACATCCCGCGAGACATGCGCCAGGCCGATCTTCTGCGCTTCGGCGGCGGCGACGGTTTGGGCGCTGGTGCGGCTGTCGACAAAGAACTTGTTGCGCCGTTGCAACTCGGCCATCAACCAGGCCATGGCGGCCGGTTGCGCCGTCATGCGGCTGCCCATGTGGTTGTTGATGCCGGCGGTATAGGGCACCGCCTGGAACGCGGCGTCCAGTCGCTTGGCAAGTTCTTCGATAGGCAATTCGGGGTGCCAGGCGAACGGCCCCGTGGCCGGGTCCATGGGCATGTGGAGGATCACGATCTTGCCGGCCTTGTGGGCTTCGCGGGCGAATTCGGCGGCGTGGGGCGTGTCGGGCATGATCGCCGTGGTCACCGGCCCGGGCAGGGCCAGCACGCGACGATCCCGGGGCAGGTTTTGCCCGAGGTCGTCGATGATGAGGGTCAGGTAGGCTTTTTGAGGCTCGCCGGCAGGCGTCGCGTGAGCGACGCCTGCCAGGCTGCACAGCACAGCGATGATCAGGGCAAAACGCATATCAACGGCTGCGGGTGATGCTCAAGCCCTTGAGCAGGCTAAGCGCCTGGGCCAGCTGGTAGTCATCGTCCTGCGGCATCGGCTTGGCTTTCTTGCCGCTGCCGGTCGGCTGGTCGGCGCCGCCGTTGCCATTGCCCAGGTGACCTTGCAGGTCAGCTTCCTTGTAGTACTCGCTGTCGATCTCGTTGGTGATCTTGGCCTTGCGCACCTCGATGTCCGGCACGATGCCCTGAGCCTGGATCGAGCGGCCGTTCGGCGTGTAATACAGCGCGGTGGTGATCTTCAGCGCACGCTCGTTGTTCAGCGGCAACACGGTTTGCACCGAGCCTTTGCCGAAGCTGGTGGTGCCCATCAGCACGCCGCGCTTCTGGTCTTGCAGAGCGCCCGCGACGATCTCCGACGCCGAAGCGCTGCCGCCGTTGATCAGTACGGCCAGCGGTACGTTTTCGCTGAGGTCATTGCCGGTCGCCGAGAAGCGCAGCTCGGAGTTGGCGATACGGCCTTTGGTGTACACGATCAGGCCCTTGGTGATGAAGTGGTCGACCACTTCCACCGCCGACTGCAGCACGCCGCCAGGGTTGTTACGCAGGTCGAGCACGATGCCGCTGAGTTTCTTGCCGTTGTCCTTGCGCAGCTTGGCCAGCGCCTTGGCCACTTCGTCGCCGGTCTTGACCTGGAATTGGGTGATGCGGATGTAGCCGTAGCCCGACTCCAGCAGCTGGCTCTTCACGCTCTTGACCACAATGGTCGCGCGGGTCAGCGTCACGTCGAACGGGTTGCCGCCGTCGCGTACCAGGGTCAGGGTGATTTTCTGGCCGATCTTGCCGCGCATCTTGTCGACGGCTTCGGTCATGGTCTGGCCACGGGTCGGCTGGCCATTGATCTTAACGATGAAGTCGCCGGCCTGGATGCCAGCCTTGGACGCCGGGGTGTCATCGATCGGCGAGACGACCTTGATGTTGCCGTCTTCGGCGCCGACTTCAATGCCCAGGCCGCCGAATTCACCGCTGGTGCTCTCCTGCAACTCGGCAAAATCTTCCGGGCCCAGGTAAGCGGAGTGCGGATCGAGGTTGCTGAGCATGCCCTTGATGGCATTCTCCAGCAGGGTCTTGTCATCTACGGGTTCGACATAAGCGGCCTTGATCCGGTCCATGACCTCGGCAAAGGTGCGCAGCTCGTCCAGCGGCAACGGCGCCTTGGTCGTTGCGGCCGTGGCGGCGGGTGCAGCCGGAGCGGCCTGGTCGGCGAACGCCAGAGGCGCGCCGATCACCAGGGCGATCGTCAAGGCCAGCGAAGTGAGGCGGGACAAATGCAGCATGTCGAACGAACTCCTAATGTAGATGCGACCCTATCCTTGGGATCTGCACCATTGTGCAGGATCGCTCGGGCGACCCTGCTGACGAATAGCGAAGTACAGCGCCGGGGTGTCCTGGCCACCACTGTTACCGACAGTGGAGATGGATTCACCGGCTTTTACAACATCACCTGCCGACTTGAGTAAAGTCTGATTGTGGCCGTAAAGGCTCAAATAGCCATTGCCGTGGTCAAGAATCACCAACAAACCGGCGCCCCGCAGCCAATCGGCAAACACGACACGGCCACCGTGAACAGCGTGGACCTGGCTGCCGGCGGAGGCGCTGATCATCACACCATCCCACTTGGCGCGGGTGTCATCGCCACGGGTTTCCCCAAAGCGTGCCAGTAATCGACCATCAACCGGCCATGGAAGTTTGCCGCGCGCTGAAGCAAAAGGGCCGCCGAACGATTCGCCGGCGCTGGAAACCAGCGGGCCAGGGGCTGCATGCGCCGGTTTACGCGGTGCCGGGGCGTCCGAGGTGGCAGCCATCTCGGCCTCACGCTGGCGCTTTTTTTCGGCTTCCTGCTGGGCGATCAGCGCTTTTTGCCGCGCTTCTTCGGCCTCGCGTGCCTGGCGAGCCAGGGTTTCTTCGATGGTCTTGAGCACTTTGGCCAGGTCGGCCTGGTCCTGCTCGCGGGCCTGCAGCTTGGCGTCACGGGCTTTTACGTCGTCATTGAGCTTGGCCAGGGCGACCTGGCGCTCCTTGCGCACCTTGTCCAGCTCGTCGCGCTGGGCATTGAGGCTGTTTTTCTGGTCTTCCAGCTGCGATTGCTGGTTGGCGATTTCCTGTTCGACGTTGACCAACTGGCGCAGGGTCTCGTTGAAGCTTTTCAACTGCTCCATACGGGCCTTGCTCAGGTAGTCGTAGTAGGTCAGGGTGCGCGCGAATTTTTCCGGGTTCTGCTGGTTGAGCAGCAGCTTGAGGTATTCCTGGCGGCCGTTCTGGTAGGCGGCACGGGCCTGGATAGCGATCAGGCGTTGCTGTTCAACGCGGGCGCTCTGGAGTTTTTTTTTCTCAGCGTCGAGTCGCTCCAGTTCCGACTCGCTCTTCTTTAATTCTTTTTGTAGCTCCTGGACCTGCTTCTCGAGCTTGCCCATCTCGGTTTCCGTACCGCGCAGGTCTTTCTGCACCCCGGACTTTTCTTCCTGAAGCTTGCCGAGCAGTTTTTTCAGCTCGGTAATGTCCTGACGCGTAGCGTCCAACTGTTGTTGGGTTTGTGCGCGCTCATCGGCAAACGCCGGTTGGAGCAGGCAGACAAGAGCAAGGGTAATCAAGGCGCGAAGCATAGAGGCGGGCGACACCAGGGAAAGGGACGGCCTAGTATGCCCGCCAAGCGCGGCAAAAAAAACGCCCAATTCGGGCTGGAAGGCAAGATAGGTGCCGAGCGGCGCTGGAATGGCAAAAAGATATCTACCAAACACAGAAGATCCAATGTGGGAGGGAGCAAGCCCCCTCCCACATTATTTTTCGGTGATGCTGGGAATCAGACCAGGATCGAAGTGCCCGTCATTTCCACCGGCTTCTCCAACCCCATCAGCATCAACATTGTCGGTGCCACATCCGCCAGCACGCCGCCATCACGTACTTTGAAGTCGCGCTTACCGACGTAGATGAACGGTACCGGCTCGGTGGTATGGGCGGTGTGGGCTTGCCCAGTGGATTCGTCGGACATCTGCTCGCAGTTGCCGTGGTCGGCAGTGATCAGTGCTTCACCGCCAACGTTCTCCAGGGCATCGACGATGCGGCCGACGCACAGGTCCAGGCATTCCACGGCCTTGGTCGCGGCTTCCAGGTTGCCGCTGTGGCCGACCATGTCGCCATTGGCGTAGTTGACCACGATCACGTCGTAACGCTGGTTGTCGATGGCGTCGACGATCTTGTCGGTGACTTCCGGCGCACTCATTTCCGGTTGCAGGTCGTAGGTGGCGACCTTTGGCGATGGGATCAGGATGCGTTCTTCGCCTGGGAACGGTTCTTCGCGGCCACCGGAGAAGAAGAACGTCACGTGGGCGTACTTCTCGGTTTCGGCGATGCGCAGTTGGGTCTTGCCGTTTTTCGCCAGGTAGTCGCCCAGCACGTTATCCAAGGTGCCAGCGGCAAAGGCGGCGGGGGCCGGGATGCTGGCGGCGTATTGGGTCAGGCCCACGTATTGGACTTTTGGCTGGCGGGCGCGCTCGAATTCCTTGAAACCATCTTCGACAAATACGCGGCTCAGCTCGCGTGCGCGGTCTGCGCGGAAGTTCATGAACACCACGGCGTCGCCGTCTTCGACTTTCACCGGCTCACCGATGGTGGTGGCTTTGACGAACTCGTCGCTTTCGCCACGGGCATAGGCGGCTTCAAGGCCTTCCTGGGCGGTGGCGGCGTGGAAGTCGGCCTGGCCGTCGACGATCAGGTTGTAGGCCTGGGAGACGCGGTCCCAGCGGTTGTCGCGATCCATGGCGAAGTAGCGGCCCACCAGGCTGGCGATACGGCCCTTGCCCAAGGCGGCGAACGTGGCGTCCAGCAGCTCGATGGAGGATTGCGCGCTTTTCGGCGGTGTGTCGCGGCCATCGAGGAAGGCGTGCAGGTAGATCTTGTCGGCGCCGCGCTTGAAGGCCAGTTCGGCCATGGCGACCAGGTGGTCCTGGTGGCTGTGGACGCCGCCATCGGACAGCAGGCCCATGAAGTGCACCGCTTTGCCGGCGGCGACGGCTTTATCGACCGCGGCGCAGATGGTTGGGTTCTCGAAGAACTCGCCGTCGCGGATCGCTTTGGTGACGCGGGTGAAGTCTTGATAGACCACTCGTCCGGCGCCGAGATTCATGTGACCGACTTCCGAGTTGCCCATCTGGCCGTCCGGCAGGCCCACGTCCATGCCCGAGCCGGAGATCAGGCCGTTGGGTACGGTGGCGGTCAAGCGGTCGAGTACGGGCTTCTTGGCCGCGTATACCGCGTTATCGTGGTGGCTTTCACTGTGTCCGAAGCCATCGAGAATTATCAGGACCAAAGGTTTAGGCGTAGTAGTCATAGATCCTCTCGCGGCGGTAATAAAGGAAGGCAATTGAAAAGGGAGTGGCAGTTTAAAGCGAAGTTCCGACCACGTCACCGCTTTACGGGGGTTGGCCCCCCCTGGCGGCTGTGTATACTTACCGCCATTTTAACGCCCTGGAACCTCCTTGATGGTTGATCACCTGATTGCATTTGCCACTGCCCACTATCTGCTCGTGGGTGCCTTCGTCATCCTGCTGGCGCTGCTGATTGCTCATGAAATGAGCCGTGGTGGCCGCAGCCTGAGCACGTCGGAGCTGACCGCGCTGGTCAACAAGGATGAGGCCGTTGTCGTTGATATCCGCCCGGCCAAGGATTTCGCCACCGGCCATATCGTCGGCGCCCTGAATATTCCACAGGACAAGCTGATCGCACGCCTGGCCGAGCTGGAAAAATACAAGGCCAAGACCATCATCCTGGTCGACGCCCAAGGCCAGCACGCCGGCACTCATGCGCGCGAAATGCTCAAGGCCGGTTTCACCGCCGCCAAGCTGTCCGGTGGCATCAGCAGCTGGCGCGGCGATAACCTGCCACTGGTGAAGTGATATGAGCCAGGTTGTCGTGTATTCCAGCGATTGGTGCCCTTACTGCATGCGGGCCAAGGCCTTGCTGGAGAAAAAGGGCGTTGCCTTCGAAGAAATCAAGGTCGATGGCAAACCCCAGGTGCGTGCCGAAATGGCCCAGAAGGCGGGGCGCACGTCCGTGCCGCAGATCTGGATCGGCGCCAAACACATCGGTGGCTGCGACGACCTGTTCGCCCTGGAGCGCGCGGGTAAACTCGATGCGCTGCTGCTCGTCTGACTCCCAACCCCTAAAAGACCCCAAGATCAAGGATCTGAGATGACTGACCAACAGAACACCGAAGCAGCAGAAGCCCAAGGCCCACAATTCTCGTTGCAGCGCATCTACGTGCGTGATCTGTCGTTCGAAGCGCCAAAAAGCCCGGCCATCTTCCGTCAGGAATGGACCCCAAGCGTTGCGCTGGACCTGAACACCCGCCAGAAAGCACTGGAAGGCGACTTCCACGAAGTCGTGCTGACCCTGTCCGTTACCGTCAAGAACGGCGAAGAAGTGGCCTTCATCGCTGAAGTGCAACAGGCCGGTATCTTCCTGATCCAGGGCCTGGACGAAGCATCCATGAGCCACACCCTGGGCGCGTTCTGCCCGAACATCCTGTTCCCGTATGCCCGCGAGACCCTGGACAGCCTGGTCACCCGTGGTTCGTTCCCTGCCCTGATGCTGGCACCGGTGAACTTCGATGCCCTGTACGCGCAAGAGCTGCAGCGCATGCAACAGGAAGGTTCGTCGACGGTTCAATAAGTCGACGCGGTAAAAATGTGGGAGGGGGCTTGCCCCCGATAGCGGAGTGTCAGTCGCATAGATGTCGACTGGCACTCCGTCATCGGGGGCAAGCCCCCTCCCACACTTTTTTACGGTGTTATTTGAAGCCGAGTTGGCGCCAACCTTCATAGACGGCGACGGCCACGGTGTTGGACAGGTTCAAGCTGCGGCAACCCTCGCGCATCGGCAAGCGCAGGCGATGGCCGTCGGGCAGGGCATCGAGTACCTCGGCCGGCAGGCCCCGGCTTTCCGGACCGAACAGGAAAGCATCGCCTTCGGCAAAGCTGGCATCATGGAACGGCCGTGAACCCTTGGTGGTGAACGCGAACAGTCGCGGATGCCCCAGGCTCTCCAGGCAGCTGGCCAGGTCGGCGTGGCGCTTGAGGGTGGCGTACTCGTGGTAGTCCAGCCCGGCGCGGCGCAGGCGTTTGTCGTCCATGTCAAAGCCCAGGGGCTCGATCAAATGCAGGTGGCAGCCACTGTTGGCGCACAGCCTGATAACGTTGCCGGTATTCGGCGGAATTTCTGGTTGAAAAAGGATGACGTGAAACATGCACGGCTCCGAAGGCAAAGATGCGCTGCATTCTACCCCCGAAGAGGACCCAAGGCCGAAGCTAATGCCGAGGGTCATGGGTTCGTTGGCGATTGTCGGCCTGATGGTGGGCCTGATGATTGGCCGGCTGACCACGCCGGACCCGGTCGAGCTGCAGCAGGTCGAGACTGTGGCGGACGGCGTGGTGGTGTGGTTCAACAGCGAACCCAAGCTGCACGGCGAGCTGATCGACGGCACGGTGGCGCTGCTATTCGACGCACAGGGCAAGGCGGCCAGTGGGCAACTCAAGTTCAATGAAAAGGACGTGAACTGGCGCGTGCGCAAGACCGATGCGGGCCTGCTGCTGAACCTGGTGGCGGCCCGGCCGTTGCGAGGGGAGTGGAAAGGCGAGAAAGCCGATGGCCGCTGGCGGCTGGAGATCCATCTCCAAGAGCAATAAAAGAGGGAATCCCCGGCCTGCCTGTACCAAGGTCCCCAAAACGGGCTGGGGCTATGGGCGCTGCGCCACATAAGCCCCGGGTGTAAAGAAGGGAGTTCCCGGCCTGCCTGTACCAGGGCTCCCAAAACGGGGTGAAGCCTTGAAGGCTTCGGTGTTAAAGAGGGGATTCTCGGCCTGCCTGTACCAAGGTCCCCGAAACTGGGTAGTACGAGGGTTATTGCAGGGCGCGTGCCAGAGTTGCCAGATTGTGCCAAAAAAATTTTCCAGAAAGCGCAAAGCCCCGGAATACGGGGCTTTGGTGTTTTTGGTGTTCAGTCTTTTTTCAATGAGGCATAGGTTTCAGGTGCCGGATCCATGCCCGATGCCGGTTCATGGTGCATTGAAGCGGTGCACAGTCTTGAACCTTGTGAAGATCCAAATGTGGGAGGGGGCTTGCCCCGGTACAAACCGGGGACATCGTTTACATTTCTAACCGGGGACATGGTTTACAGGT
>NZ_JBYVMD010000078.1:0-15273 GCF_058145955.1 Pseudomonas sp. A39
CCGGTCGGGCCGGCCAGTTGGCGGGTGATGCCGCTTTGCGATTGCGCGGCGAACTGGCTGCACAAGGCGCTCAGTTCGCTGAGCTTATTGCTGTCGGCCCAGGTGTTCAGGGCGGTCAGCGGTTGGCTCATGGCGTCGCGCAGGCGCACGTCCGGTGCGGCCAATGCGTCGCCGCGTACGAAGGATTGCTCGATGGCATCCGTAGGACGAGTCGACAGCAGGCGATACAGGTACAGCGGGCCACCGGCTTTCGGGCCAGTGCCCGACAGGCCTTCGCCGCCGAACGGTTGTACGCCCACTACGGCACCGACGATGTTGCGGTTCACATAGACGTTGCCGGCATTGACGTTGTCGATCACCTTGGCGATGGTCTCGTCGATGCGCGTATGCACGCCGAGGGTCAGGCCGTAGCCGGAAGCGTTGATCTGGCCGATGAGCTGGTCGATCTCTTTGCGCTTGTAGCGCACCACGTGCAGCACCGGGCCGAAGATTTCACGTTGCAGTTCATCGAAGCTTTCCAGCTCGATCAGGGTAGGTGTCACGAAGGTGCCGCGCTTGATCTCTTCGCCGTCGGCAATCGCCACCTGGTACACGTTGCGGCCTTTGTCGCGCATGGCCTGTATGTGTTTCTCGATGCCGGCCTTGGCGTCGGCATCGATCACCGGGCCGATATCGACGGACAAGCGCTCCGGGTTGCCCAGGCGGCATTCCGCCATGGCGCCCTTGAGCATTTCGATGACGCGGTCTGCCGAATCTTCCTGCAGGCACAGTACGCGCAGGGCCGAGCAACGCTGGCCAGCGCTGTCGAAGGCCGAGGACACCACGTCAATGACCACTTGTTCGGTCAGCGCCGAGGAGTCGACGATCATCGCGTTCTGGCCACCGGTTTCGGCGATCAGCGGAATCGGACGGCCCTGGGCATCCAGGCGACCGGCGACATTGCGTTGCAGCAGGCGCGCCACTTCGGTGGAGCCGGTGAACATCACGCCTTTGACGCGATCATCACCTACCAAGCGGGCACCGACGGTTTCGCCCTGGCCCGGCAGCAGTTGCAGCACGCCTTCCGGAATGCCGGCTTCCAGCAGGATGCGCACGGCTTGTGCGGCGACCAGCGGGGTTTGTTCGGCCGGCTTGGCCAATACCGGGTTGCCGGCGGCCAGTGCGGCAGCCACTTGACCGCTGAAAATCGCCAACGGGAAATTCCACGGGCTGATGCACACCACGGGGCCCAGTGGGCGGTGGGCGTCATTGGTGAAATCGTTGCGCGCCTGCACCGCGTAGTAGCGCAGGAAGTCTACGGCTTCACGCACTTCGGCGATGGCGTTGGCGAAGGTCTTGCCGGCTTCGCGGGCCAGCAGGCCCATCAATGGCTGGATCTCACCTTCCATCAGGTCGGCGGCACGCTCCAGGATCGCGGCACGTTCGGCGGGCGGGGTGGCCTGCCAGATCGGACCGGCGCTGATGGCGCACTGGATGGCGTTGTCGACGTCTTCGACGGTGGCTTCCTGCACATGGCCGACCACATCACGCAGGTCGGATGGGTTCAGCACCGGCGCCGCCGCTTGCTCGCTGGCAGCGCAACCGAGCATCGGTGCGGCTTTCCAGTTGTTGTGGGCGGTCGCCAGCAGGGCGCAGGACAGCGATGCCAGACGGTGTTCGTTAGCCAGGTCAATGCCGGCCGAGTTGGCGCGGTCTCTGCCGTACAGGTCGCGCGGCAGTGGAATACGCGGGTGCGGCAGGCCGAAGCCGCCTTCCAGCGTGGCCATCTGCTCGATGCTGGCCACTGGATCGGCCACCAGCTCCTGGATCGAAATAGATTGGTCGGCAATGCGGTTGACGAACGAGGTGTTCGCGCCGTTTTCCAGCAGGCGACGTACCAGGTAAGCCAGCAGCGTTTCGTGGGTGCCGACCGGTGCGTACACGCGGCACGGACGGTTCAGCTTGCCGTCGGAAACCTTGCCGACCACCTGCTCGTACAACGGTTCACCCATGCCGTGCAGGCATTGGAACTCGTACTGGCCCGGGTAATAGTTCTGACCGGCGATATGGTAGATGGCCGACAAGGTGTGGGCGTTATGCGTGGCGAATTGCGGATAGATGACTTCCGGCACCGACAGCAGTTTGCGTGCGCAGGCAATGTAGGAAACGTCGGTGTACACCTTGCGGGTGTACACCGGGTAGCCTTCCAGGCCTTCGACCTGGGCGCGTTTGATTTCGCTGTCCCAGTACGCGCCTTTCACCAGGCGGATCATCAGGCGATGGCGGCTGCGGCGCGCCAGGTCGATGACGTAGTCGATCACGTACGGGCAACGTTTCTGGTAGGCCTGGATCACGAAGCCGATGCCGTTCCAGCCGGTCAGTTGCGGTTCGAAGCACAGGCGCTCGAGCAGGTCGAGGGACAGCTCCAGGCGGTCGGCTTCTTCGGCGTCGATGTTCAGGCCGATGTCGTATTGCTTGGCCAGCAGCGTCAGCGACAGCAGGCGCGGGTACAGCTCGTCCATCACGCGCTCGTACTGCGCACGGCTGTAGCGCGGGTGCAGCGCTGACAGCTTGATGGAAATACCGGGGCCTTCATAAATCCCACGGCCGTGGGAGGCTTTGCCGATGGAGTGAATGGCTTGTTCGTACGAGGCCAGGTACTTCTGCGCATCACGTTCGGTGAGCGCGGCTTCACCGAGCATGTCGTAGGAGTAGCGGAAGCCCTTGGCTTCGAACTTGCTCGCATTGGCCAAGGCTTCAGCGATGGTTTCGCCGGTGACGAACTGCTCGCCCATCAGGCGCATGGCCATGTCGACGCCCTTGCGGATCATCGGTTCGCCGCTCTTGCCGATGATGCGGCTCAGGGACGAGGTAAGCCCCGCTTCGTTATGGGTGGCGACCAGTTTGCCGGTCAACAGCAGGCCCCAGGTCGCAGCGTTGACGAACAGCGACGGGCTGTTGCCCAAGTGCGGCTGCCAGTTGCCGGTGCTGATCTTGTCGCGGATCAGCGCGTCGCGAGTGCCTTTGTCCGGGATGCGCAGCAGCGCTTCGGCCAGGCACATCAAGGCCACGCCTTCCTGGGATGACAGGGAAAATTCCTGCAGCAGGCCCTGAACAATCCCGGCACGGCCGCCGGCGCTTTTCTGATTACGCAGTTTCTCGGCAATCGACGCCGCCAGCTTGTTGGTGGCTTCGGCCATTGGCGCCGGCAGGCGGGCCTGCTCGATCAGCATCGGCACGACTTCCGGCTCTGGGCGGCGGTAAGCGGCGGTGATCGAGGCGCGCAGCACGGATTGCGGCAGGATGCTTTCAGCGAACTCAAGGAAGCACTGGTGGGCGTGATCCGTCTGGACGTCGCCTGCGTCGTCAGTGCCGTTGCTGCTCAAACCATTGAGTTCAGTCAGGGTTGCACCACCCTCCAGTTTCTCCAGGTAATTGAAAATCGCCTGCTTGATCAGCCAGTGCGGCGTGCGATCAATGGAGGTCGCGGCCGCCTTGAGGCGCTCGCGGGTCGGGTCGTCTAGTTTGACCCCAAGGGTGGTCGTAGCCATTTTGTTATCCTCATGGGTGCCACTACCGAGTGGCATCAGCTGGCCGCCAGATTAGCTTTGCGCATGAATAGGTGCAACCGGGTGCAACCCATTTTGTTCATGAAATTTCTAACGCTTGATCGGAAATAATTTGGCCTTCGACACAATCCGCTTCGCCCTGGTGCGTTTGCTTCTGAGATCGGCTGTTCTTGCTCCGAAAAGGAGCAAAAACGGGGTGTTTTGCAGTTTTCACACCTGGGTGCAACTTATTCTCGCGAAACTGGTTGCACCTTATTTGCTTTGTTGAATAGCATTCGCGGCCAAGGTGCAACCACCTCCACGGGTCGGTTCATCGGCTGACGGCTTTCCTGGGGAAACGTCAGTCATAAATGCGCGGCACGCAGCTACGTCTACCTACTTCCAATGGGTGGCCGTCTGACAGACCGTCGCTACATAAAAACAAAGCCAGGGCGTCACTCTTATGAGCGTTAGTAATCCAACCCTGATCACGTTCGTGATCTACATCGCAGCAATGGTGCTGATCGGCTTCATGGCCTATCGCTCCACCAACAACCTTTCCGATTACATCCTGGGCGGTCGCAGCCTCGGTAGCGTGGTGACTGCCTTGTCGGCCGGCGCTTCCGACATGAGTGGCTGGTTGTTGATGGGCCTGCCGGGCGCGATCTACATGTCTGGTTTGTCGGAAAGCTGGATTGCTATTGGCCTGATCGTCGGTGCCTACCTCAACTGGCTGTTCGTCGCCGGTCGCCTGCGGGTACAGACCGAGCACAACGGCGACGCACTGACCCTCCCGGATTACTTCTCCAGCCGTTTCGAAGATAAAAGCGGCCTGCTGCGGATCATCTCCGCCGTGGTGATCCTGGTGTTCTTCACCATCTATTGCGCGTCCGGCATCGTCGCCGGTGCCCGCCTGTTCGAAAGCACCTTCGGCATGTCTTACGAGACTGCGCTGTGGGCCGGTGCTGCTGCAACGATTGCCTACACCTTCGTCGGTGGTTTCCTGGCCGTGAGCTGGACCGACACCGTACAAGCCACGCTGATGATCTTCGCGCTGATCCTGACGCCGATCATCGTGCTGCTGGCTACCGGTGGTGTCGATACCACCTTCCTGGCGATCGAAGCCAAGAACCCAGACAACTTCAACATGCTGAAAAACACCACCTTCATCGGCATCATCTCGCTGATGGGCTGGGGCCTGGGTTACTTCGGCCAGCCGCACATCCTCGCGCGTTTCATGGCGGCGGATTCGGTCAAGTCGATTGCCAATGCACGTCGCATCTCCATGACCTGGATGATCCTGTGCCTGGGTGGCACCGTGGCCGTGGGCTTCTTCGGTATCGCCTACTTCTCGGCGCACCCGGAAGTGGCCGGTCCTGTGACCGAAAACCACGAACGTGTATTCATTGAACTGGCCAAGCTGCTGTTCAACCCGTGGATCGCCGGTGTACTGCTGTCGGCCATTCTGGCTGCAGTGATGAGCACCCTGAGCTGCCAATTGCTGGTGTGCTCCAGCGCCCTGACCGAAGACTTCTACAAAACCTTCCTGCGCAAAAACGCCTCCCAGGTTGAGCTGGTGTGGGTCGGTCGCTTGATGGTGCTGCTGGTTGCGCTGATCGCCATCGCCATGGCCGCCAACCCCAACAACCGCGTACTCGGCCTGGTCAGCTACGCCTGGGCCGGTTTCGGCGCCGCGTTTGGCCCTGTGGTGCTGATCTCGGTGATCTGGAAACACATGACCCGTAACGGCGCACTGGCCGGTATCCTGGTCGGCGCGATCACCGTGATCGTATGGAAACACTTCGAACTGCTGGGGCTGTACGAGATCATTCCAGGCTTTATTTTCGCCAGCCTGGCGATCTACTTCGTGAGCAAGATGGGCGCACCGACCGCAGGTATGGTCGAGCGTTTTGATGCGGCGGAGAAGGACTACAACCTCAACAAATGATTTGTCGGGCATTAATCGCCTGTTGAGTTGAGAGAAAGGCCCGCGTCCTACGGATAGCGGGCCTTTTTTTGCCTGTGTTTTACGCCGCTCCGAAGAGGATTCCGACGCGTTTGTGTAGGGTTTTACTGATTTGTCCAGGGCGGGCCCAGGAGGGGGGAACAGTGATGCAAAATCAGCCCCCCCACCCTTCGCAGAGAAACACCGGATGTTCGCTCCTGCCAATCAAAGTGCCTTTACCCTGTCCCTCGACGGTGAGCCCAGTGAACTCAAGGTGTTCGAGTTTACGGGCCGTGAATCCATCAGCCAGCCTTACCATTTTGATCTCGAGTTGGTCAGCGAACAGCCCGATCTCGACTTGGAAGGCTTGCTGCATCGCCAGGTGTATCTCGGGTTCGATGATCAGGGCCATGGTGTTCATGGGCTGGTCTACCGGGTGGCGCAGGGCGATTCCGGACGGCGCCTGACGCGTTATCAGTTGACGCTTGTGCCGCAGCTGGCCTATCTGGCGCACAGCAGCCACCAGCGCATTTTCCAGCACAAGACGGTGCCGCAGATTGTTGCGCAGGTACTGGAGGGGCAGGGCATCCAGAGTGACCGCTTCGAATTCCGGCTCAGCGGGGCCTACCCCGAGCGCGAGTATTGTGTGCAGTTTGGCGAGACTGACCTGGCGTTCATTCAGCGGCTGTGCGCGGAGTTGGGCATTCACTATCACTTCCAGCATTCGGCCGAAGGGCATTTGCTGGTGTTTGGGGATGACCAGACGGTCTTTGCCCAGCCCGAACAGCCCACGCCTTACACCCCCGGTTCCGGGATGGTGGCGGATACCCCGGCAATCAAGCGGTTTGCGGTGCAGGTGCAGACCCGCACCACGGCCGTGAACCTGCGCGATTACGACTTTCGCAAGCCGAACCTGGGCCTGGAAAGCGCGGTCGCTGGCGAGCAGCTTCCGACGCTTGAAACGCAGGATTACCCTGGTCATTTCAGCGACCGCGCCCATGGCAAATACCTTGCGCAGCGAAGCCTGGAGCGTCATCGCAGTGATTACCGCATCGCCCATGGCAACGGTGATGAACCGGCATTGGCCAGCGGCAGGTTCCTCAGGCTGGCGGCCCACCCACGGGAAGAGTGGAATGGCCTGTGGTTGGCGACACACGTGACCCACGAGGGTAAACAACCGCAAGTCCTGGAAGAGGCTGTGACCGAGGTCGCCGGTGGGGACTTTCGCCAGGGTTATCGCAACAACTTTATCGCCGCGCCGTGGGACGTGATTTTCCGCCCGTCTCTGGACGAGCATGCGCGCCCAGTGATCTCGGGTTATCAACATGCCGTGGTGACCGGCCCCGCCGACAGTGAAATCCATTGCGATGAGTACGGCCGGGTCAAGGTGCAACTGGCCTGGGACCGTGCCGGTGAACATAACGACCATTCCAGTTGCTGGCTGAGGGTTGCCAGTGGGTGGGCGCATGATCGCTATGGTTCGGTGCTGATCCCGCGAGTCGGCATGGAAGTGCTGGTGGGTTTCGTCAATGGCGACATGGACATGCCGTTGGTGATGGGCTGTTTGCCCAACGCGGCGACCCAGGTGCCCCTCGACCTGCCGGCGGACAAGACCCGCAGTATCTTGCGCAGCCAGAGCAGCCCGGGCGGCGGTGGCTACAACGAGCTACGTATCGAGGACCGCAAGGGCGCCGAGGAAATCTACCTGCGCGCCCAGCGGGATTGGACGCAGCATGTACTGCATGATCAACAGGTGCAGGTCGATAACGGGCGTCGTATCACCGTGGGTGGCGAGTCGCACCATGAGTTGCGCGGTGAAGAGCAGCGCATTACCCACGGCAATCGTCTGACGCAGCTCAAGCAGGATGATCACGTGGTGGTCGCCGGTTCGCAGCAGGTGCGCGCCGAGCGGGCTATTCAGATAGGGGCAGGGCAAAGCGTCGTCATTGATGCGGGCGCGACTGTCACGATCCAGGCGGGTGGGCAGTCGATCACGCTGTCGGCCGGTGGGATTTTCAGCAGTGTGCCGATCCAGCTTGGCAGCTCGCCCGCTCCGGCGGCCGCACCGTTGATGCCTGGCGTGAAAGAGACGTTACTGGCCGTGATTCCGGCGCCGCTGAGCCGTGTGCAAGTGGCCAGTTTCAAGCGCAGCGCACCGTTTTGCGAAGAGTGTGAGCGCTGCAAGAACGGCCAGTGCGATCTCCCCCGACACAGCAATGCACCCCAACCTTAAAAGGACTGTATGCCGATGCTTCAACCCTTGCGTGCGGGTGAACAGATCTTCGCGGTCATGGGCGCTGCCAGTGACGCCAAGCCCCTGGAGGCTTGGCGAGCGCTTGCCGCCGGAACCTCGCCACAATCCGTGTGGGCCGGCACGGCCTATGCGACGTGGGCGGAGGTCATGCCCTATGTGGCTGTTGTCGAGCCGGACAGCCCATTCCTTGAGTGGGCCGCTTCCACTGATGCTACGGATTGGGGCTGGCTGGCCGTATCGTCCAGCCCGCTGGAAAGCGTGATTGCACACCTGCAAAGCATGACCAAGGTGTTCCTACCGGATGGCCAGGAAGTGTTTTTGCGCTTTTGGGATGGGGCGCAGTTTCTGCCGATCATTCAGCAGCGAAGTGATGAGATATTGCCGGTTTTCCAGCGCTACCTGATCAATGGCCAGTCGCTGGCGGGCGCGACGGGCCCGGTCACTGCGGCCAAGGCCAGCCCATGGTGGCGAGTGCCATCAGCGTTACTGGAGCACCTGGCTGAGCAATCGCCACACACCCTTATCCACAACCTGTTGCAATGGCTCGAAGAGCAACGACCCGACCTCTACACCGCCTGTGCACCGACGACCTTGCAGCACAAGGTCGCCTACTTCGCGCGCGGTGCGGATACCCACTATCAGGCGCTGGCCGACTACCTGGCCTCAGAGCTGAGTTGAACCCAGCGCCTGCTGCAGGTCTTCGAGCAGGTCTTCAATCGCCTCAATGCCGACCGACAGGCGAATCATCTCCGGCTTTACGCCGGCCTTGGCTTGTTCCTGCTCGTTCATCTGCCGGTGGGTGGTGGAGGCGGGGTGGCAGGCCAGGGATTTGGCGTCGCCGATGTTCACCAGACGCTTGAAGATTTGCAGTGCGTCATAGAAGCGTACACCGGCGTCGTAGCCACCCTTCAGACCAAAGGACAGGATCGCTGACGGTTTGCCCTGCAGGTATTTCTGCGCCAGTGCGTGGTGCGGATGATCCGGCAGGCCGGCGTAGCTGACCCACTCCACATCGGCATGCCCTTGCAGGAACTGCGCGACTTTCAAGGCGTTTTCGGTATGGCGCTCCATGCGCAGTGCCAGGGTTTCCAGGCCTTGCAACAGCAGGAAGGCATTCATCGGTGCCAGCGCCGCGCCGGTATTGCGCAGCGGCACGGTGCGAGCGCGGGCGATGAAAGCGGCAGGGCCGAATTTTTCGGTGTAGACCACGCCGTGGTAAGCGGGCTCTGGGGTGTTGAGGCCGGGGAATTTGTCCGGGTAATCGGTCCAGGGGAAGGTGCCGCTGTCGACGATCACGCCGCCCAGGGAGTTGCCATGGCCGCCGATGTATTTGGTGACCGAGTGCACCACGATATCGGCACCGAACTGGATCGGCTTGCACAGGATCGGCGTGGCCACGGTGTTATCCACCACCAGCGGTACGCCGCGGGCGTGGGCGACGTTGGCCAGGGCTTCGATGTCGATGATATTGCCCGCGGGGTTGCCGATGCTTTCGCAGTACACCAACTTGGTATTGTCGTCGATCAGTTTCGCGATGGCGGCGGCAGAGTCATCACGGGCGAAACGCACATCGACGCCGAAGCTCGGCAGCAAGTGCGCGAACAAGGTGTAGGTGCCGCCGTAGAGCTGCGGGGTGGTGACGATATTGTCGCCCGCCCGGGTGAGGGTCTGGATCGCGTAGTGGATGGCCGCGCTGCCCGCCGATACCGCCAGGCCTGCGATACCGCCCTCGAGCGCGGCGATGCGCTGCTCCAGCACGTCATTGGTGGGGTTCATGATCCGCGTGTAGATGTTGCCAGGCACGTCCAGGTTGAACAGGTCGGCGCCGTGCTGGGCGTTGTCGAATTCGAACGCGACGTTCTGGTAGATCGGCACGGCGACGGCCTTGGTGGTCGGGTCCGACTTGAAGCCGTGGTGCAGCGCGATGGTGGCGTCTTTCATGGGGTTACTGACCTCCCTGGATGGTGGATCGCCACAATAAATCCGCCCCGGCGCCGGCATTTAGATTTTTTTCAGTCGCAAGCCTGCCTTTTCGACATAAGCACCGCCCGGCACGCCGCCCTGCACTTCAGCCTGCGTAAAAGGTAAACTTCGCCCCCTGCGCAGGAGCAACCATGAATTATCGTCACGCCTTTCACGCCGGCAACCATGCCGATGTCTTCAAACACCTGACCTTGACCCGTCTCATCGCCCTGATGTCGCGCAAGGAGCAGCCGTTCGCCTACCTCGACACCCACGCCGGCATTGGCCTGTACGACCTGCAGGGCGACCAGGCCAACCGCACCGGTGAGTACCTGGAAGGCATCGCCCGCCTGTGGGGCGAAAGCGACCTGCCGCCGCTGACCGCCGACTACATGCGCGTGCTGCATGAGATGAACCCGGATGGCGAGTTGCGCTACTACCCCGGTTCGCCGGAGCTGGCGCGACGCCTGACGCGGCCCCAGGACCGAGTGCTGCTCAATGAAAAGCACCCGGAAGACGGCGTGCTGCTCAAGGACAACATGAAGGGTGATCGCCGCGTCAAAGTGCACCTGGGCGAAGGCTGGCATGTGCCGCGTGCCTTGCTGCCGGTGCCGGAAAAGCGCGCGTTGATGCTGATCGATCCGCCGTTCGAGAAGCTCGACGAAATGCAACGCTGCGCCGCATCCCTCAAGGAAGCCGTGGGCCGCATGCGCCAGACCGTCGCGGCCATCTGGTACCCGGTCAAGGACCAGCGCATGCTGCGCCGTTTCTACCAGGACCTGGCCGGTACCGGTGCACCAAAGTTGTTGCGTGTGGAATTGCTGGTGCACCCGCTGGACACCCCCAACACCCTGACCGGCTCGGGCCTGGCGATCGCCAACCCGCCGTGGGGTCTGGAAGAGGAACTGCGTGAGCTGCTGCCGTGGTTGTCCAAGAAGCTTGGCCAGACCCAGGGTGGGTGGCAGATGGATTGGCTGATCGCTGAATAACTGTAGTGAGCGGGCTTGCCCCGCGCTGGGCTGCGTAGCAGCCCCAAAACCTCACACTGCGGTTTGCCTGAAACATCTCAGTGGATTTATTGGGGCTGCTTCGCAGCCCAGCGCAGGGCAAGCCCGCTCACTACATAACCCTGTTCGTCTGGGTATAGCGTCAGATTGGGCAGGTCACGCCCGTGCCGCCGATCCCGCAATAGCCCTGCGGATTCTTCGCCAGGTACTGCTGGTGATACGTTTCGGCGAAGTACACCGTCGGCGCCTCTTCGATCTCTGTGGTAATCACACCCAGGCCGGCCTTGGTCAATTCACCTTGATAAGCCTCGGCACTGGCCTGCGCCGCCGCCAGTTGCTCCGGCGTGGTCGCATAGATCACTGAACGGTACTGGCTGCCGATGTCGTTGCCCTGGCGCATGCCCTGGGTCGGGTTGTGCAGTTCCCAGAACATTTTCAGCAGGTCTTCGTATTTCACCTTGGCCTGGTCATACACCACCAGCACCACTTCGCTGTGGCCGGTCAGGCCCGAGCAGACTTCTTCATAGGTCGGGTTCGGCGTATAGCCGCCGGCGTAACCGACCACGGTGCTGACCACGCCGTCGCGTTGCCAGAACTTGCGCTCGGCGCCCCAGAAACAACCCAGGCCGAAGATTGCAAAGCCGACGTCATCGAGGAACGGACCCAGCAGCGGGTTGCCGTTGACGAAGTGCGTCTCTGGCAGCGCCATTGGGGTTTCACGACCAGGCAGAGCTTGTTCTTGAGTAGGCAGCACGTTTTTGTTCACCAGAATTTCCGAGCGCAAGACCATGATCAGTCCTCTCGTCAGGTTGAGTTAGCAGTAAAGATTCAGACCGCCAGTGTGCCCGAGTGTTACGACGCTGTCAGGCGATTGGCCCGCGCGGGTAACGTTTGAGCATCGCCAGTAGCTCTGCGCCGGGGATTGGCCGGTCGAACAGGTAACCCTGGCCCACGTCGCAACGATGCCGGCGCAGGAACGCCAGTTGCTCGGCGGTCTCGATGCCTTCGGCCACGACCTTGAGCTTGAGGTTGTGGGCCATGGCGATCACGGCGGAGGTGATTTCCATGTCGTCCTGGTTATCCGGGATTTCGTGGATGAAGCTGCGATCGATCTTGATGATATCGATGGGGAATTTTTTCAAGTAGCTCAGCGACGAGTAACCGGTGCCGAAGTCGTCCATGGCCAGGGTCAGACCGAAGCTTTTCAGCTGGTCGAGTTGCAGGCGCGTGTCTTCTGTGGCCTCCAGCAGCAAGCCTTCGGTCAGCTCCAGCTCCAGCAGGTTGGCCGGCAGCCGTTCTTCCTTGAGGATCGTGGCAATCGAGGCCACCAGGTCCGGGTCGGAGAACTGCTTGGGTGACAGGTTGATCGCCACCTGCAGGTTGCCCATGCCTGCGGCGGTCAACTGCCGGCTCATGCGGCAAGCCTGGCGCGCAATCCATTTGCCGATGGGGATGATCAGCCCAGTCTCTTCCGCCACGCTGATGAATTGGTCGGGGCGGATCATGCCCTTTTCCGGATGGTTCCAGCGTAACAGTGCTTCCATGCCCAGCAGGCGGCCGCTGCGCAGGCACAGCTTGGGCTGGTAGAACACGTCCAATTCGTTCTGGGTGAGGGCGCGGCGCAGGTTGTTCTCGACGAACAGCTTGTAGCTGGCCTCGGCGTTCAGCGCTTCGGTAAACACTTGTACCTGGTGTTTGCCGTTGGCCTTGGCCTTGTGCAGGGCCAGGCCGGCGTTGCGCATCAGGGTCTGCGGGTCGCGGCCATGCAGCGGCGCACAGGCCAGGCCCACGGAGCCGGTGACGCTGATCAATTGGTTGTCGACGAACATCGGTTTGTCGAGGGTCGCCAGCAGTTGGCTGGCCACCAGTTGGCCGGTCTCCAGGTCGGTATCGTCGAGCAACACCGCAAACTCGTTACTGGCAAAGCGCGCCAGGCTGCCGCCGGTACTCAGGCTGTTGCGCAAACGGCGGGCGAGGCTGATCAACAGTTTGTCGCCGGTCTGGTGGCCGAGGCTGTCGTTGATGCGCTTGAAGTTGTCGATGTCCACCAGCAACAGGCTGATCGGGCTGTCGCTGTCACGTGCAAAGCGTTCATCGAGGTTGCGGATGAACGCCGGGCGGTTGCCCAGGTTGGTCAGGTTGTCGGTGTAGGCCAGGCGCTCGATGCGCTGCTGGGCCAGCTTGGTTTGGGTGATGTCTTCGTAGATGCCGATGTAATGCGTCAGCTCTCGGTTGTCGCCGTACACCTTGGAAATCGACAACTGGCCCCAGTAGGGTTCGAGGTTCTTGCGCCGGCTCTTGAATTCACCCTGCCAGCTGTTGCTCTTGGCGAGGCTCGACGGTGCGTCGAAAAGCAATTCGCTGAGGTTCTCCAGTGCCGGCAATTGCGCCAGGCGGTGGCCGTGGACTTCTTCGGCGCTGTACTGGGTGATCGCGGTGAAGCTCGGGTTGACGTACTCCACCACGCCGTCGCAGTTGACCAGCAGAAAGGCGTTGGCACTTTGCTCCACGGCGCGCTGGAACAGGTGCAGGGCGCTGGTGGCGGTGCGGCGGTTGTGGTTGTTGATGACTTGCGCGAACTGGTCCGCCAGCTCGCCGGCAAAGGCAATTTCATCGGCCTGCCAGGCGCGCGTGCAGCCGCTTTGTTCCAGGCACAGCACGCCGACTACCTGGCCATCGACGCGGATGCTCGCGTCGAGCATGGCGTGAATGTCTTTGTTCTCGGCCATTTCCCGGGTACGCGGATCGCGTAAGGCGTTGGTGGCGTCAATGGCGCGGCTGGTGTGCAGGGCTTCGAGGTAATCCGGGAAGCAGCTTGCGTCAATGGATTCGGGCAGGTGGTGCTGCTGGTCGTCGCGGTGGTAGGCCGAGATGGGCACCAGGCGTTGGCCTTCGAGGTTCCAGATGCTGGCGCAGTCGATCCGGTAGATGTCACAGGCGCTGCGGGTGATCAGCTCCGCCGCTTCTTGCAACGAGTTATGGGTGGTGTAGCGCTGTCGGGCCAGCAGCAGGATCAACTCCTGTTGGGCGCGGACTCGCTCCAGATGCTGCAGCTGTTCCTGTTGGGCGCGCTGGTTGAGCTCCAGGGCGATCTGCAGGCGACTGTTCTGGTTTTCCAGGTCTGCCGTGGGAACGGCAGTGGGGATTTCACTGAACAGGCCATCGACCACCATCAGGTAGCCGCGCAGCAGATGGCGATTGTGTTGTTTGTAGGCTTCGCCCATTTCCAGCAGGCTCAGTGGGCCGTCGCTGGTGTGAAGGGTGTAGCGCACCAGATAGTGAGGGCTCAGGGCCAGTTGCTGCTGGATGGTGTCGTGCAATTCGTAGCGCGCCTGGGGCTCCATCAGGCTGGCATATGGCGTACCGATCAGGGCGCAAAGCTCGACGGCTGACAGGCCGAATTGGCGTTCGCAATTGGGGTCGAGGTAAAGAAGGGCCCAGCTTGCCTCATTAAGCCGCTCGAAACGCAGCATACCGAGGCGCGAAGGCACCGGTAACTGCGTCACTACCTCGGCCGCCATTCGGGCGACATCGGGCTGGCTTTTCATGGGGAGACTCACTTGAAATAACGCACTTGGCGCCGGGCTCACGCCCTCTTTTCGGTTGCCTGCGGCAAGGTTGCATCATGCGGCGCGGGCTGACAAGAGAGGATGAAGGCTAAGTGCTATAAGGGGGTTATCGGCCGCGTGAGGGGTTTCTTCAATCGGAGCGATGGAAGGTGTACAAACCTGTTTGTATTGTCCAAATTCAGGCGCGGAACGCAGGCAAAAAAAGCCCCGCCAAGTGGCGGGGTTGAGGTACGAGCGTGGCGCTCGAAAATCGTTGCCGCCAGGCCTCCTCGGTGCGGAGGAGGCCGCTGCGGCTTACAGCAGGATAGTGCGGATGTCGTTCAGCAGTTGGCTCAGGCGCTGCGTGAAGCGTGCAGCTGCGGCGCCGTTGATCACGCGGTGATCGTAGGACAACGACAGTGGCAGCATCAGCTTCGGTTGGAACGCTTTACCGTCCCACACTGGCTGGATAGTGGCCTTGGACACACCCAGGATCGCCACTTCCGGCGCGTTGACGATTGGCGTGAAGCCAGTGCCGCCAATGTGACCGAGGCTGGAGATGGTGAAGCACGCGCCTTGCATGTCGTCTGCGGTGAGCTTCTTGTCACGGGCCTTGGCAGCCAGCGCAGCAGCCTCAGCGGCAAGCTGCAGCAGGCTCTTCTGGTCGACGTTCTTGATGACCGGTACCAGCAGGCCTTCCGGGGTGTCGACCGCAAAGCCGATGTGTACGTATTTCTTGCGAATGATCGCCTTGCCGCTTGGCGCCAGCGAACTGTTGAAGTCCGGCAGTTCCTTGAGCAGGTGCGCACACGCCTTGAGCAGCAGTGGCAGCACGGTCAGTTTCACGCCGGCCTTCTCGGCCACGGCTTTCTGCGCAACGCGGAAAGCTTCCAGGTCGGTGATGTCGGCCTGGTCGAACTGAGTCACGTGCGGGATGTTCAGCCAGCTCGCGTGCAGGCTCGACGCGCCGATTTGCATCAGGCGGGTCATCGGCACTTCTTCGGTTTCGCCGAAGCGGCTGAAGTCCACG